>NZ_BAABCB010000020.1:0-241140 GCF_039538385.1 Winogradskyella damuponensis | reverse complement strand
GTAGATGATACGAGTGATGATGGTGATGACTCAGATGGTAATACTGATGATGATGCAACAGTGATTACTATCACTTCAGATCCTAAAATCAGTTTGATTAAAACGACATTACCTTTAGAAGATACTAATGGAGATGGCATAGCTGGTGGTATAGATGATGTGATTACTTATGTGTTTACTATAGAAAACACAGGGAATCAAACATTAACCAATATTGTTGTAGAAGATAACTTGCCTGGCTTAAACTTATCAGGTGGTCCAATAGCTCAGCTTATTCCGGGTGAAATTAATAATACTACTTATACAGCGACATATCTAATTACTCAAGAAGATATCGATTTTGGTAGTGTTACAAACTCTGCATCAGTAAGTAGTGAAAAACCTAACGGCGATTTAAACAATCCTTTAGATGATATTACTGATATCAGTGATGATCCAAATGATGATGATAACATTGATGACAATGGTAATGGTAATCCAGATGATCCAACAATAGTTTATGTCACGTCAATTTACGATTTAGAAGTGACTAAACTTGTAGATGAGCTTAACCCTGTAGTTGGCGCTCAGGTTACATTTACTATTGAAGTGGCAAATATTGGTAATGTAACTGCAACAGATATCATAATTGATGAGCATATACCAAGTGGATACTCATTTATTTCAGCATTAACGACTGGTGGTACATATTCTGAACTCAATGGAGAATGGACAATTACTCAATTAGATCCAGATCAAGTTGAAATCCTTGAGATTACAGTAGAAGTACTTGGGTTTGGTGATTATTTGAATACAGCTTATATTCAAAGTTCAGTTGGAGGAATCGATGTTGACACTAGTAATAATGAAGGTGCTGCAGAAGTATTCCCAATATGTTTAACTATTTATAACGAGTTTTCACCTGATGGTGATGGTGTTAATGAAACATTTGTAATTGATTGTATAGAACAGTATCCAAATAATAAATTAGAAGTTTATAACAGATGGGGAAATATTGTTTATAGTACCAAAGGATACCTAAATAACTGGAAAGGTACATCTAATGGTAGAGCTGTTATGAATCAATCAGATGACTTACCTGTAGGTACTTATTATTATGTACTAGATTTAGGTAATGGTTCTGATCCAAAAGTTGGATGGTTATACATTAACAGAAATAACTAATTAATACTGAATTATAAAATAATTAAAATGATACATAAATCATCACTAATAAAAGGATTAATAGTTTTAGTATTTTTACTAATCAGTGCTGTTAGTTATGCACAGCAAGATCCTCAGTATACACATTATATGTATAATACGTTAAGTGTTAATCCTGCTTATGCTGGTCAAAGAGAGACATTAAGTGTTGTTGGTTTGCACAGGTCTCAGTGGGTGGGTATTGATGGTGCACCACAAACACAATCTTTAGGTATTCATACTCCATTACGAAATGAGCGTATTGGTTTAGGACTAAATGTTGTAAATGATGCTTTAGGACCAGCAAGTGAAACATTTGTAGATGCGAATTTCTCTTATACAATACCTTTAAATGCCAACGATTTAAAATTGTCATTTGGAGCAAAAGGAGGATTTCATATGCTAGATACTGATTGGAGCAAAGGTCGATTTCAAAATCAATTAGATGCGAATTTTCAGGATAACATAAACTTAATATCACCAATGGTTGGAGCGGGTTTGTATATGCACACTAGAAAATGGTACTTAGGTTTAGCTGTTCCTAATTTTATTGAAACAAAACATTATGACGATTATGAAGAGTCGGTGGCCACTGAACGCATGCATTTTTATTTAATCGGTGGTTACGTTTTCAATATTAGTGAAACAACAGAGTTAAAACCAGCATTTTTACTTAAAGGAGTGTCAGGTGCACCAATGATTGCAGACGTATCAGCAAATTTTTGGTTCCAAAAGAAAGTCACTCTAGGTTTAGCTTGGAGATGGGACGACTCAGTAAGTGCATTAGCCGGTTTTCAAATAACCCCAGGTATGTTTGTTGGGTATAGTTATGATATGACAACAACTGGACTAAATAATTATAATAGTGGCACGCATGAATTTACATTAAGATTTGAAGTTAAAAGATTGGGTAGAATACTATCACCACGTTTCTTTTAAAATAAAAGGATAAAATGAGCTTGTTAAAATGGGTGATTATCAAAAGAAATTATTAATATGTGTCCGTTAAAAAAATAAATAAAAACGCATGAAAACAATATCTAAATATATATTATTAACATTTGTGCTTGCATTTTCTTCAGCTGTTTTTGCACAGAACGGAAAGATACAAAGTGTAAAAGATGACTATAGAGATTTTGCTTATGTAAAAACAAGTGAAGTTTTATTGGAAGTCGCTAATAAAGGGTATAAATCTGCCGATCTCTTTCAAAAATTGGCAAATTCATTTTACTTTCAAAATAAAATGAAAGAAGCTGCCAAATGGTATGGTGAGTTAATGAATATGAATGAGGTTATTGATCCAGAATACTATTTTAGATATGCTCTAGCTTTAAAAGGAATAAAAGATTATGAGGCTTCAGATAAATGGATGGAAAAATTTAATGAGCTTAAACCTAGTGATTTAAGAGGAAAAGCATTTTTATCTAAAGTAGATTATAAATCAGATATAGAAGAATTAAGTAGAGATGATATAGAATTACTTAATCTAGAAATTAATACTGAGTTATCAGATTTTGGAACCACAGAATATGAAACTGGTATTGTGTTTGCTTCGGCAAGAGGAGGTGGTCGTAAATACAGATGGAATGAAGAACCTTACTTAGACTTGTATTATGTTGAAAAAACTAAAGATGATACATTTGGAGAAGTTAAAAGTATAGAAGGAGAAGTAAATACTAAGTTTCACGAATCTAGTGCTGTATTTTCACCTAATGGAAAATATATGTTCTTTACTAGAAATAATTACCACAGATTAAAGTATAAAGAAGATGACACAGGCATTAATAGATTGCAATTATACAGAGCAACTTTAAATGAAGATGGTCATTGGGATAATATTCATAAAGTTCATTTTAATAGCGTAGATTACAGTGTGGCTCATCCTACGCTTAACGTAACAGGAACTAAGTTATACTTTGCTTCAGATATGCCAGGAACTTTTGGCCAATCAGATATTTTTGTAGTAGATGTTAATGATGATGGTACATTAGGTGAACCAGAAAATTTAGGAAGTTCTATAAATACCGAAGGTCAAGAATCATTTCCATTTATGAATACTAATGGCGATTTATACTTTTCATCTACAGGATTTCCAGGTTTAGGAGGTTTAGATGTATTTAAATCTGAAGGTATAGACGAAAAAATCAAAACAGGATCTAACAGAAATTTTCCTATAGAAAATGTAGGTAAACCAGTTAACAGTGAATGGGATGATTTTGGATATTATGAAAACCTAGTTACAAAACGTGTGTACTTCAGTTCAAATAGAGAAGGTGGTAAAGGAAGTGATGATATTTATACTTTTGAAGTTCCAGAGATAAAACTATTAGTAGAAGGTGTTGTTCAAGACATGAATACAGAAGAATTAATACCTAATTCAACCGTTATTTTATATAATGAGGATGGTGTTGAAATAGCTCGTCAAACAGTAGGAGAGGATGCTTATTTTAAATTTGAGGTAGATCCTAAAAAAGAATATTTAATTAGAGTTGAAAAAGAAAAATATACTTCTGACGAAAAACGTTTTACTACGCCAAATAAGAATCAAGAATTAAAGATGGAGCTGCTTATAGAGAAAGATGAGCAACAAATAGAACCTTGCGATGATTTGGCTAAAGTATTAGATATTCCTATTATTTATTTTGACTTTGATAAATCTAATATTAGATATGATGCTGAAATTGAAATTCAAAAAGTATTAGCTGTACTCACTAAATATCCAACAATGCATATAGATATTCGTAGTCATACAGATTGTAGAGGACCAGCAGCTTATAATGAAAAACTTTCAGATCGTAGAGCACAGTCTACACGTCAGTACCTAATTAAAAAGGGAATTGCCGCAGAACGTCTAACGGCTAAAGGTTATGGTGAAGCGCGATTGGTAAACGATTGTGGATGCGAACCATCTAACAATTCACATTGTTCTGAAGAAGAACACCAACTTAATAGACGTAGTGAGTTTATCATCACAAGTATTAATGGAAAAACTTGCGATGAAGATAAAAATTAGGCCTAATAATATGATATAATCGTAAATAGCCGCTTAAATCTTTAAGCGGCTATTTTTTATGAAATCCTTTACTTTTATTTAAGTTTTAGGTGTTAATTTCGCATTATGACAGAAGAACAAGTCATCCTAGTAGATGAAAAGGACAATAAGATTGGTTTAATGCCAAAAATGGAAGCCCATGAAAAAGCGCTTTTACATCGCGCATTTTCGGTATTTATTTTTAATGATAAAAAGGAATTAATGCTTCAGCAACGTGCAGCACATAAGTACCATTCTCCAAATTTATGGACCAATACATGTTGTAGCCATCAACGCGATGGAGAAACAAATTTAAAAGCGGGTAAGCGACGTTTGCAGGAAGAGATGGGATTTGTTACCAATTTAGAAGAAACAACCTCATTTATCTATAAAGCACCATTTGAGAACGGGTTAACAGAACATGAATATGACCATATTATGATTGGTTATTATAATGAAAAACCAAATATTAACGAAGATGAAGTAGCCAATTGGAAATGGATGTCATTAGATGCCATAAAATCTGATATGCAGACAAATCCGCAATTGTATACAGCTTGGTTTAAAATAATTTTTGAGAAGTTTTATGAATTTATAAACGTTAATAAGTAATATGAAAGTTACTGTACATAGAAAAGCACATTTTAATGCAGCACACCGACTTTATCGGAAAGATTGGAGTTTTGAGAAAAATGACGCCGTTTTTGGTTTATGTAACAATCCTAACTTTCATGGTCATAATTATGAATTAATAGCAAGTGTAACAGGTGAAATAGATCCAGAAACAGGCTATGTTATAGATGTTAAAAAGCTAAAAGATATTATTAAATCTGAAGTAGAAGACGCTTTTGATCATAAAAACTTAAATGTTGAAGTCCCTGAATTTAAAGATTTAAACCCTACAGCAGAAAATATTGCGGTTGTAATTTATAATAAGATTAAACCGATGTTAGATTCAAAGTTTCATCTTGAAATTACGCTTTATGAAACACCTCGTAATTTTGTAACTTATTCTGGAGATTAATTTTATGAAGTATCAGTTATATCCATTAAAGTTTCAGCCTATTTTAAAAGATAAAATTTGGGGTGGTGAAAAGCTGAATCAATATCTCAATAAAGATTCAAAATCTAAAAAATTAGGTGAAAGTTGGGAAGTAAGTGCTGTTCCTGGCGATGTTTCTATAGTATCTAATGGAGAATTAAAAGGAAAATCGCTTCAAGAACTTTTAGGCATTTATAAATCAGAACTTTTAGGTGAAAAAAATTGGAAACGTTTTGGTGAAGAATTTCCATTGCTTATAAAATTTATTGATGCCAAAGAAAATTTGAGTATTCAGTTACATCCCAATGATGAGTTAGCAAAAAAACGACATAATTCTTTTGGGAAAACAGAAATGTGGTACGTAATGCAAGCAGATAAGAACGCTAATCTTATCGTAGGCTTTAAGGATAAAATAGATAAAGAGACGTACTTAAAACATTTAGAAGCAAAAACATTAACTGATATTTTAAATTTTGATAAGGTAAAAGAAGGAGATACTTACCTTATTGAAGCAGGAAGAGTTCATGCCATTGGAGCAGGTGTTTTGCTAGCTGAAATACAGCAAACCAGTGATGTCACTTACAGAGTTTATGATTGGGAACGTGTAGATTCTGAAGGGAATGCGCGTAAACTACATAAAGATAATGCTATTGATGCATTTGATTTTGAAATGAAAAATGATTTTAGAATCGATTATAAGAAGCAAAAAAATGCTTCAAACATTATAATAAATTGCCCATTTTTCACAACTAATTTTATAACAATAGATTCAGAAATTAAAAAACAAAACACCTACGATTCTTTTATAATTTATATGTGTGTAGATGGAGATGTTGAAATTTTAACAGATAATTCTCTCAATAGTATTTCTAAAGGTGAAACACTATTAATTCCTGCTCATATTAAAAATTTTAAACTAAAATCTAACTCTGGAAAGCTTCTAGAAGTGTACGTTTAAAACTTCAAATAAAAATCGATTAAATAACTAAAAGGATTTAGTATTTTTGCGGTTATTAAAAAACATAATTATCATGTCAAATAAAAGAGAATTAAAAAAAGATATTAACTACGTTTTAGGTGATATTATTGAAGCGGTTTACGTGTGGGAATTAGCGAACGCTGAAAAGCCAACTAAAGAAAGTGAAGCTATTATTGATGAAGCTATTGCAACGTTTGATGAGTTAATTGCTCGTGTTAATGATAGAAGTGCAGAAAATAAGAAAGCGCATTTCAAAGCCATTAGCAACGATCTTGAGTCTAAAGGAAGAGATCTTATTGAAAAAATCAATAAATTAAAATAAATAGACTTGCAAATTTGAAAATCTATTTTAAATTTGCAAACTGTTTTGCCGATGTAGCTCAGCTGGCTAGAGCAGCTGATTTGTAATCAGCAGGTCGTGGGTTCGAGTCCCTCCATCGGCTCTTTTTTAAAACTTCAATTACCATTATAGTAATTGAAGTTTTTTTTTGTTTAATACATATAAAATTTGAGGTTTTATAATACGTAGCAGATGTCAATTCCTTCTTTGATGCAAAAAAAAAATCCAATCACATAAATGATTGGATTTTTTAGGACTCTAATGTGTGAGTTGCATTGTATACTTAGTCTATTTAGTCGCTTCTCTATCTGTAATAGCTTTCCCTAGTTTTTTTCCGTAGAACGAATTCTTAATCTCTGTAGTTAGATTGTTGTAAATAGAATCTATATAAACCGGATTCGCATTTCGTGCTTCGTATAATGCTAAATAAGGTGCAATTTCACTATCCTTATTATTCATTGCAAACTGAATGGTATAGGCATATTTACGCTTTAAAAGCTGATCTGTAATTCTGCCTAAAGAGTCTACAGCAATACTGTCATTATTCTTTTGGGCATTAAAACGAGCTTCAATAATATCTAGATTTTTATTGTTGAATTGCGATATTATTCCAAGATACTGTTCTAATAATTCGTGCTGTTTAGATCCTTTAATTTCAGAATTAAAATTGAAATTCTTTAAAGTTGTATTAATTTCTGTTATGCCTTTATCAGCAAAAAACGGAATATAATGTTCCTCACCATCATTTTTAAATAGTTTTAAATAGAGTAGTATAGGTTCTTCCAAATTGGTGTGTAAGTTAAATTCTGGTTGACCAGTAATAACCATTGAATCTAAATCTATAATAGTAGAATCTCCATCTTTTTGAAGGTAAACGACCCCTTTTTTTAATCCTTTAATATGTCCTTTTAAGGTAAAATTTGCGTCATTATTTTTGCCGCAAGAAACAGCTAATACTACTAAAATTATGAGACTTAGAGCTTTGTTCAATTTTGTCATGGTTTACTAAATAATTAGGTGCGCAAATATCTTATAATTGTTTTAAAATTGCTAGCTAACAGCTGCTAATTCCATTAAAATTGTACAACCTATAGCTGCAATTGTTCCAACAGCATAACCAAAGACAGCAAGAAGAACACCTACTGTAGCTAAGGATGGATGAAAAGCAGAAGCGACAATAGGAGCAGAGGCAGCTCCACCAACGTTAGCTTGACTTCCAACAGCTAGAAAGAAATATGGTGCTTTAATGAGTTTTGCCACTAATACTAAGAGTATAGCATGGATGGTCATCCAAACGACTCCAATAGCGATAAGCCCAAGGTTATCAAAAATCATGGTTAAATCCATTTTCATTCCAATACTAGCAACTAGGATGTAAATAAAAACACTTCCAAATTTACTAGCACCTGCTCCTTCATAATTTTTGGCTTTTGTATTTGACAATAAAATAGCAATTATAGTAGCTACACTAATCATCCAGAAGAATTTAGAACCTAGAAATGTAAATATGTTTCGTGTAGTAGGAGATTCTATTCCTGCCACAATACTTTCGAAAAAAGGAGCTAAAAAATTAGCACTTAGATGTGCAACGCTTACTGTTCCAAATGCAATGGCACAGATTATCATTATATCTGTAACTGATGGGTTTCGTTTGACTTTTTCAGAAAAGTTTGACATTTTTTCTTTCAACTCTTCAATAGAAGATGTGTCTGCTTTTAACCATTTATTAATGCGATTTCTTTTTCCGATACCAATTAATATAATTGCCATCCAAATATTAGCAACGACGATATCTACAAACACCATACCTCCGTATTTGGCTTGGTTATAGCCATAAATTTCTAGCATGGCAGTTTGGTTGGCTCCTCCACCAATCCAACTTCCTGCTAAAGTAGAAAGCCCTCTCCATACAGCATCCGGACCAATACCTCCAACTGTGTCAGGTGAAACGGTAGCAATTAATAAAATCGCAATTGGCCCTCCAATAACAATACCTAAGGTTCCTGTAAAAAACATTACCAAGGCTTTCCAACCTAAATTAAAAACAGCTTTTAAATCGATACTCAAAGTCATTAGAACTAAGGCTGCAGGTAATAAGTAACGACTAGAAACATAGTAAAGATTAGAACTGTGCTCTGTAATGACACCAGTTTCTGAAATGGTTGTCCATTCTGGCGAGATTAAACCCGTTGTGGTTAAAACAGCCGGAACCATATAAGCCATAAATAATCCTGGTACTATTTTATAGAACTTTGCCCAAAATCCTGTTTTTATAGATTCTGTAATAAATACAAATCCAAGGGCCAGCATTAAAAGGCCAAATACAATAGTGTCGTCAGTAAAAAGAGGAGTGTTATCCATAGTTTAGTTGGTTTATAAGACGCAAAATACAAAAATTAAAAACGAAAAAAGTGACCGTTTCGGATCACTTTTTTTCTATGGGTTTATCTTTTGGTTTGGGTTGCCTATTGTGTTCCTTGAGATATTGCATTAACATCCATTCTATTTGACCGTTAGTACTGCGGAATTCGTCCGAAGCCCATTTTTCAATGGCTTTCAGCATATCTTCATTTATTCGTAGTGCAAAGGCTTTCTTTTTAGACATTATAGTTTCATTAATTAAATTTTGTTTTATAGGTAGCTAATACACTCTTGGCTTCGTTTTCTTTTTGTGTACCAATTAATAATTTTTTACCGCTTTTTAATACGAGCTGAATCCCAATATCACCAGAAACGTTTATAGCTCTTCCTTTAGCTTTATTCCAAAGTATGCCTCCTTTTAGTCCCCAACCTCCATATTCACCCAGTGGATCGTAAGTTCTTACGTAAGCTTTATCAATTTCGTTCCACTTAATATTTTTTAAATTCCAATGAAAGGGAAAAAACTTATAATGAATCCCAGTTTCATCTATACGCGTTGTAAGTTTAAAGAAAAAGATAAACCCAGAAGCTAAGAGAATAAGAAAAATAACACCTATTAGTTCTAAACTAGAAAAATTTTCAGGATTTTCTGTGTATTCTTTCACATAAATACCAATAGGAACTATTGTACTTACTAACATAAGTATAATTAACCACAACTGATTAAAACGTTGTTCTTCTTTAAAAATTTTCATTATCTGTTTTTATCACGTTCAAAAACTACAGACGACCAATTAACTCCAATATCCTTAACAACCCAACCTTCTCGTGCGTACTGATTCAGCAGATCTTCAAAATTTTGGATACGATTTCTAAACCCGAGTTTAGGTTGTACTACTTTATATTCTTTCATATTTTAATGGCTTAAAGTTCCTGTGTTTAAAACAGGTGAAGCATCCTTGTCTCCACATAATACCACCATGAGGTTACTTACCATAGCAGCTTTTCGTTCTTCATCTAAATCTACAACTTGCTTTTTATTTAATTCATCAATGGCCATTTCTACCATGCTTACAGCTCCTTCTACAATTTTATGTCGTGCTGCAACAATTGCTGTAGCTTGTTGACGCTTAAGCATAGCATTAGCAATTTCTTGTGCATACGCTAAATAACCAATACGTGCTTCTAAAACTTCGATACCTGCGATAGATAAACGCTCGTCTATTTCTTTTTCTAAAGCGTTACTGACTTCATTAACACTAGAACGTAAGGTAATATCTTCGTCAACACCTTCATCTGCAAAGTTATCATAAGGATACATACTTGCTAATTTACGTACAGCAGCATCGGTCTGTACGCGTACAAAGTTTTCGTAATTATCGACATCAAACGCTGCTTTGTAAGTGTTTTGTACTCTCCAAACCAAAATGGTACTAATCATTATAGGATTCCCTAATTTGTCATTTACTTTAAGCCGCTCGCTATCAAAGTTGCTTGCTCTTAATGAAATTTTCTTTTTAGTAAAAAATGGGTTTACCCAATAAAAACCATTCTGCTTTATTGTTCCTACATACTTTCCAAATAAAAGCAATACACGAGAGCCATTAGGTTGCACCATTAAAAATCCAAAGGCTAATATTAATGCAGCTATAATGCCAAATACAGACCAGCCCGTTTCTGTAATAGGAATAAGAGCAATACTACCTAAGAATAATATTAAAAATAAAAATAACATTAAGTAGCCATTTGCAGGGACGATAATTTTTTCTTCTTTCATAATCTATAATTTTAATTGGTTAATAATTGTAATTAATCAATATGATATTAAAATGATATCATAAAGATATAACTTATTTTATAAGTATACAAATAGATATTTTTGTTACAACTTTATAAAAAGAATTAAAATATAGAGTTTGGCACGAGCTTTGTAATATACTAAGTGTAATGACTATTACTATAGTTACCACCTGGTAACACTACTACAAAGTAGTATCATTACATTTGGTTGGTTAGTTAGAAAAAGCATCTCGTGGTTGGGATGCTTTTCATTTTATAAGGGGATAGAAACGAAAAAAGCATCTCGTTTCCAAAATGCTTTCTAAATGTTAAACAGTTATTTTTTGAATTAAGATTTTATAAAATCTGTAACACTTTTAATGAGTTCAGGAGAAATAGGTCTAAAGGATTCGTTATAAGATTTTGAGTTCTCTAAATCATCTCCTTCAATTTCAAAGAGTACATGATTCATGTTTTCAATAATTACCAATTTAGATTCTTCATTAGCTTCTTTTAATAATTCAGCTTCTTTTACTGAAACTTGAAGATCTTTAGTACCATTAATAATAAGAATAGGCATTGTTAACTCTTTTATAATTTCAGTAGGATTGTACGACATCCAATTCATCATAAAATCTTGTATCTCTGGACCAAATAGCGATCCTAATGCAGGAGGATAATCTGTGGTATTCTCTCCGTTTTTTAATAAGCTAACCACACGCTGGGCTTCTTCACCTAGTTTTGGCGCCATTTTAGTAACTTGTTCTACAAGTACATCTCCTATATTATTACCAGCACCTGCCAGTGAAATAAATCCGTTAGCTTTATCTTTAGCCGCTAGCATACCAACTAAACTACCTTGGCTATGGCCAATGATATAGATTTTACCATAACTTTCTTTGTCCTTAAAATAATTGATAATATCTGAAGCATCGTTTACAAAATCATCGAACTTAATGTCTTTATCTACATTATTTCTTAAAATTTGTTTTACAATACGCTTATCATACCTAAATGTTGCAATTCCATTTTCAGTGAGTCCTGTTGCTAATTTTTTTAAGGAATTGTTTTTAAGGAAATTTTGATTTCCATTTCGGTTAGTAGGACCAGAACCTGCAATTATGATTGCTAAATCGGGTTTATCAATATCGTGTGGAAGGAGTAATGTTCCATCAATCCATTTTGTTATTGTTAGTTCTTCTTCATTATAGGTTTTGTCTTGGCTAAAACCTAAAGTATTAACTAAACATAGAATGAGAATTACAAATTGTTTCATTTTAAAATTATTTTAAGGATAAAGTTAATTGATATAGAATTGATTTTTGTTTTTTTAACGAATTTTATAGCAATTTATGATTTGTAAATACAATTATTGAATTATAAAAATTGTGTTTTTCAGCGGTGAAATACGTTATTTTGTCGAAAAATGTTAAAATTAAGTGTATTTCGTCGATTAAATATGTTTTTTAGCGTCGTAGTTCAAAATGAATTATATATTTGACTCGTACTAAAAATTAGTTTTTAGTTCAATGGATTAATTAATTAATATTTGCCTTGTGTTGTGTGTAATTAGAGACCCTAAATCTACCAGCATAGTAAAGCAAATAAACGAAAACCGAGATTGAGGGATCTCGGTTTTTTGTTTTTATAATAGTGAATAACTTAAGCTATTTCTCTTATTTTAATCTGTATTCATGTGTCTTTTTATAAAACAAGTCGTAATTTTATTTTTCAGTAAATTAGTATTCTGATATGAATTATAAAACGCTATTATATATAACTAGCCTGTTTCTAATAACTTTAGGTTTTCAAGAAAAACAAACCTTACCTGATGGCTTTGTTTATGCAAAATCTGTAATACCTGATTTGGATGTTGAATTGCGCTATTTTTCAGAAAATAATTTTGTTGGCGATACTATAGATGGTTATAAAGCGAATCGTTTAATAATAACCAAAAACACAGCAGAGAAGTTAAAATTGGTTCAAGAAGAGTTGCAAAAACAAAACTTGTGTTTAAAAGTTTATGATGGCTATAGACCACAGCGTGCTGTAAACCATTTTATTAGATGGGCAAAAGACTTAAATGACACTATTAAGAAACAGCAATTTTATCCTGAGGTAAATAAAAAAAACTTGTTTAAAGCAGGCTATATAGCTTCGCGATCTGGTCATAGTAGAGGGAGTACTATTGATTTAACCATTACTAATGGCGAAACTGGCGAACCTTTAGATATGGGAAGTCCTTATGATTTTTTTGGAGAAGCCTCTTGGGTTGCTCATGAGGCCTTAACAGATGAGCAAAAGAAAAACAGACAGTTACTACAAACTGTAATGCTAAAACATAATTTTAGAAATTACGCAAAAGAGTGGTGGCATTTTACATTACGTTGGGAACCTTTTCCAAAAACTTTTTTTGATTTTGAAGTTGAGTAATTTTACAAATTAGGTATAATATTCATGGTGTTTTTTATTTTAAAAGCACATTGGTTTTGCAGAAATGTAAATTCATAATATTAAACCTTAATGCTTCATTCATCTTTATAGGTTTTGTAGGTTAATCCTATACCATAATTAAATAAATCTCTTTTTAGTAAACTAGATTGTAAGCCATTCCCTTTTTCAAATTTCACCCAATTATTTCCGTTAATAAATACGCGTTTTATATACGTGTTTTTACTTTCAATCTCGTCTGTAAATGGTAACAAAGGTCTAAAATTAGTTGGTATTTTAACAATACTGCCCGTTTTAGATTTTATCTCTTTGTACTTTTTATTTGGTAATAATTTTCCGGCTTTGTTGGTGTAACCTAAAACTTGAAGTGATACAAAAAAACCATCTTTAGGAATGTAGATATCGTAGTCTTCAACATTTAAATCGTATGCATCTCCATCTTTTTCAGTTGCTCTAAAAACGATGGTTTCGTAGGTTAGTGCTTTACCAGGAACTCCGTTATCATTTTGATAAAATTGTACTTTAAAAAGCGTCGAAAACTTCTTTTTATCACTGTTTTTACGGTTGCGTTTTTCCCAATCTTTAGATTCTAAAGCAATAGGGAATTGTACATTAGTGATCTTTTGATCTTTTGAACTTGTCTTAGGAAAATATACTGCAATCTCAGATTCTATAGTAGGTAGCCAACAATTATAATAATCGTCATCTAGAGATGGTTTTAGTTTTTCTTCTTTAAATTTTCTATCAATTGTAACACCTATAAAAACTTCATCTAATTCTGAAGCTTCCGGTTGCATCAGAAGTTGATTAGGTAAATTGTTTGTAGCAACATTAAGGTCTTTAAAACCTAATGCAGAAATAAAAAGCGAATCGATATCTGGATATAATTTTTTAGTAAAAAAAAACTGCCCCTCATCATCGGCAAAAATACCGTTGCCATTGCCAAAAGAAATGGTGGCATAACTAATAGGATACGTAGAAATGCTGTCTTTAATAGTAATTTGAGCAAAGGATAATTGCCCAATTAAGAAAAGTGAAAATAGTATTTTATGCATGGTTAAGCTTATAGTTTCTAAAGATACACTATTTATACGCATAAAAAAACGTCTCAAAATGAGACGTTTTTATGTTGTTTACTAATTGGGATAATACCAAAATGGTATAGAAGCTGCTGTTTTAGATAGGGTATCTGATGCTTTTAGTTCCTTGCGTTTTACATGTAAGATGTGTTTACCGTCATCTAAATTCTTTACACCAATATAGGTTTCAAAGCCGTTTTGTTTTTTTACGGTTTTACCAAGAACAAAATCTGTTTTATATAATATAGTATCAATTTCAACAGAATAGAGTGAATTAAATGTTGTCATATATTCACTTTTTAAGGCATCACTAATAGCACCAGAATTAATGGAACTCATTTCAGAGGTAATCCCTCTGGTGTCTTCGTCAAGTTTTAATTTAGGGTTAAACTTGTAAATTTCATCTTCTATAGATTTATCAAAAACAATAAATACTTTAATGTATGAATCGCTTATTACTTTACTATTAATAGCTATATTTTGAATAAAATCGGAATCATCAACAAGCATATCTTCATAATTTAATGAATTAGAAATGTGCTGCCCTGAAGGTTCAATAAAGTTAAAATAGTTAGACTGATTGTAGTATAAAGAGGTCATCCATACCAATAAAATATAGATGGGAACTAAAAATAAACTTAAACGTTTTCCGAATTTATGATCTAGGAAATTATAGACCAATGGTCGATATAAAAACGAAAGTGTAATAATACTAAAACACCAATAGATTGGGAAGTACAGCTTGCTAATCCATTTTTTCTTTTTTAAAAAACCAAGAGTTATAAAATCTATAAAGGTAAGTAGCATTCCAATAGTAAGAAACACCAAAAGAATAATGCCAAAATATGTTGAGATGTCACTAAAAGTATGATTATTCAGAAAAACAGTAACTACAAAAGCAATAGCCCCAAAAGTTAGCGCAATGGCCAACATATAGAATATAAGTAAAAACGAAATAGCGAAAATAACACTACAATAGTTCTCTAAACGCCCAATATACCTATCAAAAGAGCCAACTTTACGTTTTAGATAGTTGTTAAATCGTTTGCTGTAATTTAAGGTGTCGTATTCAATGTCTCCAGAAACATAACGTAATCCTAAGGCTCCAATCCATAAGCCTCGTAAAAGTACATGTAGTAGTAAGTTAAAAATTAATATAGAACAAGCCGAAAGCGCCACAATCATAACTATCGAGAAAAAAATATTGTTTTCGTTTTGAGCGTGTTGGTAGGCAATTTCTAAGTTTGGGTAAGCGGAGAATAAGCCAAAAATAGCGAAACCAGAAATCAGCAATTCTAATTGCCAGCTTTCTTCTTGTAATCGATCTAATAATTTTTTAAACGTAGGTTTATTGTAGTCTTGACTCATTTATAAGTTGAATTAATTTCGCTTAAATTTAGACATATTCAATTAAAATCAATCTTTTTTATCCTATTTTGAAACCCTTTCCAAATTTCATCGTTTTTATAATAGAACTCAACTTGATTTTTTGTTTTTAGGAAATAGAAAAATCCAAGATGAGTTTTTAACCGCTAACCAATCCAATGCAGAAATTAGAGACGAAACTTATTAAGCTTTGCAAAAAAGGAAATGACGTTGCTCAAATGCAAGTCTATGATAAATATAGTCAAGCTATGTATACTGTTGCTTGTCGTTATTTGAATGAAGAAGATGCAAAGGATGCGATGCAAGAAGGTTTTTTAAAAGCGTTTAGACATATTGATAGCTATAAACCCGAAGCCACTTTTGGTGCTTGGTTAAAACGTATTATCATTAACCAGTGTTTAGATGTTTTAAAGAAAAATAAATTAGAATTTGAAGCTGTCGAGGTCTCAGAATTGCAAATCTCAAATGAAGACGATTGGCAATTTGATATTTCAATTACAAAGCAAGAGATTTTATGTGCCATTGAGCAGATTACTGAAAAACATAGAGTAGTAGTGAAGCTTTATTTATTAGAGGGCTACGATCATGAAGAGATTTCAGACATCTTAGAAATTCCTGTAAAAACCTCACGTACACATCTAAGACGTGGGAAATTAAAGTTACAAGACCTATTAAAACAAAAGTACAATGAAGCAAGATATTAGAACCTTATTTACAGAGGAAGACGATTTAAAACCGCTTCCTAAAAATCATAGAAGTGAATTTGCAGATAAGCTTAAAAAGCAATCCAAACCAAAGCAAAATCCTTATACTTGGTTAGGTGCTGCAGGTATTTTAATTATGGCATTAACTATAGGGTTTAATGCTCTAGAAATGGAAACAAAACCAGAACAAAATCAGGTGTCACCAATAGTAGCACAAGTAGAAGCGGTTGAGGCAGCCTATCTTAAAGATATTGAAACCGAATGGCAGAGTTTTGTAGCTATTGCAGATGATGCCATTTTGGTAGAACGGTTTAGAAAAAAATTGAAAGACTTAGATGCAGATTATCAAGATATTTCTCTTCAGTTTAAAGACGATTCTAATAACATTTTAGTCATTGAAGCATTAGTTGAAAACCTTCAAACGCGACTTCAAATTTTAAAAGACATTCAAAAGCACATCAATATATTAAATCAAAACAACGAACATCATGAAAAATCAATTTAAAATCTTATTGCTGATGCTCATCACATCAGTAATGCTAAATGCACAACAACACAAGATTCTTAGTGAGTCTTTTACAGCCGATACAAACACCACAACCATTTTCAATTTAGATAACATTACAGTGGCGTTGGAGGAGTCCACAGATGGAAAAGTTCATGTAGATTATATCATGGAATTTGATGGATATTCAAAGAAAGAAATTAATTCCTTTTTAGATGAGATAAAAGTAGAGGTCGGTAAATTTGATAATCATATTACACTTAATGCTAGTAGTGAAAATAAAATTTCACTAGAAACTTATGAATTTAAAACAACAGATGCTATTACTATAAACCAATCGTTTTTTGAGTCTAAAAAGGATTCTGTCAGTCGTAAATCATTAGAAGTTTTACGTTTAGAAATAGAACAGAATAACCGCAGTATACAGGGTAATTCTTTGAAATATATTAACGATCGCTTTAAAAAAGTCGACAAAAATGGTAAGGTGACTAATTTTAAAAAAGGAGGTATAAAAATGATGAGAAGTCGTTTTACAATTAAAATTCCACCGTATTTAAAATTAATAGTTAATGCAAAAGAATCAGGATTATATATAAGACATCATCTAAGAAATGAATTGACAGGAACACTGATTGGTGGCACTTTAAAAACGAAAGAAATCTCAAATCCGTATAATAAAGTTAAAATTGAGAACGCAACATTGGAAGCAATAGCTATTGAAGGTGGTGATTTTGATTTTATTAATTTAAAAAACAGTAAAATAGGTAGTATTCAAAACACTAAAATTACGTCTGAGTTTTCAAAAGTTGAAATAGGAGAAATTCGAAAAAATGTGACCATAACGGACTTTAATAGTGAGTATTATTTTTATAATTGGGCCAAAGATTTTAAACGTTTTAATCTATATTCTGAATATTCTAAAATACATTTTTGGTATCCCAAAGCAAACCATAGTTTAAAGGTCATTGGTAATAACACTAAAAACCTTGTAAGCAATAATAAATTCGAAATTAATATGCAGCCAACAAGTAAAGAAGAGAAATATACAATGATGGTTAAAGAACCACATCCTGGTGAAAAATTATCTGGACAAATATTCTTCGATATTGTACATGGTATTATTTATTCTCATAACGATGCTATCAAAAAAATAAATAACTAAATCATGAAAACAATTAAGATAATTGCCATAGCATTAAGTTGTTTTGGAATAGTACAAGCACAACAAAGTGAAGTGAATTTTAATACCACTTCAGGTTTAAAAATGGAAACTAAATATGCATCAGATATTGAAGAGATAAGTGATCTTTTAAGTTTTGAAGGCATTGATTATATGAAGTTGAAATTTTCAGGCGAACAACTTAAAGGGAAAAGTTATAAGCTCTCAGTCAAGGAAATTTGGGATGGTAAAATAGTGTCTGATACCACCATTATAAATAGTAAAACGATTGGTTATAAGCAGTTTGAAACATTAAGTGATACTGTTTTTAAAATGAAAGTGATATCAAAACGAACCAATGATAACCAATTGAAAATGACTTTTAAATTTCCTAGATTTAGTATCACTAAAAAATATGATGCTATCGACTCTGATAATTACAGTTTAAGAAATCTAGTAGACGAAAGTAACTTAGAAATAGGCTACGATAAGTCATTTTATCTGTTAGCTTATATTTTACCTTACGAAAGAGAAGATGGTTCATTATCGTGGTGCGATGTTGGTACCTCTGGAGATAAGGTTGAAGAATGGGGATCTAAATTTGGAATAAAACACTATCTGCTTTTCGAAATGAAATTTGAATAATTCCATTATTATATAAACAAAAAAAGCACTTAAGTTCTTTAAGTGCTTTTTGTTTTTTTTGCTAACACCTAACACCTAACACCTAACACCTAACACCTAACACCTAAATTAATACCAACGTTTCTTCTTCTTTTTAGAAGCTTCACTTTTACGTCCTTTTTTATACTTACTCCCTTTCTTTTTATGTACAATAGGTTTGGCTTTAGGATCTAAAGGGTAAGGATGCTCAGTTTCCACAGGAATCTGAACATTTATAGCATTCTGAATGGTTTTTACATAACTTTTCTCATCAGCAGAACACATAGAATAGGCTTTCCCTATATGACCAGCTCGTCCTGTTCTACCAATTCTATGTACATAAGTTTCAGGTACATTGGGCATATCAAAATTAAGAACGTTATCCAATTCGTTAATATCAATACCACGAGCAGCAACATCAGTAGCAATCAATACTTTTACATAACCATTTTTAAACTTATTTAGTGCTGTTTGGCGTTCACTTTGTGCTTTATCTCCATGAATACTATTTACGGCATAACCATTTTTTAATAAGGTTTGTTCCAATTTATCTACTCCATATTTGGTACGTCTAAAAATAAGAACATTACCTTCAATAGTGTTTCGCATTAAATGCAAACACAATTCAATCTTATTGCGTTTAGGGACGTAATACAACAGTTGACTCACGTCTTTTGCAACCGATTTAGTTGGAGTTACATCAATACGTTCTGGAGTTTTAAGAATGGTATTTGCTAATTCTTCAATTTTAAAAGGAATTGTAGCCGAGAATAATAAGGTTTGTTTGTCTTTAGGACACAAGCGCTCAATTTTCTTTATATCATCTATAAAACCCATGTCTAGCATTAAATCGGCTTCATCTAAAACAAAGGTTTCAATATAATCGAGATTAATATAATCTTGCTTATGCAAATCGAGTAGGCGACCAGGAGTGGCGACTAAAATATCGACCCCTTTTTTTAATACATCAATTTGAGGTTCAATAGATGCACCACCAAAAACAACTAAGGATGTTAGATTGGTAAACTCAGCGTAAGTCTTAAAATTCTGCTGAATTTGTACTGCTAATTCTCGTGTAGGACTTACGATTAAGGCTCTAATTTTTTTGCCTTTTTTTGGTGCATCTTGTTTATCAAACAATTGTTGTAAAATAGGTAATGCGAAAGCAGCTGTTTTTCCTGTTCCTGTTTGTGCAGAAACAATAACATCTTTGCGGTCTAAAACCAATGGAATAGTACGTTGTTGTACTAAAGTTGGTTCAACATAACCAGAAGCATCAACAGCTTTTAGTAAAGGTTTTATGAGATGTAAGTCTTTAAATGACATGTGTTTTGTATTTATGGCAAAGGTAGAATAAATGTTTTACCAACGTTCTTGTATCCAATCGTTTTGTTCTTGTTCCGTTAAAAAGGTCCAAGCGATAAATCTACTGATTTTATGACCTTGTCCCATTTCAATAGTTTTTACAGCAGTGGCATTCACTTTGTCTAAAACTTTATAGGTTGGTTTTAGTGTCACTTCTTTCGAAATTAAACTTGTAAACCAATAACATTGTTTGCCAAAATGCTTGCTTTCATAAATCATGTCTTTTACAAAGCGTGCTTCACCACCTTTGGTCCATAACTCGTTGTGTTGTCCACCAAAATTTAAAAGCGCTTTGTTAGGGCGTTTACCTTTTAGGTTCCTCTGTTTTTTTAAACTTGCTTTTTGAGCATCTTCGGCAGAGGCATGAAACGGTGGATTACAAATCGTAAAATCTACTTTTTCTTCTGGTTTTAAGATGTCATAAAAAAAGTTGTTTGCTTTGTCTTGACGTCTAATTTCTAGAGTAGATCTTAATTTGTAATTTTTTTGCTCTATAGTTTTAGCAGATATAATAGCGGTTTCATCAGTATCACTTCCTATAAAGGACCAGCCATATTCATGCTGACCAATAATAGGATAGATGCAATTGGCACCAACTCCAATATCTAAGCCTTTTATATGATTTCCTTTTGGAATAATTGTGCTATCTCCTTTTAATAAATCGGCGATATTATGAATATAATCGGCTCTGCCAGGAATTGGTGGGCATAAATAATGCTCAGGAATATCCCAATATTCTAATCCGTAATGGTGAATTAATAAAGCTTTATTAAGTGCCTTTACAGCTGCAGGATTGAAAAAATCTACAGAATCATCACCATATGTGTTTGGAGCCACATACTTGGCTAATTCTGGAGAACTTTTGATAAGTGCGTCAAAATTGTAGCGTGATCTATGCTGACTTCTTGGATGAAGTTCTGATTTTACTTGAGGATGTTGTTTTTTCTTTTCCACTACTTAATAATTTATGGAGGCAAAGGTAATGGAAAAGAAATTGGGTTATTGAGACCTAAGCCTAAATAACCCAATTCATTTTAAATATATTAGTAATTAAATTAATCTACTTTTTTGAAACGTAACATTTCGTCACCAGCTTCATTGTAAAAGTATAATGTTAATCCTTCTTTTTTATATGTTGAAATGCTGTTAAATGCTTGGTCAAAACTGTCTGGAATAGCCATATCCATACACATTTTTCGAGTGGATGCTATAGCTCCAAATTCGATAGTATCTGAAGTTATATTTTTTATTTGTCCGGTGTAATTATTACAACCATTAGTTCCAGATGCACGCATTTCAGTGGTGTTTAGTTCTAGAGTTGGTACATTGCTTGTACTTTCTATCGCTTTACCATTAACATGGGTTGCTGCCCAAATATCATGAATGGCTAATTTAGGATCTTGCTTTTTTTCTAACACTTTTATAAGATCATATTGAATTGAAGACGCATCAGCAGGAACGCTTTTAGAATCTAACTGTGTTTCTGCAACTTCAATTTTTTGCAAATAACCAGGTTCAAAATTAAACCCATTTATTGTTGCGTAAAAATTAGACCATTCTGCATTTTCATAATTATCGGCTTTTGAAATTTGTAAGCAAGTTGTTTTTCCAGCACCAGCATCACAATCAACTTTGGCACTATTTACCCAATAGGTTGCCGTCGTTTTTTTTGTTGTGGAGCAGGAGGATAACATTACTGTTAAAATTACTACTGACATTGTTTTTAGTATCGTCATAAATATAAATATTGGTTATGATAGATGAAAATCAAAAGTCTTGCCAATTTTTAATTTAAGCATCATCGTTTAATTACTATTCCATAGTAACGACCAAATCATCTTGTTTTACCATACTGCCTTCAGCTAAAGTTACCGATTTTATTTTTCCAGATTTATGTGCTGTAACGGTTGTTTCCATTTTCATGGCTTCAATTATAAACAACGGATCGTTTTCTTTAATGGTTGTACCTTTTTTTACTAAAACTTTATATAAAGAACCTTGTAAAGGAGCGCCAACTTGGTTGTTGTCTTCTTTGTCTATTTTTACATTTTCAACCTTTTTTATATTTAAAGAGGTATCAAATATTTCAACAAATCGGTTTTCACCATTGACCTTAAAAAATACGGTTCTTACTCCATCGTCATTTGGAATACTTACTGAAAGTAATTTTACAATTATTGTTTTTCCTGGTTCAAGCGTAATGTTGGTTTCTTCTTGAAGCTTCATACCAAAAAAGAAATCTTTAGTTGGTATTAGTGCTATATTTCCGTAAAGTTTATAGTTTTCATGGGCTTTCTCAAATACTTTTGGATATAACATAAACGATAAGAAATCTTCTATTTCAATAGGTCTTGTAAAGCCTTGTTGGAACTTCTTTTTAAAAGCAGCAAATTCTTTAGTAAAATCTACGGGTTTTAAATGGGCATTTGGTCGGTCTGTGTAAGAAGCTTTATTTTTTAATATAATTTTCTGAAGCGCTTTAGGAAAGCCACCAACGGGTTGACCTAAATCTCCTTTAAAGAAATTGATTACCGATTCTGGAAACGAAATCGTTTCACCACGTTGCATGACATCTTCTGGTGTGAGATTATTAGTCACCATAAAAATAGCCATATCACCAACCACTTTAGAGCTTGGTGTGACTTTTATGAGGTTGCCAAACATCGTATTGACTTGTGCGTACATTTTCTTTACCTCATCAAAGCGGTCTCCAAGACCTAAGGCAATGGCTTGTGGTCTTAAATTTGAATATTGACCACCAGGAATTTCATGTTGATACACCTCAGCTGTTCCTGCTTTTAATCCAGATTCAAAAGGATAGTACATTTCACGTGTGTCTTCCCAATAGTTTGAAAACTGATTGAGCGTATTCATATCAAAATCATGAGCGCGTTTTTGCCCTTTCATCATTTCAACAACGGCATTAAAATTGGGTTGAGAAGTGAGTCCAGATAAGCCGCCAAGTGCTACATCAACCACATCAACTCCAGCTTCAATGGCTTTTAAGTATGTTGCGGTTTGTAAGGATGAGGTATCGTGCGTATGAAGATGAATCGGAATATTTACAGTGTCTTTCAAAGCACCAACTAATTCCGTTGCAGCATAAGGTTTTAATAACCCAGCCATATCTTTAATCGCAATCATATGCGCGCCTGCATTTTCTAAATCTTTTGCGAGTTGCGTATAATAGTTGAGATTGTATTTGGTTTGCTTTGGGTCTAAAATGTCTCCTGTATAACTAATGGCAGCTTGTGCAATACCACCTGTTTTATCATGAACATAATTTATGCTAGGTTCCATAGCTTTTACCCAATTGAGTGAGTCGAAAATTCTAAAAATATCAACTCCATTTTCCCAAGATTTTTCAACAAATTTCTCAATTAAATTATCAGGATAGGCTTTGTAACCCACAGCATTAGAGCCACGTAATAACATTTGAAACAAAATGTTTGGAACGGCTTTACGTAATTCTCTTAAGCGTGTCCAAGGACTTTCGTGTAAAAAACGGTAGCAGACATCAAAAGTTGCGCCTCCCCAAACTTCCATACTAAAAGTGTTGGGATGGTTTTTAGCAAAGCTTTCGGCCACTTTTAGCATATCATAACTTCGCATACGTGTTGCTAAAAGTGATTGATGCGCATCGCGCATGGTGGTATCTGTATAATGTATTTTGTTATCGTCTTTTAACCATTGGCAAAAGGCTTCAGGACCAAGTTCTGTTAATAGATTTTTAGTGCCTTTTGGAAAGGCCTCAGAGCGATTATACTTAGGAACTTTAGCTGTTCTAAACACTTTGGTTTTATCAATATTTTTGACATCAGAATTACCGTTAACAATTACTTCAGCTAAGAAGTTTACTGCTTTAGTGGTTCGGTCTTGAGGTAGTTTTATTTCGAATAATGAAGGCGTATTTTGAATAAAATTGACAGTGACTTTTCCTTCCTTAAACGTTTCATGCTGAATGACATTTTGAAGAAAATGAATATTGGTTTTTACACCTCTAATTCGAAATTCTTTTAAGGCACGTGTCATTTTCCGAACCGCTCCATCGAGTGTTCTACCATGTGCAGACACTTTTACAAGCATAGAATCGAAAAACGGACTCACGTTATACCCTTGATAAATACTACCAGCATCTAAGCGAATTCCCATTCCCGAAGCACTTCGGTAAGTGGTAATATTACCGTAATCTGGTGTGAAATTGTTTTCAGGATCTTCGGTTGTTAATCGACATTGCAAAGCAAAACCATAGGTTTGTAAGGATTCTTGATCGTATATTTTTATTTGCTGATCCGATAATTTATAACCACCAGCAATGAATATTTGGGTTTTTACCAAATCAATTCCAGTAACCATTTCGGTAACCGTATGTTCTACCTGAATTCTTGGATTGACTTCAATAAAATAGATATTGTCTTGTTGATCTACTAAAAATTCAACCGTACCAATGTTATTATAGTTGACTTCAGAGGTAATGGCAACAGCATATTTGTATAAGGCATCTTTTACCTTTTGAGATATATTATAAGATGGAGCAACTTCAACAACTTTTTGATGGCGACGTTGCACAGAACAGTCACGTTCAAATAAATGTCTAATATTACCATGTCTGTCGGCTACAATTTGTACTTCAATATGTTTAGGGTTCTCTACATACTTTTCTAAAAACATGGTATCGTCACCAAAAGCGTTTAAGGCTTCGTTTTTAGCGGAATCAAAATGTTGTTCTAGGTCTTTATCATTTCTAACCACTCGCATTCCACGTCCACCACCTCCAGAAGCAGCTTTTAGCATTAATGGATAACCGATGGTATTAGCTTCTGAAAGTGCAATTTGTAAAGAACTAAGGTCTTTTTTATTACTTTCTATAATGGGAACATTACATTTTACAGCGATTTTCTTAGCAGTAATTTTATCGCCCAAAGCATCCATAACTTCAGGGTCTGGACCAATAAAAATAATGTCGTTTTCAGCACATCGTCTCGCAAATTCTGAATTTTCAGATAAAAAACCATAACCAGGATGAATAGCATCTACATTTTTTTCTTTTGCTAAAGCCACAATTTCATCAATATCTAAATAAGGCTTTAGGGGATCGTTGTCTTCACCTATTTGATATGATTCATCTGCTTTATTTCTATGTTGCGAATAGCGATCTTCATAGGTGTAAATAGCAACTGTAGAAATGTTAAGTTCTGCACATGCTCTTAAAATACGAATAGCGATCTCACTTCGGTTAGCAACTAATATTTTTTTGATCTTCATGAGTGTGTTAATGTGTTGGTATTGTTTTGGTTAAATGTTTTAATGCTAGAGTTGAAAATCTAATTTGTGATAATTTAAATTATGAAAATAATATTAACTATAACGTTTTCGTGAAAGTTACATAAATTATCAATAAGGTACATTTTTGTAGGTAGAAATTAGGTGTGTGGTTGAATAATAACTATAACCTGATTCAATTATTAAATAAATCTTATTGTGAATGGTTTAACGTAAATAAAACTTTAGACGTTTTCTTGTACGTTGAGGTAAAGCATCATTATTAAGTAGTAAATTAATATGATTTGGATTTTTATTTTCGGCGTATAATAATTCGAAAAAATCAAAAATTGAAACACTATCTTTTGCAGATGTAATTAATTTAAAATGATCGCCAGTTTTTACATGACCTTCTTCTAAAACTCTAATATATGTTCCGGAATAGCCTTGGTCTATAAATTGTTGTAAAACGGCTTCAGTTCCAAATTTATGCGCAAACTTAAAGCACGGTTCTCTGGGTTGTGTAATTTGTACTAATGCGTTTCCTAGTTTATAAACATCACCAATAAAAAGTTGTTTTTCATCTAAATTTTCAACGGTTAAATTCTCTCCTAGCATACCATAAGTCCAATCTAAATTTGGATATAAACCTTGCCAATAGGGATATTGGTTTGCAGAAAATAGATAGCAGGCTTTAAACTCGCCACCATGAACCTTTCGATCTGAAACTTCATCACCTCTAACGTCTTTTTTGCCTAAATAGATAGGAACATCAGTTGGTTTCTTATAAATACCAGTGGTGATTTCTTCTCCATTCCAAATGAATTTGGTTGGTTGTGCAATATTGGTTGAGATAATTTTCATTTTATAAAAATAAAAAAACCACCTTAGCTTATCTAAGGTGGCTTTAAAAACTTATTGTTTTACTCTGAAACCTCTTCTATAGATATTAAATTATCGTCAGGAATACGGTCTATCATTTTATTATAAGGATCTATACCTGCTCTAATTGGTAATTTACTTGTAATATAAGTGAAAGAGGATTTTCCTGGCTTTACCCATAGACGTTCTATAATTAATGGGGATTTAATTGTCATACCTTGAGCATTCTCTATATCATTATCAAAAATGGCAATTTCTAACAAATTGGCTTTGGTTCCTTCTTTTAGTAACTTTCCTGTGCCGTCAAAATAATTCTTACTACTTTCTACACTAAATGTTACTTCATATTTATTATCAGCTAGTTTTTTATAAGTGGCTTCGGTAACTTTATTAGAGTATAAGGTTATGTTTTCAAAACTATCTTCTAAATAATATTTTAAAGAATCTGGTGTTACAGATTTCATATAATTGTACCATTCTGTGGTTGTTGTAAATGGGGCGTTTTGTCTAAATTTAGCAGCTTCGGTATAAGCTTTAAAACCTCTATTTAAATTGTCCTCACCAATTAAATCTTGAAGACCATATAAAATTAAGCCACCTTTTCTATACCAAACATAAGTCTGATTATCATTGTCTAAAAGTGTTTTTTCAAATTTACTTTCGTTAGCTCTACTCCTTAAGTAGAGGTCTAATTCTTCTTTTAAGAATTTTTGCATTGCATCGACTCCATATTCTTTTTTCATTACCATTAGTGATGAATACTCAGCCATAGATTCTGAAATCTGATTTGCACCACGAGTTGCAGATGGACTAATTTGATGTCCCCACCACTGGTGAGCAACTTCATGAGCAGTCACAGTATACACATAGTCTAAATCGTTAGGGTCACTAAAATCACCCACCCAACCAAAACTCTCTGCAAAAGGCACTGTATTAGGAAATGACTGTGCAAATGTTGAGTATCTTGGAAACTCTAAGATGCGCATTTGGCGGTATTGGTATGGTCCATAATTTTCAGAAAAATAATCCATAGAATGTTTTACTCCTTTTACAAAACGATCAAGATTATAGGTATGTGTTGGATGATGGAAAATTTCAATATTCACTTTTTCTCCAGATTTACCTGTCCAAACTTCACGATGTACCTCATATTCGGCTGAAGAAATATTATAGAAAAAATCGAGTTCTCCACTCATTTTATAGTGGTAATATTTACGTCCATTTTCTTCCCATTCTTTTTGTAATTGACCTGGCATTATTGCAATTTGATTAGGTGCCGTACTCACTGTTCCTTCGAAAGTGACATAATCTGCATCGTCATTAAATAGGAAATTACTGGTTCCCCAAGGATCTGTTTGTACTGGTTGTTGATAATCTTTTATTGGTAGATTATACTTTTTTCGATCTTGATCACTTGTTAATTCACTTTGTGAGTTATAACCAAACGAAGGAAAGAAATTGTTGTTTAAAAAAGTTCCATTATAAACGATATCGGAACCTGTTCCTTCATTAGGGAATCCTTTATAGGATGCAGCAACTTCTAATTCTAAGGTAATAGTGTCATTGGGTTGCATTGGTTTATCAAAGGCATAAATTTCGTAACCATAATCATCATAGCGTTTACCTAATTTTGGTGATTTGCCATCTAGAGTAAACGTTTTCATTTCCTTTTTTAACAAGCCTTCCGCTCCCCAATTAAGATGTAATGAATCTATAACTTCATTTGTTTTATTCACCATAATATAATTGGTTTTAATGGTGGCTGAACGCTCTTCGGGTACTAAATCGGCAAAAACCTTAACATCTATGACCTTAGGTTGTGCTATTTTATCATATTTACCAAGTTGCTTTTCGTAATCTGCAGAACCTATGGTACTAGCTTCTACAGATCTATAATTATTGATTGTTTTGGTGTTATAATTTATAAATGCACCAGAGCCAATAAATACAGCTAATAAAATGATAAGCGTTCCAATAGTTCTAATATTTAAGCGTTCTTTAGCGAGTTGCCACCTCGCTTTTCGACCAGAATCTGTACCTCGTTTCCAAAATAAATAGCCAATTACTGTTAGTACTCCTCCACAAGCTAACCAATAGGTTCTAAACCATAATAGTGCTTCGCCGAAATGACCGAATCCGTTCATATCTGAAATGGTATAACTTGGAGCGTAACTGTACAAGTATAAGTTGTTATTTACATCGGCTAAACTGTTTAATCCAAAAAGTAACACCCAAATAGCGATGGCAATCACGTGTCCCATAAACTTTTTTGTAACTAAAGAATGTACAAAAAAGGCTAACATGATAAAGATGATATACTTTGGGAATTCAATAAGGTATAAATCAGTGAAGTATTTATCAAATTCAAAATTAAAATAACCTTTAATAATTTGATTTAAAACACCACTAACCAAAATCATATTTACTAAGACGAAACTTACCATAACAAGTGCCAAAAATTTAGAACCATATACAATTCTATTTGGTAATGGTAAGGATCCAAAGATTTGATCGTAATTAACATTACGTTCGCGATGCAATACTTCACCAGTCATAAATACAATAAGAATAAATATAAGTATGATATAGGTAAAATCTTTGACCTCTAGCATGTAGTAGGTGAGAGGTAATGACGGAGTTCCGTATATAGGAAAGCCAAACCAAGCATCGAAAAACAGGAATAATACAGCAGCTATAAGTATCGCTTTAAAGAAGTTATCTCTAATAATATTTTTAAATTCCATATAAGCCAAACCAAATAATAATTTTAGGTTTAAGCTATTTGAAAAGACTTGTGATACGCTTGGAATTTTAGTTAATGCAGCTGATGCCTTTGGCATATCTAAATTGTCGTCTTTCTTTTTAGAAGTATAGTTCTTGTTTAAGAATTTTATAAAATCGAATTTAAATAACGTATAGAGAAGTGCAAGTAATCCAATCCCAACCCATATTAAGCGGTTCCATACTAGCATTCCGCTAAAAGGGACGGTTAAAGAATTTTGTTCTTCGGGAGTCCAATACCTGATAACATTACTGTATGTACCTATGCCAAAAGGATCTAATAGACTGACTAAATCGGTATTTTCAAGGTCTTGAGTTAAGGTTAGTGTAATTAAATAAGTGATAAAAAGAATGGCGCCACCAGCATAAGCTAACATTACTTTTTTGGTAAGACTTACTAACGCAAAAAAGATACAACCTGCAAAGAAAAAATTGGTCCAGTATAAGGTTAATGTAGGTTGTAAATAATGCCAAAAATTAAAATCCGTAAAACGATCAGGTTCTACATAGCCAGCAAAAGGACCTATAGCAAATCCTATAATTAAACCTAAATGCAATCCTAAACTTACTAAAAATAAGACAGACATAGACCCTAAAAAGCGTCCTAATAAATAGCCTTTTTCAGTAACAGGAAATGAAAAATAGTAATTTTCAGTTTTATGTTCTATATCTCTATAAACAGGAACACCCATAATAGCACTAGAGAGCATAATACCAAAAATACTTATAGTAGAAAGCATGGTTGCTATAGCCACAGGCGAGTTTACAAACACTTTTTCTGAGGCAGGTCCGTTTCCTCCGATAGAAACAATAAGGCCAAATAGTAAAAGAATTCCAAAATATGCCCAAGTTGCAGGACGCTTAAATCTGTATTTTATTTCGAATAGAAAAATTTCTTTAAACATAATTGATTGATTTTAGTTGGTTAATTAGCAATTATGCAGAAACAGTTTCCATACGAGATGTAATTTCAGCAAAATAAACATCTTCTAAATTGGCAGTACTAGCATCAAAAGAAGCGTCTGGTTGATTGTCACTTAAAACATGAATTATTGTTTGTCCGGCTTTAAGATGTGTAGAAATAACTTGCATATTATTCTGATAGTCTTCTAGCGCTACTTTTTCAATGGCTTTTTTCCAAACTCTACCTTTTACAGCTTCAGTTAAAACACTAGGATTACCTTTGGCTACCACTTCGCCTAAACAGATAATGGCCATATTATTGCATAAATTAGAAATATCTTCAACAATATGTGTAGATAAAATAACGATGGTATTTTCACCAATTTCACTTAATAAGTTATGAAAGCGCACCCGTTCAGCAGGATCTAAACCAGCTGTAGGTTCATCAACAATAATAAGTCTTGGATCACCAATTAATGCTTGAGCTATTCCAAAACGCTGTTTCATTCCACCAGAATAGGTACCTAAACTTTTATTTCTGACGTGCCATAAATTTGTTTTATTGAGTAAAGATTCTACTAAGTCTTTTCGTTCTCCTTTATTAGAAACACCTTTTAAAGACGCAATATGATTTAACATGTTGTATGAACTTACTTTGGGATATACTCCAAACTCTTGTGGTAAATAACCTAGAATTTTTCGGACTTTAGACTTGTCGTTTAAAACGTCAATATCGTCTAGCATAACAGAACCAGAGTCTGCTTGCTGTAGAGTGGCTAGAGTTCTCATTAATGATGATTTTCCTGCACCATTTGGACCTAATAGTCCAAACATACCTTGTGGAATAGTTAGTGTAACATCTTTTAAAGCTTGTACGCCATTTGAATACGTCTTGCTCAAATTCTTGATTTGTAACTCCATGTTTTAGTTTGTTTTTTTTGGTTGGTATTGTGTTAAAGATAATAAAATTATAGAATGTATTGATTTATAATCTATTAGCTTTTTATCTTGATATGTATATATGACGTTTCAATTTAATTTTAGTTACAATTACTCTGAGGTAAAAGGTCTTTGTAAAGGCCTATTTTTTGTAAATACGTATTAGCATTTTTAGATATTGCAATTGATGAATTAATTATAAGTAGAATGGATGTTCAGATAGTTTCTGTAACAGATAAAGTGGAGCAGTAGCAACTTACTTTATGAAATAGTATAAATAATACGAATATAAGCGGAATGGTTTCTGGTATTTACATTGTAAATTATTAGCACATGTACAATAAAAAAGACCATCTTTCGATGGTCTTTTTTATTGTAATATTCTCTAGCTTTAACTCTATTTATTGCTTTAAAGTTTTCCAAAATGGCAACAAATTCATTTGGAACTTTTGGTATTTCTCAGGCATTTGAGTTAAAGGTTCTTCAGTAAAAGTGAAAGGTTTGTTGGCTTCAAAATTCCAATAACGTTCGCCTAATACACCATCTGTAGACTTGGTATGAGCCTTAGGAAAGTTGGTCATAGAGAACTTACCATCATTATTTTTATTAATTCCAAAAGCTTTTAAATCATTAGCAGTTGTGTAAGTTAGAGTCAGTTTTAAGTTAAGAGTTTGTGTGTCTTCAGAAATAAAGAAGTATTTCTCTTTTTTTGAATAATTTGCGAATTCTGAACTCCAAGGATAGTTGGGTTGAGTGATGTTTTTTAATTCACTCTTCACTTTTAAACTGTCGCTTTCATTCTGAATAATTGAAATTAAATTCTCTTGTAAAACAGTAATGGTTTTAGCTTCAGGATTTATTGTTATTGTTGCTTTTTCTGCGATAATGTTACTTTGGTGAATTCCAAAAAAAGTGCCAATAACAAAAAACAGTATTTTAATTTCTTCCATGAGCTAATATAAATAAAAAAGCGCAAGTTTATTAAACTTGCGCTTCATAGCTATTAATCTTAGGGAAATAAGGGGATATTTACCTTGTTAGTACTGCAAAAATAGAATTTTAATTAATTTAAAAAATTGATTTATGATAAGAAATGCAAAAAAATTATAATTCTTTTCTAATTCTGCTTAGGCTTTCTGTAGTCATACCTAGGTAAGAAGCTATATGATAGTTTTTTACGTTTTTTTCAATATTAGGATACGTATTAATAAAATTCAAGTAGCGTTCTGCTGCACTTTGAGATAAATAAGATAAAATTCGTTTTTGAAAGGCGGCAAAAGAGCGCTCTAGTTTTATTCTAAAGTAACTATCTATTTTTGGGATTTTAGTATATAGATCGTTCATGTCCTGTTTAGAAATTTTATACACTGTAGAATCCTGAATCGCTTCAATAGTTAAAATAGCCTTATCAGAATCTAGCAATGCTGTAAAGTCACTTACCCACCAATCCTTAATACCAAATTGAATGGTGTGTTCCTTGCCATGAGAATCTGTGTGGAATGTCCTTAAACAGCCCTCAAGAATATAATATTGAACATCAACAAGATCGCCAGCATTGAGGAGAATAGTACCTTTTTTTACATTGATTTTATGAAAAAGAGGCTCGATAATCTTCATTTCAGCCTTTGTGAAGTTAAGATCTTTAAAGGCTACTTTTATAATAGGATTATCGGATTGCACTTGTAGTGAATTAATTAATGTTTTTTAAGGTACGTAAAATAGTTGAGTAGAAATTATAAATTCGTTACTATAATCGAATATCTGTTTATCTGCTTTTTTCTATGAGAAAAAAAACCACTTTGAATTAACAAAGTGGTTTTGAATATTAATGAGATTTCTGTTTTAGCAGATGTATGATTATTTAATCATCTCATAACTACGTTTGATAAAGTTAGTTAACTCTTCACCTTTTAAAAGGCCTTGAGATAAACGTGCTAAATCTAAACTTTGGTTTATTAAACGTTCTTGTTTCTTTTTGGTTTTTGTTTCTAAAATTTCACCAACTAATGCAGAGTTTGTATTTACGATGAGGTTGTACATTTCTGGCATATTACCAAACATGTGCATTCCGCCGCCACCAGTCTGTTGCATTTCTTTCATACGACGCATAAATTCTGGTTGTGTAATAATAAAAGGTGATGCATCACTATCCATAGCTTCTAATTGTACGGCAAATTTTTCAGAAGGAATTACGTCTTTTAAGATAGTATCTAATTCTGTTTGTTGCTCTTCTGTTAATTTAGAAATGGTATTTTCTTCTTTCTTAATTAAGTTATCAATATGATCACCGTCAACTCTTGCAAAAGAAATATTCTCTTTAGTCGTTTCTAACTTCTGAATTAAATGCGATACAATAGGAGAGTCTAATAATAATACTTCATAACCTTTAGCTTTTGCAGCTTCAATATAGCTATGTTGCTGGTCTTTATTAGAAGCATAAAGAATAACTAGCTTACCATCTTTATCGGTTTGATTGGCTTTTATTTTATTGAAAAGTTCTTCATAGGTATAGAATTTTCCATCAACCGTAGGGTATAAAGCAAAAGCATCTGCTTTTTCGAAGAACTTCTCTTCAGAAAGCATTCCGTATTCAATAACGATTTTAATATCATCCCATTTTGCTTCAAAATCTTCACGATTCGCGTTAAATAATGATTTTAACTTATCAGCTACTTTACGCGTAATGTAAGATGAAATTTTCTTTACCGCTCCATCAGCTTGTAAATACGAACGCGATACGTTTAATGGAATATCTGGAGAATCAATAACACCACGTAACATGGTTAAGAATTCTGGTACAATGCCTTCAACGTTATCCGTTACGTATACTTGGTTTTGGTACAGTTGAATTTTATCCTTTTGCATGTTCATATCATTCGTCATCTTAGGGAAATATAAAATCCCTGTTAAGTTGAATGGATAGTCTACATTAAGATGAATATTGAATAAAGGCTCTTCAAATTGCATTGGATACAATTCTCTGTAGAAATTTTTATAATCATCACTTTCTAATTCTGTTGGTTGTTTGGTCCAAGCAGGATTTGGATTGTTAATAATGTTATCTACAGTAATCTGTTTGTGTGGCTCAGTTGTTTCTTTGCCATCTTTATCTTTCGTTGTTTTTGGAGTAAAATCTGGGTCGTTTATTTCCTTAGTTCCAAATTTAATTGGAACAGGCATAAACTTGTTGTACTTATTAAGTAGCTCACTAATTCTTGATTCTTCTAAAAATTCAGTAGAATCTTCTGCAATATGAAGGATGATTTCAGTTCCTCTATCGGCTTTATCAGAAGGTTCTAATGTAAATTCTGGAGAGCCATCACAGGTCCAATGTGCCGCTTCAGCACCTGTATGCGATTTTGTAATAATTTCAACTTTTTCTGCAACCATAAATGCAGAATAAAAACCAAGACCAAAGTGACCAATAATACCTGAATCTTTTGCAGAGTCTTTGTATTTATCTAAAAATTCTTCAGCACCAGAAAATGCCACTTGGTTAATATATTTTTCAACCTCTTCGGCTGTCATTCCTAAACCTTGGTCAATAATGTGAAGTTTTTTACCTTCTTTATCAATTTTAACTTCAATGATAGGATTTCCATAGTCAGATTTAGATTCACCTATACTTGTAAGGTGCTTTAATTTTAGTGTGGCATCTGTACCATTACTAATAAGTTCACGTAAAAAGATTTCGTGATCGCTGTATAAGAACTTTTTAATTAACGGAAAGATATTCTCTACCGATACATTAATACTTCCTTTTGTCATGATATATAGTTTTTTGTATAATTAATTTGAATGTTTAGTTATAGTCAAATAAAATACCAAGACGTAAAATGTGACAAAGTGACACAAGTACTATGCGTGCATAACGAATGTAAATGCTAATAAAAATAAATTGTATCTTATATCTTAAATTGCTAAACTAAATAATAAGTTTTCCGATGGCTCGGAAACGAAAATAATTTTTCGATGTACAATTCAAAAATAATAGGCTTAGGTAAATACGTACCAGACAATGTTGTAACCAATGATGATTTGTCTAAATTGATGGACACTAATGATGAGTGGATACAAGAACGCACAGGAATAAAAGAGCGTCGTTGGGTAGAAAAAGGTAGTGGTGATACTACAGCAACTATGGGCGTGAAAGCTGCAAAAATTGCTATTGAACGTGCAGGTATAGATAAAGATGACATCGACTTTATTATTTTCGCAACCTTGAGTCCTGATATGTATTTTCCTGGTCCAGGTGTACAAGTACAGCATGCTTTAGATATAAAAACGGTTGGTGCATTAGATGTGCGTAACCAATGTTCTGGTTTTATATATGCCATGTCTGTAGCCGATAATTTTATTAAAACAGGAATGTATAAAAACATTCTAGTTATAGGAAGTGAATTACATTCTCATGGTATGGATAAAACCACACGAGGGAGAGGTGTTACTGTTATTTTTGGAGACGGAGCAGGAGCAGCTGTCCTAACTAGAGAAGAAGATAACTCTAAAGGGGTTTTATCTACGCATTTACATTCGCAAGGTGAACATGCTGAAGAATTAGTATTAATAGCTCCAGGAATGGGGAAACGTTGGGTAAACGATATTTTAGCAGATAACGATCCTAATGATGAAAGTTATTTTCCACACATGAACGGTCAGTTTGTGTTTAAAAATGCTGTAGTGCGTTTTAGTGAAGTAATCATGGAAGGTTTAATGAAAAACAACTTACAGGTTGATGATATTGATATGTTAATTCCGCATCAAGCGAATTTGCGTATTTCACAATTTATTCAACGTAAGTTTAAGCTAAACGACGATCAAGTGTTTAATAACATTCAGAAATACGGAAATACAACAGCCGCTTCTATTCCTATAGCTTTAACTGAAGCTTGGGAAGAAGGTAAAATAAAAGAAGGAGATACCGTTGTTTTAGCTGCTTTTGGTAGTGGATTTACTTGGGGAAGTGTGATTATGAAGTGGTAATACAAATCCCTTTAAAAAAAGGGGACATTATTTGTAATTAAATTTTACGAATGATTTGAACGTATATCATATAACAACGAGGTTGATTTTTTATATGCTTAAAAGACTGACGGTATGATTATTTTTAACACCTAAAACATATGCGGCATGCACAAACTATCCATTTTTTTACTACTTATTTTGTGCTTATCAAAAAATGCGACCGGACAGCAAAAGGATACATATATTAAAGCAGGTCTTTTTTATGATAGTGAACAAAATGTGCTTTTAAAAGATAAAGTTATTCATGTTAAGAATAACCGCATTGCCTCTATTGGTACATTAAAAATGATTCCAAGCAATGCTCAAGTTATTGACCTTTCAGAGTATACTGTTCTTCCTGGACTAATTGATGCGCATACTCATGTGCTTTTTTCTCAAGATGCCACCGAAGATTTTTCCGAACATAGCATTCATTCGCTCACTATGGAAAGCGATGCCATAAGAACACTTAGAGGTTCAAAACGCGCAAAATCGTATTTAGATGTTGGAATAACAAGTGTAAAAGATCTTGGTAATTCAGGACTATTTTTAGATGTAGCTTTACGTGATGCCATTAATGAAGGTACTATTCAAGGACCTCGTATTTTTGCTTCTGGGCCAATTATGGCCGCTACAGGAGGTCAAGTTTATGGCGTATCTCCAAAACACCAAAATCTGATAGATTTAGAATACCGTATTATAAATGGAGTAGAAGACGCTAAAATTGCGGTAAGAGAACACGTCAATCAAAAAGTAGATGTGATTAAGATTTGTGCAGATAATATTCCGAATAATACACACCTCTCTATTGCTGAAATGAAAGCTATTGTAGAAACGGCAAAAGCGTATGATCTTACTGTGGTAGCACATTCCATTACGAATCAGTCGGCATGGAATGCTATACAAGCAGGTGTCAATGGTATTGAGCATGGATTTAATTTAGCAGATTCAACTTTAACCTTAATGGCTAAAAAAAAGGTGTTTTTAGTACCCACAGAAAACAGCAAAGCTTATATGAAGATTTATGGTAAACTGTCTGGTTATGAAGACGGCGATTTACCTTGGGTAGGTAATTACATCAATAAGATGAAAAACAGACTCAATAGAGCCATCCAAAAAAAAGTAACCATTGTAGCTGGTTCTGATAACTACACAGATATTGGTGGTACGCGTGGTGAATCTTCAAGAGATATGTTTCGTGCTTATTTTGAAGCTGGCATGAAACCTTTGGATATTTTACAGTCGGCAACTTATATATCTGCGTTAAACTTACATAAGGAAAACGAGCTTGGAGTACTAAAACCAGATGCTAAAGCAGATATAATTGCGGTAAAAGGTGATATAACTACTGATTTTATGACTACTATAGCACAAGTGGTATTTGTGATGAAAGATGGAAATGTATACCTAAGTAATCAGAACTAATTATTGAGTTTTCGATAAAAAAAAGCCCAAACAAATTGTTGTTTGGGCTTTTCCGCTATTAACCAACTTTAACTAACACTATTATAAACGATAGTTTATAATTACTATTACTAAAAACTTATACTAATATAGACGTAATAGTTTGAAATTTATTTCATCGAATCATACATTTAACGTGTATTTAACAAAAAACCGAAACGCAAGTTTCGGGTTTTCTTCATTTAATAGTTAAACATGTTCACTAACCATCAACTAATTATGCTAACTATTAAATATATGTTTTAAAACATACCGCCACCTTCTTTAACGTCATTGTCACGTTGTTTACGAGATTTGGCTCTGTATTTTCCACCACCAAAACGGTATGATAAACGTCCTGATATTTGTTGACTCTCCCAATTAAACTGACCGTGTTGTACAAATGGTCTTTGGCTATCAAACTGAGCAAACATAGTGTCAAAAATGTCATTATAACTCAGGCTAAAGCTCGCTCTGTTTTCCATAAAGCTGTATCGCATACCTAAGTTAACCATAAGCATGTCTTTCATTTCAAATTGTATGCTTTTGTTTTTTCCTCTGTACATACCAAAAGCCGAAAAGCTTAAACTTTTACTAACTTTAAAGTTGTTGAATGCTCTAATATTATAAGAAATGTTATCTACTTCAATAGTGTTTAAAATAATGTCTTGATTAGTATCAAACGATTCTGCTACACTTTTTTGGGTTTGCGAGAACAAATCAAAACTAGCATTAATACTCCACCATTTGGTTGGACGGTAATTTGAAGATAATTCTATACCATAAGCAGAGGTATTATCAAAATTCAAATTGGTCATAATTAAGCGGTTAAGATCTGTTCGGTCTATTAAAATAGCTTGTTGTATTTCGTCTTCTATAATTCTGTAAAATACACCAGCTGTAATGCTTCCTTTTTCAAGTTGTCTGGTATAATTTGTTTCAATAGAATTGGTGAATTGAGGACGTAACTCTTGATTTCCAAATTGGGAAATTAAAGGCGTGTTCCATTCAGGCAAAGGATTAACTTGCCCAATGCCAGGACGATCAATTCTTCTGCTATAACTAAATTGGTATGAGTTTTTTTCTGAAGGTGAGTAGGTCACAAATGCCGAAGGATATAATTCAAAATAATCATTTTCAAAAGGAATATTTAATTCTTCGTTTGATGATAAATCTTTTTTAAACGCTTCAGAATCTACGTTTACCGTTTCGGCTCTTAATCCAACTTGGTAGCTCCATTTCTCTAGTTTTTTACCAAAGGTTGCGTATGCAGAGTAAATATCTCTAGTGTAATCAAAACGAGTAGTTGTTGGGATGTAATCGCCAGCCTGGTTGGTTTCTCTAGCGTCTGATTGGTAAAAAATGCTGTTGTCAAATAAGCGGGCTTGTAGACCTAATTCTAATTTTACAGATTCTGATAAGGGATTAACATAATCTAAATTTATAGTGGTACGGTTTCTATCTGTATCTGTATTTTCAATAAAATTTGGACGTTGTGAACTGAAAAAGACATTGTTGGTATCGCCTAAGCCTTCATATATATTATGATCTACTTCAAGCTCAATATTATGACCTTCATCATTAAAATCGTGCTTGTAATTAAAGTTGTATTGTTGTGAATCGTTTTCATTTTCGCCTCCTGTAAATTGCGATTCATTAAGAGAACTGTTCGTAAGATATGCTATTCCAGAATTGACCTTAGACCAACCCTCAAATATGTTTTGATTTGTAAATACAGAGATGGTGTTTTTGTCATTTAAATAGTAGTCTATACCTACTTTAAATAGATTTGATTTGTTATTGTTTAAAATATTAAAATTTTGTTGAATTTCTTGTTCAACTCTATTAATATGCCCATAGTTGTTATTTTTTGAAACACTATTGCTGTAAGAGCCAAACAAGTTAAATTTTCCGTTACGGTAATTAGCATCAATAGAGCCATTAAATTTAGGTTCTATATCATAAGCCAAACCAACATTAATATTACCATTAAATCCTAATTGGGTGTTTTTATGAAGTATGATATTTATAATACCACTCATGCCTTCTGGATTATATTTTGCTGACGGGTTGGTAATTAATTCAATGCTCTTAATTGAGGTGGAAGGAATTTGTTTTAATAATTGTTCTGCCGGAATATTGGACAGTTTGCCATCTACCATAACACGTACATTCTGATTGCCACGTAAACTTATTGAACCAGATTGTTGATCTACACTAACGGATGGTAAATTATTCATGATTTCACTTGCCGTTGCTCCCGCAGTTTGTAAATCTTTACCAATGGTAATAACTTTACGATCTACTTTTTGTTGTATAGTAGAGACATCTGCAACAATAGTAACTTCATCTAAACCTGTAGATTCTTCTTCTAGCTTAATATCGCCAATGTTTACTTTATAGTTGCCTTTGCCTAAAGTGATGTTTTTGTCAATAGTTTTAAAACCTACAAACTGAATAGAAACAATGATATTGCCTTCTGGAATATTTTCAATTTCAAAGGTTCCATCGTCATTAGTTATGCCTCCTGTAATTACTTTATTTGCTATATCTTTAATGACAATATTAACATAAGGTAGAGGTTGATTTAGTTGGGCATCAATAACACGTCCTGAGACAGTGCCGTTTTTAATGTCAGAATTGGAGTTGGGTTGTGCTCTTAAAATGGTCGATGACACCATGATAAGCATTAGGAATAAATGCTTCATTTTGATTGATTTTTTTTGATTGATTTGATAGTTTGTTACTCACTAGACGACTATTTTTATATTATGTTACTTTAATTAATTTTTATTAACACTTTTTAACATTATGAATAAAAAAACACTAGTTATTGGAGCGTCTTTAAAACCTGAGCGCTATTCTCATATGGCGATAAAAAAATTGAGGCATTATAATCATGAGGTAAAAGCTTTTGGTTTAAGGTCTGGAATGGTTGATGATGTTTCTATTGATACCGAATTAATGCCATATAAAGGCATAGATACAGTAACATTGTATCTTAATCCAACGCGTCAAACTACTTATTATGATTATATTATAGGGTTAAATCCTAAGCGTGTGATTTTTAATCCTGGAACAGAAAATTCTGAATTTTATAATTTACTTAAGCAAAATAATATTGCTTATGAAGTGGCTTGTACATTGGTGCTGTTGAGTACTAATCAGTACTAAGCTTTCTTTTTAATAAGTAATAGGCCTAAAAACATAAGGAGGCCATTGATGATTAATATTTCAAATCCAATTTCATAACCGTTGAATAATTCTTTAGAATACATGTTTAACATATAAGAAAGAAGTGGAGCTGCAATTGCTATAATCCAAACAAACTTATCTTTAATTTGTGATTTGCTTATTAAGCCAAAAGCAAATAAACCTAACAACGGTCCGTAAGTATAACCTGCAGCTTTAAACAGTTCCCAAATTACAGAGACGTCTTTAAAAATGAGATCAAATAGTAAGATTACCAAAATAAGAACAACACTAAATCCTATGTGAACGCGTTTTCTTAAATTTTTTCTTTTAGTTTCAGGTTTGTTTTCAATATCTAAAATATCAAAACAAAAAGAGGTTGTTAAGGATGTTAAGGCCGAATCTGCACTAGAGTAGGCGGCAGCAATTAAGCCTAGTAAAAAGAAAGCTGAGGTTACTATGCCAATTTCAGGAAGCATTGCGATTGTAGGAAATAAATCGTCCTTTGAAGCAGTAATGCCATTTATAGCGGCATAATTTGTAAGCATTAATCCCAATACCAAAAATAGGATGTTTACAAAAATGAGCACAATACTAAACGTTACCATATTTTTTTGAGCATCTTTTAAATTACGACAGGTAAGGTTTTTTTGCATCATATCTTGGTCTAAACCTGTCATGGTAATCGTAATAAAAATACCAGACAAAAAGCTTTTCCAGAAATACTGTGAATCATTGCCATCGTCAAAAAAGAAAACTTTACTAAGGTTACTTTCTTTAGTATAAGTAATAAGCTCTCCAATACTATTTAAATCTAAAGCCGAAGCTAAGAATACTATTGTTACAACAACAGAAATCAACATAAATAACGTTTGAAGTGTATCTGTGAAAATGATGGTTTTTATACCACCTTTAAAGGTGTAAAGCCAAATCAATGCTATGGTAATCATTACTGTAATAGCAAATGGAATGTCAAAAAGATCAAAGACTAAAAGCTGTAAAACTTTAGCAACTAAGAATAGTCTAAAAGAGGCACCAACAGTTCTAGAAATAAGAAATGCTACAGATCCTGTTTTGTAACTAACCATTCCAAAACGATCTTTTAAATAGGTGTATATAGAGGTTAGATTTAATTTATAATAAAGAGGTAATAAAACATAAGCAATAATAAGGTATCCAAAAAAATACCCTAAGACCACTTGTAAATATCCAAACTGTTTTGCTTCTATAGCACCCGGTACCGAAATAAAAGTAACACCAGATAAAGACGCACCAATCATTCCGAAGGCTACCAAATACCATGGGGCAGATTTGTTGGCTTTAAAAAAGGCAGCGTTAGAATCTTCTTTTCCGGTGAAATAAGAGATTAAAATTAGCAATCCGAAGTAACCTGCAATTAATAATAATATTGATGTTGGTGACATGAAGTGTAATATTTTAGTAATATTTTCGAAAAGTAGTACATTTGGAAAAAAAACGGCTTTAAAAATAAATTATTTATGAAAAATATTATCTGCTTATTTGTGTTTATTATGTTTGGATTGGGGCTTTTTGCTCAAGATTACAAACAGCTTGTTGCCGAAGGAACAAATACAGTAGAGGCTATAGTAGAAGTGGCAGAGCGTCACTTTGATACTGTAGGAAGAGAGCGTGGCCGAGGTTATAAACCTTTTAGACGTTGGCAGTACTTTGCTGAGCGTGCTATGGATGAAACAGGAAAATTAAAATCGCCTGAGTTTTATTATAATGAATTACAAGACTTCAATGCAAGAATGAATAATGAAGGCTTAGCGGCAAGAACTGTAGTGGGGACTTGGGAAGAAATGGGACCAACCTATTGGAATGCCACTTCAGGTTATAATCCTGGTGTAGGTAGAATAACGTCTATTGCGGTAGAAAACGGAAACCTAAACCATATCATCTCTGGAAGTCAGACTGGTGGAGTATGGAAAACTTTAGATGGAGGTGTAACTTGGACAGTTCTTACAGATAATTTAGCCAATATGGATGTGTATGCACTTGCTATTGATCCGCTAAATAGTTCAACTTACTTTTGGGGATCTTACAGTGGAGCTATATTCAAATCTTTAGACAATGGAGCGACATGGTCGTTATTAAGTAGTTTACCTGGAGGTGGAAATGTAAATAAGATTTTAATCCATCCAACAGATACTTCAAAAATGTATTGTAGTGCTGAAGGCGGAGGCTTGTATAAATCAACAGATGGTGGTTTGTCTTGGAGTATTATTCATTTTAGTGCAACAAATGGTTACGATTTTGAATTTAAACCTGGAGATCCAAGCGTTATTTACGCCTCTGGAAATGCCTTCTATAAATCTACAGATAATGGATTAACTTTTTCTGAAGTACCGGGAGTAGGATCCAATCAGTTTTCAAATGGCCCTAAAATGATAGGAGTTTCTCCAGATAATCCTATTGTAATATATGTTGTTGAGGCTCAAAGTGGTTTGTATAACGGTTTGTATAAATCAACAAACGGAGGTATAACGTTTTCAAAATTAAACCATACGAATAAAAATTATTTTGGCTATTCATCTTTAGCAGATGACGATTTAGGACAAGCGCCAAGAGATATGGACATTGCTGTAAATCCCAATAATATTAACGATGTACATATTGCTGGTATAAATACTTGGAGATCAACAAACGGAGGTGTTACTTTTAATGTGACGTCGCAATGGACTCCTTATGATGCTAACTTAGAGGATGTTGGATATTGTCATGCCGATGTTGATATTATGGAGTTTGTGGGTACAGGCGAAAACACAAAGCTTTTAGTAGGAACAGATGGTGGTATTTATAGAGCAGAAAATCCAACAGTAGTTAACAGTAATTATTATACAGACCTAACAGCAGGAATGGGGATAAGACAGTTTTATAAGATTGGAGTGAGTCAAACTAATCCGGTAATTGTAACAGGTGGTTCTCAAGATAACGGTTCGTCATTATTGGGGGCAGACGGAAATTGGACAGATTGGTTTGGTGCAGATGGCATGGAAGGGTTTGTAGATAAAAACAATTCACAGTTAATTTACGGGACATCACAGTTTGGTGGTTTTATTAAGAGCTTTGATGCTGGCTTAAGTATCTCATACCTTACACAACCAGATGATAAAGGTGGTGATAGTGATTGGAATTGGGTAGTGCCTTTTGAGCAAGATCCTATTACACAAGATGTGATTTACTGTGCTTTTGATGAAGTTTATAAATCAATAGATGGAGGTAATGTATGGACTTCTATATCCCAAAATTTTTCGGCAGATATAGACCACTTTAAAGTAGCACCAACAGATAACAATAAAATGTATTTAGCTATTAATGGAGCATTTTGGTATACTGTTAACGGAGGAGTTAATTGGACGCAATCATCGCTTAGTATTGGTGGTGGACGTATAAATGATATCGCTGTTCATCCTACAGATCCAAATAAAATTGCGATAGCTACAACCAACAATCAAAAAGTATATGTTAGTACAGATAATGGCGCCTCTTTTTCATCTATTCGTTGGGATTTACCAAGTTTCTCTTCACAAGCTTTAGCTTGGCAAGACAATGGTAAAGATGGCTTGTATGTTGGTATGAATTATGGAATTTATTATACCGATAATGATTTAGGAAATACTTGGACTCCTTTTAACAATGGTTTGCCAAATGTTAGAATTAATGAACTTGAAATTAATGCGGCAGACAATAAATTATATGCTGCAACTTATGGTAGAGGTTTATGGAGATCGAGTCTTTATGATGAATCGTTAAGTGTTAATGATTTTGAACTAAATAATTTGTCGTTATATCCAAATCCAACCACTAACGAAGTCAATTTAAAATGGAATACAAACGAAGCAGTTGTAGTTAGAATTTATAATGCGATGGGTAAACTGATGTTTTATGCTAAAAATGTTAACTTATCTAATGCATATAAAATAGATACCTTAGCCTACGAAACTGGAGTTTATTTTGTAAAACTGAACAGTTCAAATGGAGAACTCATCAAAAAGTTAATTATAAAATAAAACCAATAACAAACTAAAAAGTCCAATTATATATGCATTATAATTGGATTTTTTTATGTCTAAAAATCAGTACCTTCGCACTCATGGAATTTTCATCAAAACTCTTAGAAAACGCTGTTAATGAAATGTCGCAATTACCAGGAATTGGTAAGCGTACAGCACTGCGTTTAGTTTTACATTTATTACGACAGCCAGAAAATCAAACCTTTCAGTTGGCAGATGCTTTGTCTAAGGTGCGCAGGGAAATCAATTTCTGTAAATCTTGCCATAATATTAGTGACAAGGTTTTGTGTGAAATCTGTGAAAACCCAAATAGAAATAGTGAATTTATTTGTGTAGTAGAAGATGTTAGAGATGTTATGGCTGTAGAAAATACGAGTTCTTTTAAAGGCTTATATCATGTTTTAGGAGGGAAAATATCTCCAATGGATGGTATTGGACCTCAAGATTTAAATATTTCGACCTTGGTAGAAAAAGTAAAATCAGGTAAAGTAAAAGAATTGGTTTTTGCTATGAGTCCAACGATGGAAGGAGATACGACTAACTTTTATATCTTTAAGCAAATACAAGGTTATAATGTCGCAACATCAACCATTGCTAGAGGTGTTGCAGCAGGTAACGAATTAGAATATACAGACGAAATTACATTAGGTCGAAGCATTATAGACCGTGTACCTTTTGAAGCTTCTTTAAAATCATAGCAAAATAGTGAAGTTATCTGTTATCATATTAAACTACAATGTCCGCTACTTTTTAGAATTATGTCTAAAGAGTGTCGTAGCTGCAATTGCAGATATCGATGCAGAGATTATAGTTGTAGATAATAATTCGCCTGATGATAGTTGTGATATGATTAAGCGGCTTTTTCCAACTGTGAATTTAATTGAAAACAAAGATAATTCAGGGTTTTCAAAAGGAAATAACATTGGTGTAACTCATGCAAAAGGTGAGTATTTATGTATTCTTAATCCAGACACCGTAGTTGCAGAAGATACATTTACAAAACTTATTCAATTTGCAGATTCCAAAGATAATCTTGGTATCGTAGGCTGTCAATTAATTGATGGAAAGGGTAAGTTTCTTCCAGAAAGTAAGCGTAATGTGCCCACTCCAAAAGTGTCTTTACAAAAAGTGTTAGGTAATACTAATAGTTATTATGCAAATGAGGTAGAGGTTGAAAATACAGGTAAAGTTGATATTTTAGTAGGTGCATTCATGTGGCTTAAAAAAGATGTTTACGAATATGTTCATGGTTTTGATGAAGCTTACTTTATGTACGGGGAAGATATAGACTTATCTTATAAAGTTATAAAAGCAGGTTATGATAATTTTTATTTTGGTGATACAACAGTCGTCCATTTTAAAGGAGAAAGTACCTTAAGAGATCGTAAATATGCTAAACGCTTTTATGGTGCAATGCAAATTTTTTACAAAAAGCATTTTAAACAGAATGCGGTATTTAATGCTATCGTTTGGTTAGGCATTAAACTGGCTTATGTAATGAGTAAAGCTCCAGAAATAGTAGAAACAAAATCTGAAAGAAGTTTTATTTATACTAAGGCTATTAGTCAATCTTTAGAAGAACAATTACCCCAACCAATCGAGATTACAGATTCAATACAAGACAAAATTGAAAAAGACAGTATGCTTGTGTATGATTTTAATGTATTGAAAGCTAGTGATGTAATTAATGACATGAAACAAAAATCGACGCAAGAGAATATTGTTTTTAGATTTCTACCAAAAAACAGTAAATTTATACTCGGAAGTGATAGTGCTACAAATAGAGGTGAAGTGCTACATTTTTAGGTTGTAATAATTGAATAAAAGTCAGTAAATCACATGTTTTTTTATTAATTTTGCAGTCGATTACAAAATAAAGACCCACAAATTAAAGATATGGCAAAGTTTGAACTTAAGTTACCAAAAATGGGAGAGAGTGTTGCAGAAGCAACTATAACCTCATGGCTTAAAGATGTTGGAGACACTATTGAAGCAGACGAAGCTGTTTTAGAGATTGCTACAGATAAAGTAGATAGTGAAGTTCCAAGTGAAGTAGACGGAGTTTTAGTTGAAAAACTATTTGAAGTTGATGATGTTGTACAGGTAGGTCAAACCATTGCAGTTATTGAAACTGAAGGTGGCGGAACAGTAGAAGTAAAAGCTCCTGCTGCAGCACCAGAACCAGTGGTTGAAGCAGTAGCACCAAAAGTAGCAGAAGTTGCACAAACAGTGGTGGCAGCAAAAACATCTGTAGAGCCGGTAGTTTCTACAGAAGATCGTTTTTATTCTCCATTAGTTAAAAATATAGCAAAACAAGAAGGTATTTCTCAAGCCGAATTAGATACCATTCCAGGAACAGGAAAAGATAATCGTGTGACTAAAAACGATATTAAAGCGTATTTAGAATCTCGTAGTTCTGCACCAAGTCCTGCGCCTGCTGCACAAACAGTTGAAGCTCCTAAGGCAGAACCAGTTGCTGCACCAAAAGTAGAAACACCTGCAGCACCAACTAAAGCACCAGAGCAACCTAAGGCAGAGAAACAGGTTGAAAAACCTAAAGAAAAGCCAATTGCAGTATCAGGAGGAGATGAGATTATTGAAATGAGTAGAATGGGGAAACTCATTTCAAAATATATGATAGATTCAGTACAGACGTCTGCACACGTGCAATCGTTTATAGAAGCTGATGTCACTAATATATGGAACTGGAGAAAAAAGGTTAAAGACGGTTTTATGAAACGTGAAGGTGAAAATCTGACCTTTACTCCAATCTTTATGGAAGCTATAACTAAAGCTCTAAAAGATTTCCCTATGATGAATATTTCTGTACAAGGAGATAAAATCATTAAAAAGAAAGCTATTAACGTTGGTATGGCAGCGGCTTTACCTGATGGTAATTTAATTGTACCTGTAATTAAAAATGCAGATCAGTTAAATTTATTTGGTATGGTAAAACGTGTAAATGATCTAGCTAACAGAGCGCGTTTAGGAAAATTAGATCCAGATGATATACAGGGCGGAACTTACACCGTAACCAATGTTGGTACTTTTGGGAGTATTATGGGAACACCTATTATCAATCAACCTCAAGTAGGTATTTTAGCCTTAGGTGCTATTAGAAAGGCACCAGCCGTAATTGAAGGACCAGAAGGAGATTATATTGGTATTCGTTATAAAATGTACTTGTCGCACTCTTACGATCACAGAGTTGTTAATGGAGCGCTAGGTGGACAATTTGTAAAAGCCGTAAAAGATTATTTGGAAGGTTGGGATAGTGATAGAGAGATATAATGAATTCTAAAAAACCAATTGATAATAAAACGAAATCTACGTTTTTTGAGGTAGTGGAAGTTATATTATATTGGGTTGGAGGTATACTTCTTATAGCTGTTTCTTCCGTTATTCTTTACTATATAGTTGTATTAATTTTATTTTTTGTGAAATAGCAACTATAGAATGAAATTTGAAAAAAAAGCACAGTTTGGTACTGTGCTTTTTTTTGTGTATATTTACTTACAGTTGTTGTATTGTTATGGAAATCATGGCTTTAGGTCATCATTTCAAGTTGTTAGTATTAAAGAAAAGGAATAATTAATTTATATATAATCATGAAAAAATTACTTCAACCATTTGCAATTTTATGTGTTATTTTTTGTTTAATCAGCTGTGAAACTGAAGTCGTAGATACAAATAATAATGGTCAAAATGACGATCCAGAATTAAATGATGCCATTTTTAAAACTGAAAATTTTGGTGAATCCACAACAGGAAATTTTATAGGTATTGTTAAAGATGAAAGTGGTAATGAAATATCAGATGTTCAGATTATGATTGGTAATTCTGCAGCTTTCACAGATGTGAACGGTGTGTTTATTATAAATGATGCAGATGTCTATGAGAATTTTGCTTATATAAAGGCTCAAAAAGAAGGGTATATAAATGGGTCAAGAGTTGTAATCCCAAAAGTTAATGGAGTTAATAAGGTAGATATAGTTTTATTAGAAAAAGAAGTGACAGCAAGAGTAAGCAGTGGAGTGGCTTCACAAGTATCCTTGCCTAATGGTGCTCAGGTAGATTTTAGTGGCGATTTTATAACAGCCCAAGGAGATCCGTATGAAGGTGATGTAGATGTTGTTGTAAATTATCTAGATCCAACTTTAAGGAGTACATTTTCAGAAATGCCTGGTCGTTTATTTGCACAAACTGAAGCAAATGATGCTAGGATTTTAGAAACCTATGGAATGATTTCGGTTAACTTATTTTCACCTTCAGGTGACGCTTTAAATATAGATGAAGACAGTCCATCAACCATATATTTACCAGTAGCTCCTGATCAAACCAGTATTGCGCCAGAAACTATTCCGTTGTGGTATTTTGATGAAGTACAAGGCTATTGGAAGGAAGAAGGGCAAGCTGTTAAAACAGGTAATAAATATGTCGGTTCTGTATCTCATTTTACTTGGTGGAATTGTGATCTTCCATTAGATTTTGTGGAATTATGTTTTTCTATTGAACCAGATAGTAATGCGTCTAGTACATTGTATTATGTGTCAATTGAACGTGCAATTAATAATCAAACTGTTTATTCAGGAAATATAAATTCTAGTGATCTTGAATGTGGGTTAATACCTGAAAATGAAGAGCTTATAATGTCAATTTATGGAGTTTCAGGATCGTGTAATAGTCAATTAATACATTCAGAGACTGTTGGAGGTTATGCTACAGATGCTAGTTTAAACGTTTCTTTTACAGAAGAATATACAGCAGCATCGCTTACTGGTGTGGTAACTAATTGTGATGGTAATCCTTTAACTAATGGATATGTTTACATAGATGAACAAAATGTATTTAGTATTACAGATGGAACAATTGATATAGGTGTTGTGACTTGCGCAGCAACACAGATGATTTCTGTTGTTGTATTTGATTATGATACCAATCAATGGGTAACTGTAGAAGACGTAATGATAGATAATCAAAATATAAATTTAGGAACGTTAAACACTTGTGGTGATACAGGTGGTACATACGATGGAAATGTTATTTTGTCAAATCAAAATGAGGTAAATAATTTCGGAATATTTGGTTATACTAGTATTGATGGTAGTTTGCAAATAGTTGGTTATAATGGCGCATCAGATATCACTGATTTAACACCATTGTCAAGTATAGAAAACATTGAAAGCGTTTTGGCTATAGAAAATAATCCTAATTTACAAAGTCTCGATGGTCTTAATGGGATAACGTCAGTGGCAGAGCTTCGTATAAATGTTAATCCATCATTAACTTCAATTTCAGCGTTAGAGAACTTGGTTGAGGTTGGAAATGTAAGTATTTCTTCTAATGAACTTCTTAATTCACTTAGTGGTTTAGGTGGAATTACAAATGCTAATAATGTGGTTGTTGATAATAACAACTCTTTAATATCATTAGCTGGTTTAGAGTCGCTTACGTCTGCTTATGATGTGTCAATCCGAAATAATGCGGTCTTAACTTCAATTTCAGAGTTAGGTAATTTAACAGTTGCCAACAGAATAGAAGTTTATGGACATCCATTATTGGCTTCATTACAAGGGTTAAATCAAATTACAACGTTAGATAGATTACGAATTAGTTATAACGATGCTCTTACAGATTTATCTGGTTTAAATAATTTATCGTCTGTAAACTTGTTTTTTATTGGTGCTAATGATGCCTTAACTAGTTTAAGTGGCTTAGATAATTTAATTGATGTTACAGGAGTTAATATTGGTAGAGATTTAGCATTTGACGTTATAGATGTTGCTCCAAATCAAAACTTGGCAGATTTTTGTGCTCTACAGAACTTATTTACTAATGGTACTTATCAAGAAGAAAGTTCTGGACCATTTTTAATATATGGTGTATTCATTGAAAATAACGCGTTTAATCCTACTGTACAAGATATTGTTGATGGTAATTGTAGTCTGTAGTTAGAGTAAAGGCCTTTGTTTGCTAGTTGGATATTAGCGTATTGGGAAGCCTCTGTTTTCTGGATTTTTTTAAGACGAACCCATCTGCTGTTTCGATTTAGAAACTATAGGAATTAATATTTCAAAAGATAGAATCGTAGAAATTTCTATTATTTTATAATGTATAAAAATAAAAAGCACAGTTTTAGACTGTGCTTTTTTATTGTCTTGTGAGTAAGATGTCTATAACAATTGTATTGCTATTAAAAAAAAGTGTTAGATTGTTTCTATACTGTCTTATTATGTGATAACCTGCCTGATATGTTGTATTGTTAAGTTCTTTTGTTGAGGTTGTAGGAGAGTGTTTTTAAAAATTCATTAATCTTATATGGTTTTACAATAGAGTCATCAAACTGAGCTTCTTTAAAACGATTATCTTGTTCGTTTTGTGTTACGGCAGTTAACGCAATAATGGTTAAGGGTAATTGAAGTTCGCGTATTCTTTTTGTAGCTTCAATACCATCCATCACAGGCATATGAACATCCATAAGAACTAAGTCGTATTGGGTTTGCATGATTTTATCAATACCTTCCTGTCCGTTAGTGGCAACATCGACTAAAATGTTGTGACTCTCTAGTGTTTTCTTGGTAACTAAAAGATTAATAGTATTATCATCTACAACTAAAACTCTTTTGTTTTTAAGCTTGTCTATCGATATCTTGTCTTCGATATTTTCATTGGCGTGTTCTTTTTGGGCTTGACCTACGGTGATTTCGAAATAGAAATTTGAACCTTCACCAACAACGCTTTTGAGTTCTATTTTAGAGCCCATATCAAAAAGTAATTTACGCACAATGGTAAGTCCTAACCCTGAACCTTGAAAATGGCCTTGATGTTTTAGTTGTCCAAATTCTTCAAAGATTTTTTTCTGGTCTGCTTCAGAGATGCCTTGGCCATTATCTATAACTTCAAATTTTAGCTTTAAATTGTTTTCGACCTTTTCTATTAAAGTAACAACAAGTTGTACTTCTCCATTATTAGTGAATTTTAAAGCATTACCAAGTAAATTAATTAGGATCTGTGACATTTTTGTCTGATCGCCTTTTATCCATTTAGGGATTTTACTATCTAAGGCTATTGTAAGGTTATTGTTGGTTTGGCCTGTGATGTATTCTAGAGACTCTTTTATATTATTTAATAGGTCTTTAAGAAGAAAGGCCTTAGCTTCTAATTCATTTTTTTCATTAGAATCCATTTTATTTAAAGTCAGTACGTCATTTACTAAATTGAGTAAGTAGTCTGCAGAAAATTTTAAAGATTGTAATTCTGTTTTATGAGATTTTAGACTTTTATCGTTGTTAAGTACAGTACTTAATCCAATAATTCCATATAATGGTGTGCGTAACTCATGACTCATTGTAGATAAGAAACGCGTTTTTACTTCTGCTAATTTTTCAGATTCTAATTTCGCTTCTAGGTATTCTTGATTCTTAATCTTGAGTTCGTTATTTAGTCTTCTTCTGTTTTTTATCACCTTTAGAAGGTAGAATAAAAGTCCTAAAAGTAACAATGAAACTAAGACACTGCCTATTAGTAGATTTTTTTGTGCTTCGGATTTTTCAATCGCCAATTTACTTCTTAATTCTTCATTCTCAAGCTCTTCTTGGATTTGTGCACTTTTTAAACCTGCCGTTAAAATTTTTGCCGATTTCTCAATTTCCTCTTCACGTCTTGCAAGCGAAAGACTGTCCTGTATTTTGCCAACCTCGTAAGCCTTTTTATAATCTTCTTTTTTTACAAGGCAATTAATATAGCCTTCATAGCCTTGCTTTAAGACATCGATATAGTTTGTTTCTTTAGCCATGCGTATGGTTTGCTGGTATAAATCTGCGGCTACATCGTAGTCTTTATTGTAAAATGCATAATGCGACTTAAGTAAACTAATGCCGGTTTGTCCTAATTTAAAATCTTTGCCTACATTTTCTTCAGCAGCATCTATATAAGGCTTAGCGCCTGTAGGATCGTTAAGTTGGTTAAAATGGATATCTGCAATATTATAGTTTAATATAAAAAGCGCCATTTTGTTATTTTGCTTTTTTGCCAGAGGTAAGGCTTGCTCAAAAGAATGTATAGATTCAACAGAGGATCCAAACGCTAAATAGATATTACCTAGGTCTATCTTAGCGCCTATAATCGCCGTGGTGTCTTTAAGTTGTTCTGATAATTTGTTGTTTTTTTGAGCGTATTCAATAGCTTTTACAGAATCGTTTAAATGGAGGTAGGAATTGGCTAGGTAACTACGGATGTTAAAAACTTCGAGAGGAAGCTCATTTTGGTCAACAAGTTTTAAAATTTCGCTAGCATTAAGAATTACAGAACTGTAGTTTTCTTCATAGTAATCTGCTATCATTACATTTTTAATGGAATCAATATGAATTGTGATTTCAGACTCAGAAGTGTCTATAACACTATCATTGGTGTCATTTGTATGCTGCGCATGAACACTACAAGCGAGGGAAAGTAATAGGATAAAGGGTAGTAAAAATCGCATTGTTACTCGGTAAAGGATATGATTATTAGGACAAAATACTGAAATTTATTCTTTTTACTATGGGTTTTTATAACATTAATTGAGGAATTTTTAGGTTTGTTCTAATGATTAGGTTTTCTAATAAACTATAAAAGTAATTTACTAGAACATAGTTTTATATGCCATAGGTTTTTTTAACCAAACATGTCTTTATTAAAGAATCTAACTACCTTTGTGAAAAATAAATAAGTAATGCAACTCAATCTTACAAAACCCATCTGCTTTTTTGATTTAGAAACTACAGGAATTAATATTTCAAAAGACCGTATCGTAGAAATTTCAATCCTTAAAGTCCATCCAGATGGTAAGGAAGAAGCAAAGACATGGTTAGTGAATCCTGAAATGCCAATTCCAGCTGAAGTGACAGCAATTCACGGTATTTCGGATGCAGATGTTGCAGATAAACCCACTTTTAAAGAATTATCCAAAGAAATTTATAACTTAATTAAGGATTCAGATTTAGGTGGTTTTAACTCTAACCGATTCGATATCCCTTTATTGGCAGAAGAAATGTTAAGAGCAGGTGTAGATTTTGATATGAAAAATACACGATCTGTAGATGTGCAAACCATATTTCATAAAATGGAACAGCGCACTTTAGTGGCTGCTTATAAGTTTTACTGTGATAAAGATTTAAGTGATGCTCACAGCGCAGAAGCAGATACTAAAGCCACATACGAAGTTTTAAAAGCACAATTAGAGCGTTACGAAGATTTAGAAAACGATACCAAGTTTTTAGCAGAATTTAGCTCACGTAAAAAGTTTGCAGATTTTGCAGGTTTTTTAATCTTTAATAAAGAAGGAGAAGAGTGTTTCTCATTTGGAAAGCATAAAGGCAAACGTGTGGTTGATGTCATGGAACAAGAACCAGGCTATTTTGGTTGGTTACTAAATGCAGATTTTCCTTTGTATACCAAGAAGGTTTTAACGGCAATTAAACTGCGTCAATTTAATAATAAGTTAAGTTAATACCAAAGCGTTAAGAAGAATGAAACTAATCTGTATAGGTCGTAATTACACGGACCACATTAAAGAACTCGAAAACGAAAAACCTACAGATCCAGTCGTGTTTTTAAAACCAGATACGGCAATATTATTAAAGAAGCAGCCTTTTTTTATTCCGGATTTTTCAGATGATGTTCACTATGAAGTAGAAGTTTTAGTGAAAATCAACAAAGTAGGGAAATATATAGATAAGAAATTTGCACATAAATATTATGACCAAATAGGGCTTGGTATAGATTTTACAGCACGAGACCTTCAGGCACAATTAAAAGCCAAAGGCTTACCTTGGGAAAAGGCGAAAGCCTTTGATGGAGCTGCTGTAATAGGGAAGTGGTTGCCAAAAACTAAATTTGAAAATATAGACAATATCAATTTTAGTTTAAAGCAAAATGACGACACCGTTCAGACAGGGAATACAGCGCTTATGCTTTGGAAAATTGATGAACTTATAGAATATGTCTCAAAATATTTCACTTTAAAAATAGGAGACATTATATTTACGGGCACACCAGCAGGAGTTGGTAAAGTTTTTGCAGAAGACCAATTAAAAGGATATCTTGAAAACGAGGAAATGTTTTCAATAAAAATAAAATAAATGTCAGAATATTATAAATTACATCGCGTACGAGAAATGGCTGATAATGACGAAGATTTCGTTGCAGCTTTAGCAGCCGCTTTTTTAGAAGAGGTGCCAGAAGACGCTGAACGTTTAAGAACAGCAGTACCAGAAAAAGATTATAAGGAAGTTTATCAAGCTGCTCATAAAATGAAGCCAACCATAGATCTATTTGAACTTGGTGTATTAGATACATTGATAGAAGTACAGGATTGGGGTAAGTTTGAGCAATCAGATAAAAATATAGAAGAGCAACTTACAACAGTCTTAACTGCAGTAGATAATGCTGTAAATGAAATTAAAGTCGATTTTGGACTATAACATATAGATGCAAGCAGAGATTATTACTATTGGAGATGAGATTCTCATTGGCCAAATTGTAGATACAAATTCGGCGTTCTTAGGCAAAGAGTTTAATAAATTCGGAATTTCTATTTATCAGATTACATCAGTACAAGATGAAAAATCTCATATCCTTAAAGCGCTAAAAGAAGCTGAAGAAAATGCAGATATCATTATTATAACTGGTGGCTTAGGACCAACCAAAGACGATATTACCAAGCATACTATTTGCGAATACTTTGAGGATACCTTAGTAGAAGACAAAGCTGTTTTAACTAATGTAGAGCAGATTTTTGCAAAATATAATTCTGCACCATTATTAGAAGTTAATAAGCAACAAGCTTTAGTGCCTTCTAAATGTAAAGTATTAATGAACCATAATGGTACAGCACCAGGGATGTGGTTAGAAAAAAACGGAAAAGTATTTGTATCGCTTCCTGGCGTGCCTTACGAAATGAAGGCCTTAATTACAGAGCAAGTTATTCCAAAATTAAGAGCACAATTTAAGTTTCCTTATATAATGCACAAAACCATCTTAACTTATGGTTTAGGAGAAAGTGCATTGGCAGAACGTATTGAAACATGGGAAAATAATTTACCTAACTTTATAAAGTTAGCCTATTTGCCAAGTTTAGGACGAGTACGTTTGCGTTTGTCAGGAAAAGCTACTGATAAATCTGTAGTTGAAAAAGAAATACTGCATCAGGTAGATTTATTATTAACACAGATTGAAGATGTTTTTGTAGGTTATGAGGAAGATGAATCTATTGAAGCTGTTATTGGAAAACGTTTAACTGAGCAAGGAAAAACGTTAGCTGTTGCAGAAAGTTGTACAGGTGGACGCATTGCCGAAGCATTTACAGCAAATGCAGGATCTTCTGCTTATTTTAAAGGCAGTGTAGTAACATACGCTACAGCATCTAAAGTAAAGATTTTAAACGTTTCAGAAGAGGCTATAAAAAAACATTCTGTAGTGAGTAAACAGGTAGCAGAAGCTATGGCAAAGAATGTAAGAACATTATTTGAGAGCGATTATGCTATAAGTACAACAGGAAACGCAGGACCAACAAAAGGAGATTCAGAAGCAGAGGTTGGAACGGTATGGATTGCAATTGCCTCTAAAGACCAGGTGTATTCTGAAGTTTTTAACTTTGGAGATCATCGTGAAAAAGTGATTGGTAGAGCTACAAATAAAGCTTTTGAAATGCTTCAGAAATATTTTTTGAAAAAGTAGAGTTTTATATTTGCTGAAACGTAAAGTTTTATTAAATTTGCACCCTGTTTAAAATATCTATGTTCAGATATTAAATTCTTAGGGTTAGTATTTTCAAGGAATTTCTTTGAGAAAAATAAAATTTTAAGAGTTAGCAGAAAAATAATAATACACCTAAAGAAAGAAAACAATGTCAAGAGTTTGTGAACTTACTGGGAAAAAAGCGATGGTTGGAAACAATGTTTCTCACGCTATGAATAAAACAAGACGTACATTTGATGCCAATTTAATCAAAAAACGTTTTTATATTCCTTCAGAAGATAAGTGGGTAACATTAAAAGTTTCTACATCAGCATTAAAGACTATCAATAAAATTGGTATCGAAGCAATGTTAAAAGAAGCTAAAGCAAAAGGATTTTACAAATAATAGCGTTAGCGCTTAAGTCAATTTACAATGGCAAAAAGAGGAAATAGAATACAAGTTATCTTAGAGTGCACAGAGCACAAAACTTCTGGAAAACCAGGAACATCAAGATATATTACAACGAAGAATAAGAAGAATACGCCAGACCGTATGGAGATTAAAAAATTTAATCCTATCCTTAAGCGTATGACAGTTCATAAAGAGATAAAATAAGAAACCATGGCAAAGAAATCAGTAGCGTCTTTACAGACAGGATCAAAACGTTTGACAAAAGCTATAAAAATGGTGAAATCACCAAAAACTGGAGCATACATGTTCGTAGAATCAGTAATGGCACCAGAATTTGTCAATGACTTTTTAAACAAAAAATAATCTTTATCTATATATAGATTAACTAAACTGCTTTCATTTGAAAGCAGTTTTTTTATGTTTATATTTGAAAACATCTGACATCTTAACAGTAAAATATTAAAGGCAAGGTTGTTGCAATGTAATAATTGCGAATAATACTGTCACACTGAGCTTGTCGAGGTGCTGATTAATAACCTAACAACAAAATGAGTTTTTTTAAAAAAATATTCTCTTCCGAAAAGAAAGAAACCTTAGATAAAGGCTTAGAGAAATCTAAATCTTCTTTTTTCAATAAATTAAATAAAGCCGTTGCCGGAAAATCTAAAGTCGATGATGACGTTTTAGATAATCTTGAAGAAATCTTAGTCACTAGTGATGTTGGTGTTAACACGACATTAAAAGTGATTACGCGTATTGAAGAACGTGTTGCCAAAGATAAATATTTAGGCACTTCAGAATTGAACAAAATTCTAAGGGAAGAAATAGCTGCGTTACTCTCAGAAACTAAGTCTGGAGAAGAAACAGAATACACAATTCCTGAATTACCAAAACAAGCTAATGGTTCTAAAACGCCTTATGTACTTATGGTCGTTGGAGTAAATGGTGTTGGAAAAACAACAACCATTGGTAAATTGGCCTATCAGTTTAAAAAGAAAGGCTTAAAAGTAGTACTTGGAGCTGCAGATACCTTTAGAGCAGCAGCAATAGATCAATTACAGGTTTGGGCAGATAGAGTAGATGTACCAATGATACGACAAGAAATGGGATCTGATCCTGCTTCTGTAGCATTTGATGCTATTCAATCTGGTGTCAATCAAGATGCAGATGTCATTATTATTGATACAGCTGGACGTTTACACAATAAGATCAATTTAATGAATGAGCTGACAAAAGTAAAACGTGTCATGCAAAAAGTAGTTGGCGATGCGCCTCACGATGTACTTTTAGTTTTAGACGGCTCAACAGGTCAGAATGCTTTTGAACAAGCTAAACAATTTACAGCAGCAACCGAAGTTACTTCTTTAGCCGTAACCAAGTTAGACGGAACTGCCAAAGGAGGAGTTGTGATTGGTATTAGCGACCAGTTTCAAATTCCGGTGAAATATATTGGAGTAGGAGAAGGTATTGAAGATTTACAAGTCTTTAATAAATACGAGTTTGTAGATTCATTCTTTAAATAACATCTTCTAAGTTCAGGTATAGCACCATTAGGTGTTTTATAATGTGTAGACTACTACATTTAAAGGATTATAAGATTTTAAAGCCGATTACAATACTTACGGTATTGTATTCGGCTTTTATGTTTTTTAAATATGTCGCGTCGTTAATATTGGTCTATGCAACACCACAAAGCCCTTTACTTCCAAAGCAGTTAAATGCTTATGCATCCTTTCCGTTGTATTTTATAGTCGCATTTTTTGGTGTCCTAAGTTTCTTTAGTATGCGAATTTTATGGACTAAACAGTGTAATGTTAAACGTGTTTATGCTCTGTTTGGAATTGTATTTTTGTTTTGCATTTTTCAGTGGTATATTTACCAATGCATTATGCGTTTTAATCCTTATGGCTAATTAATCAAAGCATTAATTTTTATCCAAAGCTCATTATCAAAATTAGAAAGCGCAAAATTATTATCGTCAGCAGATTGGCCCATTCGTATGATGACTAATTTTTTACTAGGAACCACATAGATTTTCTGATCATTTTTACCCAGCGCAGCATACATGTCATCTGGCGCATCAGGAATAAGTGTTCCAGAGAATTCAACTTGAGTTTGAGGTAAATGATACGAAGATTTACCATTTAACCACCACAAATAACCATAAGCCAAATTAACTTCCTGAGAAGTGTTGGTGGCAGCAGATAAATAATTGTCGTTTACAATTTGTTCATCTTCCCATTTGCCATTGGCATAAGTTAATAAGCCAAATCTAGCCATGCTTCTGGTATCGCTTAGGTAAACACTTAAGCCACTTAAGTCTATCCAATTTCCAGTCATTCCTATTTTGTCTCTAAGATGTGTATTAAAGTAGTTGTCCCAAGTTGTATTGCTAGACTCAGCTACAACATCTTGTAATTTTACATACACATTATGGTAAGCCCAACGCGTACCAGCATCTGCCATATACTGTAAATTTCCAGGAGAAACATCATCACCTAAAGTGTCGTCTAAACCAGAGGTCATGGATAATAAATTTTTACAAGTAATTAGGTTTTCTTTTTCTAATGGAGCGCTTGTCCAACCAGTACCAAGATAATCTGAAACTTTATTATTGATATCTAATAAACCTTCATCTTGGGCAATTCCAGTAACTGCAGTAGTCAATGTCTTTCCTGCACTTGCCCAATACCATGGAGTAGAACTGGTATGGTTATTAAAATAATGTTCTTCAACTATTTTGCCGTTATGAAGAATCATAAAACTTTTAGAGTTTTTTTCCTCTAGGAAGTCTAATAATGGTTGAAGCTGATCTTCATTCCAATTTAATTCTGAAATTGATTTAGTTTCCCAGGTATCGGAATTTAAAGGAGGGAAATAGATCTCATCGGTTGGAGAGCCTTGGTTCTCTGAAGAAGTATCATCACTTGAACAAGAAATAAATAGAAATATAACTATAAAAATGGATGTAAATTGAAAAGATTTCATCGTAAGTTTTTATTTAAGACCTATAAATATACTAAAGGTTTAATTTACATTGTATCTTTGCAAACTGATTTATTTAAACATGCGTACAAAAACTCTTAAGAAAAACAGAATCAACGTAGTAACACTAGGCTGTAGTAAAAATGTTTACGATAGCGAAGTGTTAATGGGACAGCTAAAAGCTAGCGGAAAGGACGTTGTCCATGAGCAAGAAGGCAACGTTGTAGTGATTAACACTTGTGGTTTTATTAATAATGCCAAGGAAGAAAGTGTGAACACCATTTTGGAATACATGCAGAAAAAGGAAGATGGAGAAGTTGATAAAGTCTTTGTAACAGGTTGCTTAAGTGAGCGTTATAAGCCAGACTTAGAAAAAGAAATTCCAAATGTAGATCAGTATTTTGGTACTACAGAATTACCTGGCTTGTTAAAAGCTTTAGGAGCCGATTATAAGCATGAGTTAATTGGAGAGCGTTTAACAACAACACCAAAAAATTACGCTTATCTTAAAATAGCAGAAGGTTGTGATAGGCCTTGTAGTTTTTGTGCAATTCCTATCATGCGCGGAAAACACAAAAGTACTCCAATTGAAAATTTAGTTACTGAAGCTGAGAAATTGGCTGCTACAGGAGTTAAAGAATTAATTCTTATTGCTCAAGATTTAACCTATTACGGTTTAGATATTTACAAAAAACGAAATCTTGCTGAGTTACTAGAACACTTAGTTAAGGTTGAAGGTATCGAGTGGATACGATTACATTATGCATTTCCAACAGGATTTCCGATGGATGTGTTAGACATCATGAAGCGTGAACCTAAGATTTGTAATTATCTAGATATTCCGTTACAACATATTTCTGATGATTTATTAAAATCGATGCGTCGTGGTACAACTAAAGAAAAGACCACTAAATTGATTCATGAATTTAGAGCTATAGTTCCTGAAATGACCATCAGAACAACATTAATTGTTGGTTATCCTGGTGAAACAGAAGCACATTTTGAAGAACTTAAACAATGGGTTTCTGAAATGCGTTTTGAGCGTTTAGGTTGCTTTACATATTCTCACGAAGAAAATACACATGCTTACAATTTAGAAGATGACGTACCTGAAGAGGTGAAAATTCAGCGTGCCAATGAGATCATGGAAATTCAATCTCAGATTTCTTGGGAATTGAATCAAGCCAAAATAGGACAAGAGTTTAAAGTGGTTATTGACCGTAAAGAAGGTAACTATTTTGTTGGTAGGACTGAATTTGATTCGCCAGATGTAGATAACGAAGTTTTAATTGATGCCTCTAAGGTTTATTTAAAAACCGGAGAATTTGCAACCATTAAGGTAACTGAAGCAGAAGATTTTGATTTGTATGGAGAAGTCTTAGTGTCTTAAAACAATTTGAAATAGCTAAAGCTTTTTACAGTTGTACTATTCGGCTTTTGTATAGGCTTCATTCATCCATTCAATTAATTCGTCGTCAATGTCGTCAATAGATGTTATTTGAACGCGATGTGTGCACATGGTGCCAAAAGGTCCGGAATTGCCTAATCGGTCTGTAGTTGGTTTTTCAGGAAGCTTTAATCCTAAATCAATTCGTGTTTTTGTAGCAGGTTTTATTAAGACAAATTGACGTTTTCTAATAATGCTAACACTGGTTTTTTTAGGTGTGATGGTCACATCTGTTCCAAAGGTTTTAACGCTAGCAAGTATCTTTTCATAAATAGGAAATAAACTCTCCTTGCCTTTATATTGGTTGCTCACCAAATCCTCAGACGTATGGTTTTCTTCTTTAGAAAGGGTAACAATGGTATTGGCAAAACCATGGGTGACACCATGTTCTTTTTTTAGAAAATTGACTCCTTCAGAATGTTTAGCAAATGCTTTTTTACTTAAAATAGATTTCCATTGTTCTAAGGATTTGCCTGTTTTCTCAGGCATATTATTAATCATGGTTTGTAATACTTTTTCCATTTTATTTGGTATTTATGATAAATAAGTGACAATTTGTGATGTTTTGTGTCATATAATTGAATACAAATCCGTAGTAATATGACAAGCTCAGTAAAACACAATAGAATGCAAATAGGTTTATTATTGTTTTATACGCTTGTTAGTGCTATTATTTGGTATTTTGTTTTTTAAATGCTGCCTTTCGTTTTTTAAGGCTTTATTTTAATTGATTTCATTTATCTGTATTCTGGATTTTCAAAATTCCAACGTGTACCATCATCCCAATCCTTACGAGAATTACCGTAAGCAGGATACCCATTATTCTCCTTTAAAAGTTTAGCCAAATGCATTAAATTATAAGTCATAAAGGTGGTATTTCTATTGGTAAAATCGTTGTTTTTAGCATCTGCTTCTTTATCGAGATAACTAGGACCAGGTCCAACTTCGCCAATCCAACCGCAATCTGCTTGTGGTGGAATAGAATAACCAATATGTTGCAAGGCATAAAGCATACTCATGGCACAATGTTTTACGCCATCTTCGTTGCCTGTTATAATAGCACCTCCAACTTTACCGTAAAATAGATATTGCCCTTTGTCATTTTGTTGGCCACTCATGGCATAAAAACGTTCAATTAATTTGGTGGCTTCCGAGGATTTTTCGCCCAACCAAATTGGTGTGCCAATAACGCAGATATCTGCTTCAAAAATACGCTTAAAGAGTGTTGGCCATTCGTCGGTTTGCCAACCGTATTCCGTCATGTCAGGATATACTCCTGATGCCACATTATGGTCTATAAAACGAATGGTATCTACACTAACACCTTCCTTTTTCATAATGTCTATGGAGCGATCCATTAAGCCTTGTGTATGACTCACTCTTGGTGACTTCTTAAGTGTACAGTTAATGAAAACGGCTTTTAAATTTGAAAAATCTGGCTTTGACATGTGTTTCGTTTTTTAGTTATCCTTAAAAGATAATAAAAAATTATTAGACATGTTGGTCGATTAAAATAGCATTGCCATCAGGATCTAAAACCACAAAGCTTGCAGGTCCAGAAGTGGTTTCATCTGCTTCGTGTTCTAGTGTGATGTTTTTACTTTTTAGATGTTTCTGAATGGTACGCACATCATCAAATTTTTCGAGTGTATTGGCGTGTTGGTCCCAACCAGGATTAAAGGTAAGTATATTGTTTTTAAACATGCCTTGAAACAAACCCACTAAGGATTCTCCATTTTTCATAATGAGATAGTTCTGTTCTATACTTCCAGCAAATACTGAAAATCCTAAAGTTTCGTAAAATGTTTGTGAGGCTTTTATATCCTTTACCGCAAGACTTATTGAAAATGCGCCTAGTTTCATAATTTAGAGTTTAAGTGAGTACTTAAAGGTAATGAAAGTTTTAATTATGGCGTTTAGTAGATGTGTTTTAATACTAGGTATCATGACCGAGTACACACAGCACCAGCAATTAGTTATGCAAATCATAAGATTATATACCTGTAATATTATTCTAGATATTAGTATTATGCCTTACGAGTGTGTTCTGTGATGCTATAAGCTTGTTTTAAGCACCTTATAAGCATGCTATAACCACGCTATAACCTGTATTGTGAAATTTTGTATATTGCTGTATTATAGGTGTTTAGATTAAAATTTGATATTATGACACAACAGACCGAAATTACCCCTTTAGTAGGAAGGTTATATGGTATTAATTTTTAGGATTTGAATGGTCAGCCGACGGCACAAAAAGTGGGTGATGGGTTTACTAGAAAGGAATAAAAACTAAGGCAAGTATGGAACGTGTACGTGAAAAAGCCAATGGGTATGGGTATTGCTTAGCGGTGAATAAAGTGTTTAGGTTTGCTTATTCGTTTATCGTCTACTGTGTATGGCGAAGTGAGGTGCGTCTCACGGGCAGCCATAATTGCCCCTCATTCACCATACGCGCTGATGTGTGTAGTTTCGTGTGGATTTATCGTAGACTCGACTTAATATAGCACAAAATTTGAGTAGTTGTAATTAACACTGGATGATGGTATGAAATTAGTAGAAGGGAATCGTTTTCAAAACGCGATTCTATGTACCGAAGGCAATTTCATACCACGTGTATGTGTATGGTTAGTTGCGTGTAAGTACGCTGTTATTCTTTGCTAAGCAATATAGTAAAAAGTAGGGAAGAACCGTCGTCTTAGCCAACAGAAGCAATTAATTATACACGGTGTTGTGCTTTCGTTATTTTTTAAGTTCTTCATCAATTAATTCAATGAGATGAATCAATTCTTTCTTTAGTTCTACTAATGCCTGTTCATTATAATTGATATTAGCAAGAATTAAGATCAAATCGCTAACCAATTTTTCATCTTCATTAAGCTTCAGGTCTTCGAGATTTCTTATTTGAAAATCAAGATTAGTAACCTTTTTCACGAACTCCTTATTCGTGACTTTTGGTAAAATATAATACTTAAAAGACCTTGTTAAGTTTATTAATTCATCAAATGCTGCTATTGAGGTTGTAAGATAGTATTGAGTCAGTTGATTTCTCAATTCTGTATTAGTGATTATTTCAATATTGCCTGAACTGGTTAGAGTATTGTAGCCTGTGCTATTACTTTTGAAACTTGCGTTTGTAAATAATTTACCTTCTGATAAAAGTTGAAACATTTTTTCACCAAGTTCTTGGGATATTTTCTTTTCTGCCGCAATCTGCATAAATTTACTTATATCAGAACTCTTTTCAGCGTTGAAAGTAGATATTTCACGAATTAATAAGGTATCAGATATAAGGTTCTCTTTAATTTCTAATAGCATAATATCTCCTTTTTCTTTATTTTGAGATATTGTGTTTAAATTGTTTAACCATAAGGCAATTAAAATTCCAATAACAACGAGTGCAATTTCTCCAATGGCATATTTAAAATACTTCCCAGTTTTTCCTTCCGAAAGTAAATTTTGTCTAATTTTTCTAAAGAATTTTATCATTGGTTAGTTTTTTCTTGAAAGGTAGGATAATTATTTCATTCCGCTCGAGTGAGAATAATGAAGCACAACGTTGTTGTATATGATTTGTTGCGGTGGTTAAGCGATAAAGTTAATAAAAAAATCACAGATAGAAAATCCGTGAGGATTTTCGTAAGTAAGCTAAAACTAGCAATAAATTATATACAGTGTTGTGCATAGTTATTTTCTTAGTTCATTGTCTATTTTTTCTAAAATTGTAGATATTCTATTAAAATCTCCAAGTGTTCTAGAAGGTGCATTATAAATTCTAGTGACACCTTTCAAATGAGTATGGGCAGCCTCATTTCTTGTACTTTTTAAGTTTCCAAGATTACTTTTTAAAAGAGTTATTTGAGCTGTTTTTTCAAGTTCTAATTCTAATTTCTCTACTTGAATTAATCCTAATAGGCTAATTAGCATTGGTCGAATGTTGTTATTATACTGAAAACCATAATTAGGGTTTACAATTTTATTTTTACAATAGTTTTTATTGTCAACACTTTTAAGATTTCTATTCCCATGTTTAATAATTATATCATCTAAGGTTTCTTCAATCCATCCACATAGTTCAATTACTGCAAGTTTCGAAAAATAGATAGCTTTCTTTTGACTAGATGCAGAATTGTATAATTTGTCTAACTCTATTAAAGTTGACTTAATATATGATTTTGCTATCATTATGCCGAAAAAATTTCTATTGCTCTTGTTAATCTATCAATTACTCTATCTTTTTGCGCTAAGCCCTCTTTTAAACTTTCTACAGAAAATAATTCATCATTTCTCAATTCCATATATAGATTATGTAATTCTTCCACAGTTTTGTTTTCTAATGTTTCAATATTTCTAGAAATGCCAACAAGTATTGCTTCTGTAGTTGCCTTACTTAGTCTTGGTAAAGGTTCATTATTCAGTATGGTTTCATATAAAAGATTAATTGTTCTAGTTGTGATGTCAACTAAATTAGAGATAAATGTTTCATTTGCATTTTTATTATCTTCCATAAAGTCATTTAAAAATTTTGCTAAACGACCATTGTAATCCTCATATTTTGTGTGAAAAGAAACAAATCTTAATACTAATTCTTCATTAGAAAAGCGATAAACCTTATTCTCTTTTATGTCAAATAGATTTATAAAGTTTTCTCTGTTAACTATATTTTTTAAGAAATTATTTAACGTACCATTATAAATACAATTTCTGATTTCTTGATTTGTCAATTTACTACCACCAGTATTAAGCCTATGAAAAATTGTAAACAAATAGTTCATATGGCTTTTTTTAGAATAGTCACACCTCAATACCGTAATAGGTAAAACGGTGTTTTGGATTTTACTGAAAAGTTCAGGATATTTTTTCTTTATTGTCAAATTAGACTTTCCAGATATTCTCTCGTCAATATCGTCTAATCTTGCTAATTTCCATTCTTCTTCTGATTTGACATTTAAAAAATTAACCACAGTTGCTATTCTTTGAAGTCCGTCAATTACAAATCTTTCTTGTGTTTTATAGTCAAGACTTAAACATAAACTTGGAATAGGTAATTGTTTAACTAAAGAGTCAATTAATCTAGTTTGCATAGCCTTATTCCAAACTACGTCCCGTTGAAAATCTGGTTGAATTTCAAGTTGGTTTTCTTGGTACATCCTTAACAAATCAGCACAAGACCTAAGTTCATTATACGCGACTATATCATTAGGTGGGTTTTCATTGTAGTCATCTTGATTCTCTTGAGATTCTTCTAAGTTCTCTAGTTCTTCGTCAATATTTATATTTTCAGACATAGTTTTTTTTTAATTATGCACAACGGTTTTGTATAAGAATAGTTGCGTGTTTGCGTGCGAGGAATTTCCGAAGGAAATTCAGATGTAGCAAATACGCAACTACCTTTATTTAAGCACAAAATAGCAATTATTTTTATACGTTGTTGTACAACGTTTTTTTATTCCGCTATTTTTCTGATTAAATCAATATCGATTTTTTCAGTACTTAATTTTATATAATTATAAGATTTGATTTTTGAGTTTTCAAGTTCAAGTATCAACACTTTATTTTTATTCGAGTAAGCAATTCCATTGTCGAAAGTCAGATAGTCATTTCCGAATTCAGATTCCAATTCCTTTTTAGAAAGTCCGATTAGATTTGCTTTTCCCAAATCCGAATCTTTATTAAAAATCCTCATTTCTATTAGAATTTCAGTTTCGTCTTCAAATCTATGTTTGTTTTCTCCGTATTTAAAAACTACAATTTCGTTTATTCCTTTTGGTCCAATGCTGTCAGTTATAAAATTGTAACCATAAAATATTGAATCATTGATTGCAGGATGATATTGATATTTCAATCCGTTATTTACACTCGTTGTTACATTTCCGTTATTCTTTGACTTGAATTTCTGTAAGTCAATTGGGTTTTCAAGAAAGGAAATCAGTTTTGAGTTTTCGGTCGGCTTTTCAGCTTTTTCTATTTTTAATCCAGTCGAATCAACAACGATTTGGGTTTGTTCAGTTCCCTTTTCAGTCGCATTTTTGCAACTTAAAAAAACTAAAAACAATATCGTTAAAACTGTGATTTTCATTGTTTGGTCAAATGTTGTACAACGGTCTCGTATAACCGTCAGTTACGGTTTTAAAGTTAATGTTTTTCGGTTAAGCACTGACGTTAGCAATTCCGAGTGGATTCGGACGTAGTCGAATCCGCCGTAATTGCGGTTATACATTGTTGGCAACTGGCTTTTTATTCAGTTTAGTTATTATTCGTTCGTCTTGGAATGTTCTAATTCCGTTTTCATAATTATTTAAGAAATATTCGTCATATCCAGTTTCATTAATTTTTTCAGCTATAATTTGCTCATCAAGCAAAGATTTCGGTTTAGGAACTGTCAATGTCGCTATCAGAAAATCAAACTCATTCATTTCATCAGTCCAATCTATATTTAAAAACCCGTTTTTGTCAATTATTTTGGGTTCTTCTTCGATAATGTAATCAGATGGATTTAAATTGTATTCTGAATATATTTTTGTCCAACGTTCTTTTATTATTTCAAGATTTCTGGTTTCCTCAAGTTTTGGGTTTATTAAAAGTCCAACAGTTCCCCAATTTTTATTCAAAGATGGTCCTGTTTTTTTCCAAAGTCCTTCTGCTGATGCCATAGCAAATGCTTGACTTTCCAAATTCCGAGCATTTTTGATTATTTCTTTAAATCTTAAAATGTAAGCATTTCCAAAATCCGTTTTTGGATGATTTGATAAAATCATTGTATACGTGTTTTTGCGAGAACTTGATTCTCTTCCGTAACGAATACGAGCTTTAATTGGAATAATATTTTTTGAAGATTCAAGATAAAGTTTTCTCCACTTGATTCGTTTGGGTTCGTTGTCCCAAAGTAATGAACCTATGATTATTGCACCTCCTTTAAATTTCATCTATGTCGTTTTTTTAGCTTGTTGCCAACTTGTTATATCATAACTTTTATCACTCATATCCCACTAATTAGGTAGGTATTAGCAAGTGTTTTAAATATTTAAAGTCATGAGCTACGAAGTTAATTCTATTTTTTCAAAAACCTATACGTAAAGTTACGTACAGCTGCGCTTTATCAAAAACCAAGTTAAAGCCTTCTATTCTAAATAACTTACGGTAAACCGTAATAGTCAATTCATAATAACCAAAACCCTATACAGATCAAACTTGCTATTGATGAGGTTAGGTGTTTAATTACAGGACGTCCTTTTTTTATTTTATGGCCTTTAAGCTTATGGTCGGTTCATCTAGAAAATAGCTATGTAGGAATTACACCAACGATTCGAGAATCTGGAAGCAGTGTACGAGGGCGAAGTAGAATAAGTAAAGTAGGCAATAAGAAATTAAGAAATCTTGTGTTTTTAGTAGCCTTTTCGGCCTATAAATTTAACCGAGGCTGCAAAGCCTTATTTGATAGAATTGTAGCTAAAGGAAAGCGTGCAAAATTAGCTTAAAGTTGCTTGTTTTTTAACTCAGTTCTTTGTTGGCATGTCGTTATTTTTTAATAATCCTTTTCAATAAAGTGTTTCTAGTTTTGAAAGTTACTCTAACAAAATAAATTCCAGCTTTATAATCCTTCAAATTGATTGAACCATTGCTATCAAGCTTAATTTTTGAACTTTTTCCAGATATTTGAATTAATTCAACATGCTCAATTTCTAAATTGGTTTCATTAATATCAATTGTTACTTTATTATCCGTTGGGTTTGGATATATTGCTAAATTGGATAAATTATAGTCTTCAACATTTAATAGTAGCGATTCATTGCCAAAAGTGAACCAGAAAACAGATACTATTAAATTATCGTCTGTTAAAAAAGCGCTATTACTTGTAGGATATTCAGGGTAGAAGGTGTTATCACAGAATGTTACTTGATTGTCGTTTATAAATTGAACTCTAAAAAAACCACAATCAAACTCGCTAGGGCTTTGAACATCCCACCATCCTCCAGGGATTATGCCTGTAAAAACAGAACCATTTCTACAGTCATCATCGAATAATAAGTTATTCCATGTAACTGTCACTGGCCAATTTTCGGTTACTATGTCAATGCCTTGTATAGAAAAGTTTGTAGGACAGTTTTTCTGAAATATTTGTGTTTTGGTATGGTAAGTTGCGGGTATTGGGTCTGGATAAGTATTTCGAGCTATCATTTCATCGCTAATCCTAACATCTAAACCAGAATTATAAGGAATAGTGATTATATTGGTTTCACCAAAAGCACTATCTATGGCGTCAGTTGCATTGTCATCATAACCAAGAATTATACTGTCTTGATTTCCTGCGGAATCTTCAAAAAATAATTCAACGCTAAATTCTTGCCCAAAAGAAAAAGAGAAGAAACTTAAAAAAAGAATTAATATATAATTTTTCATAGTGTTTGGTTTTAATGCGTGCCAACGGTCTCGTATAACCGTCAGTTACGGGTTTATATGCGTTAATTTTCGGTTTAGCACAAACGTTAGCAATTCCGAGTGGATTCGGACGTAGGCGAATCCGCCGTAATTGCGGTTATACATTGTTGTGCTTTCGTACTTTTTATTCCGATTTATGTACTTCAAGTTCGATTTCAACCATAAATTCAGGTAATGCTAATCCTTTTACTTCAAGCCAAGAACCAGTCGGAAATCCATTTTTATAAATTTCAGCACGATATGCTGATTTTTCCAGCATTTGAGCCATATCAGTTGTGAAAATATCTTCTTTTACAACATCTTCAAATGTGCAACCAAAGTGTTTTAATATTTTTTCCAAGTCAGCATAACAGTTTTTCATCTGCTGTTCTATATCGCCAACAGCAGTTGGATTTCCCTCATTGTCCATACTTACTGCTCCAGAAATTTTAATGCTATTCCCAATTTTCACAGCGTGTGAATATCCGTATGCTTTTTCTACTTCTGGACGCAAGAGAAAATATTCAGGTTTTTCGGATTCAACAATTACTTCTTTTTCCACTTCTTTAGTTTCTTCCTTTTGTTTTTGTTCACAACTTTGGAATACAAAAGCCAATGCAAAAAGTGTTGCGAGTAAAGTCAATCTGTTGGTTAGTTTTTTCATAATTCTGATTGTTTAGTGCCTACATTGGTCGGTTTTCGGCTTTCCCGTTTTTATTATCCATTTCGTTTTTCAGTATGAAGCACAACGTGTTTGTATATGGTTTGTTGCGTGGTTTAAGCACCTATTTTAGCAAATACATACCGAATAGAAAATCCGCGAGGATTTTCGTAAGTAGGCTAGAACTAGCAATAAATTATATACGGTGTTACCACACGTTTTTATTTCAATTATTTTTATAGAATGTTCGTAATTGTCCAGATGTACTAATATGAATAACATAATAATCTCCTTTATAATAAACACTTTGTTCGCCTACACGCCTAAAGTCTCTGTCAGGATTATCTTTAAAATGTTCTATAATTTCTTTCTCAATTTTTTTTAAGACAGTTTCAATTACTGTTTTAATATCTCTAAACTTATATTGAAAAACAGTTTTTGATTCAAATCTTTCTCCAATTTGGGTTTCGCTTACGTGTCGCATATAAATATGCAATAAATTTTCATAATCCCACCAAACTGGGATTTCTCCGTGAGTTAACCTTTCAGGTCTAAAGTCAGATGAGAAGTGAATCAACCAAGCTAATGCTTGTTTATAGTCTATTCCTACAGCTTTCCATTTCTCTTGGCTTTTTTGCAATTCTTTTCCTAGGATTTTTATTTTTTGGTCAGCCTCTTCCTTTATTGTATTTTCAAATTCTATTTTTTCCTCGTCGCTCAATAAATCTTTGTAATATTTACTGTTTAAGTAATGATATTTAAGTTCAGGTTTTATTTCGCCAGTTTCTACATTTTTGAAATTTTTCAAGTCCTCAATTGGCATTCTGTCTTCGTATTTTCTTAAGATAATTCCGTTATGTCGATTTATTTCCTCTGGGATTAATTTATATCCGCTTTTAAGTCTTTGGGAATTTAGCCATAACGTCATTTCTTCCTCGTCAACATCTGATAAATTAGAATTAATCGTTATTGGGTCAGGTAAATTTCGAATATCTGATTTCGAAAATTCATTCTCTACGGGTTGAGAGAATTGAAGGATTTCGATTATATCTGAAGCTAATACACCTTCAAATCGTAAATCTCCAATTTGTTGTTCAGTCAATTCGTTAAGTCCATTTCCAACTGCAAATTTGATTAATCCGTCAGTTTTTGGCAATTCCTCAATTGCAATAATATTTTCTAAATCGGCTCTTTCCTTTGGTGTGTAATAAAACTTACCAGTTATAAAATCTCCATATTTATTTCTTGCGTCAGAACCGAATCTGAAAGAGACAGTCACTACTTTGTCAAACTGACCTGAATATTTATATACTTCTTCTTGTGAATACGTCATTTTTCAAATGTGTGGTAACTTGTTATATTATAACTTTTATCACTCATATCCCACTAATTAGGTAGGTATTAGCAAGTGTTTTAAATATTTAAAGTCATGAGCTACGAAGTTAATTCTATTTTTTCAAAAACCTATACGTAAAGTTACGTACAGCTGCGCTTTATCAAAAACCAAGTTAAAGCCTTCTATTCTAAATAACTTACGGTAAACCGTAATAGTCAATTCATAATAACCAAAACCCTATACAGATCAAACTTGCTTTTGATGAGGTTAGGTGTTTAATTACAGGACGTCCTTTTTATATTTTATGGCCTTTAAGCTTGAGGTCGGTTCATCTAGAAAATAGCTATGTAGGAATTACACCAACGATTCGAGAATCTGGAAGCAGTGTACGAGGGCGCAGTAGAATAAGCAAAGTAGGCAATAAGAAATTAAGAGATCTTGTGTTTTTAGTAGCCTTTTCGGCCTATAAATATAACCGAGGCTGCAAAGCCTTATATGATAGAATTGTAGCTAAAGGAAAGCGTGCAAAATTAGCTTAAAGTTGCTTGTTTTTTAACTCAGTTCTTTGTTGTAATGCGTTAATATTTTATTTCGATTTTAATTGCAGGTTCGGAAAGTTCTTTTTCGGGTAAATATATTTTAAAGTGACTTTTTATCCATTTTCTATTTACATCTTTACTAGAACTCCTTATGTAAGATGTAATATTTTTATCCGATTTAATTCTCTTTCTTTTTACAGCTCCAACTGCAATAGGTTTACCAAAAACACTATAACCAATGTACAAGTATTTGAAATCTTTAATCTTAATGTTTAATTTTTTTAAATCAATACTAACCCAACCTTTATTACCTCTTTCGGTATTTACTACTAATTCCTTTTCTAATAGATTTATCACATTTTCATTTGGATTGGTATTTGACTGAAACAAGTAAAATTTAATATCTAAATTTTTATTAGTATGCTTTTTATTATATAAATCACGAAATTTTTCAAAAATATATAAGTTAATTGATTCGATAGAAACACCAAAATGATTGCTGACGTCAATTTCAATTATTTTATCAGTTCTAGAAGCATTACCAATTTTAAAAATATTTCTATTCTTAGAAATAACTCCCAACTCTTTTCTTATAAATTTTTTATTAATAATAACTTCATCTAAAGGAATTTCTTTTTTTAAAAATATGGAGTCTTTTAGTATTAAATCTGTAATGTTAATTTTTTTCGAATAAAAGCTATCAAATGTTATAAATACAGAATCTATCTCTTTTATTAAGGATTGTTTAAAATTATAATTGTTACTATTTGTGCTTTTATATATTGTGAGACTATCTTTAATAAAAAAGTTTAATTGAAAATTGGTAACAGGTTTTTTTTGTTCATCTATGAAAGTGATAGTTCTATTTTGTGAATATAAATTTAATGTAAATAAAATAAAGTATAACTAAGTTCTTCATATTTTAAAAAACTATAGCACCTCTTTAAAGGTGTTATAGAAATCTTTTTATTAATTAAAAATATCATCATATTGATCCCAGATCTCAGAGTCTGAACAAGGAACGTCCGCTTCACCATTACTCCAACCGATGAAAACTCTTCTCTTTCTAAATGTAATTGTTTTAACAACAACTCCATACCCATTTAGATGGCAAGGTCCTTCACTGATAGTTTCATTACACCAGAAACAACCCATTCTTGCACTAGTGTCAGAGCCAATGTTTGAAACACTTGGATTATCTAAATAAAACATTAAATCTATAAACTGGTCAAGTGTAAAATGCTCTTGTATAGATTGGTCTAAAGTTGAAATTGTTTCTTCATCATAACTACCATTAATAATAGCGACTCTCGCAAACTCTTTAACATCGTTTAAGATTTGTATTTGTGTGTCGTTATAATGCATTACGGTTTTGTGTATGATTAGTGGCGTGTTTAAGCACCTAAATTAGCAAATAAAAACTGAATAGAAAATCCGTGAGGATTTTCGTAAGTAGGTGATAACTAGCTATTAATTATAAACGTTGTTGCCACCAGTTATTTTATCAGTTTAATTATATTCGGATATAAATTCTCTGTTTTTCCTTTACTCGTTTTAATCGCAAAAGTTATTGGTAATATTATGTTCAAAACATAAAGTCCGATAAAAATATAAAAAAGAATAGGATAATAACCATAATGCATAATTTTCGAAAATGCGAATCCAGTTATACTTAAAAATGTTATAATCGACCATAGAATTTGATAATTCAAAAGGTTTGCTCCGATTTCTTTTAGTCCGACAACTTTATCTTTTTTATTCATCCATAAAATCAGAGGAACAATTATGTTTCCAACAGGAATTGCTAAAAAGACTATTACAGAAAGATGAAAAATTGTTAGATAGCTTTTATCAGGTTGTTTACCATAGTCTAAAATATCTTCTGCACTTATGTCAAGAACTTCACAAATTAAATTCAGGGTTTTTCCACGAGGTTCACTTTCGTTATTTTCAATCCGTTGAATTGTCCTTAAATTTACTTTTGCAGATTCAGCTAATTCCTCTTGAGAAAGCCCTTTTTTCTTTCTTATTTCTCTAATTTTTTTTCCGATTCCATTCATAGTTATTTGTGTTTTATTGTTTCTACAAAACTACTTATGAATCTATCATTTTGATAACGGTTTATTTGCGACATTTTTACGACATTCTTGTCAATCTGTTGATTTTGTTGAGTTATTTTTAATTGGTGGCAACGTGTTTCTTTAGTTTGTAATAAATATCTTTATATAGAAAAAGAGGAGGACTATAACGTGTTTTAGATTAGTGATCCCTTACGTGTTTGTATATGGTTTGTTGCGTGGTTTAGTACGTAATTTAGCAAATAAAAACCAGATAGAAAATCCGCGAGGATTTTCGTAAGTAGGCTAGAACTAGCAATAAATTACATACGGTGTTAGCACAAGTATTTTATAATTCATAACTCCATTTATTTGTCTTTAAATCATAAGAAACCCAAATATGTCTTAAATAGGGAACATTAATACCTGTCTTCTTATATTTTTTTACTTCCCATTTTTTAACTTGACTAATTAATTCAATCGCATCTTTTTCAAATTCTGTAATAGGTTTTCTATTAGCATCTTCAATTCCTGTTGTTAAATTAAAGATAGAATCTTTCTTTCTTATTAATTCTCTTTGTCTTGTTATTGAAATTAAATTACCATTTGAATCAATCAAAATATTTAAAAGAGTAATGGGTTTTTTGTATTCCTTTATTTTTCCATTTTCGAGAATAGAGTTTATGTCAGTTACATTTATACAGTAGTTAAACTCACTTTCATATTCAAAAATGTAATTTTCAATTTTGAATGAATTGCCATTATCTAACATTTTTTGTTCTCTCAGACCAATTGGTCTATTGTTAATAATTTTTGAGTTAGAACACATTCCACTAAAAGTTAAATTACCTTTATATTTATAGGCATAAACTAACCATTTTTGATTTTTTTTAGCGCTCCAATCGCAAGAAGTCCATTGTCCAGTATATTCTTCTTCTGCTGTTACATCAAATTCTAGTGTTTTGGGAAAATCTCCGTTTTTATAATGTTTAGAAATGTCAAAGGTAACTTTATAAGTCAAGCTATCTTTAGCGTAAATTTTTGAAATAATTTCCCCCTCAAAAACATATTCTGATGAATAAAATTCTAATATAGGATTATAAACAACGCAATCACAAGCAAAAGTAAGTGTTGAAATTAGAATTGATAATATTGTCAGAATTCGTTTTTTCATATTTGTGCTAACGGTCTCGGCTATGAGTAGTTGCGTGGTTTAGCACTTAATTTTGCAAGTACACACCAAACTAAAAATCCGCGAGGATTTTCAGAAGTAGGCGAGAACAAGCAATTACTTATAGTCATTGTTGTACACAGTTTTTATTCGGTTATATGTTTTGCAATATCCTCTGGCCAAACAACAAACTGTCCATATTGCCCATTTTTTTCAATTCCGCCTGTTTCTTTTCCACGTTTTGTTGTTATCCAATCGTTTTCTTTTTTATACATCAATTTATTGTCGGTAAACCATTTATTGATTTTTCGACTGCTTAATCCAGTTAGTTTAGATAATTCTTTGGTTGTCAATGATTTAGATTTATAATAATCTTTGTTTTCTTGAACTTTTTTTATTGTGCTTTCAGTTTTCTTTTCTATTTCTTTATCAACTTTTTTTACAGAAACTCGTATTTCTTCGCTAATCGTTAATAATCTTTGAACTTCATCATAAATGTCGTTGTATAAATCAGCGTCTTTTTCTTTTGTAACATGAATTCCCATTTCGTCATTATTCTGCTGTGAGAAAGAATATAAATTCATTGAAGTTACAATTGCCTCGTTTTCGTTCAGATAACATTTTGCGTGAAGAGAATTACAAAGACTTGTTCTAATTCCGATTTGACTTTCCAACCAATTACTTTCCTCGACTTGTAATTTATTCTCTCTGTAAATTATTCGGATATCTCTTTTTTGAATGTTTAGATTTTCTAAATGGTCTTTTACTCTTTTGTGAAATTGTAGATAAGGACTTATTAAAATTAGTCGGTCTTTTGTTGTTTTAATTAATTCTTCTAAATGATAAGAAACACCTGTAGTGTTTAAAAATTTTGCCATTTTTTATTTCAGTTTCTTGGTTTTCGTAAATTGTTTACAATGTCTCGCGGATATAAAAGCGTTGTAAGATTCTATATCCAACATTAAACGAAGGTAGTTTTTTTGAGATTTAAAGTCAAGTGACTCAGTCTTAATTATCTAGTTTTTTATCTTCAATTGTTAATAAACTAAAACAAGAGTTTATTACAACTCATAAGCATTGTTATTCACAAAGAACACAGCGTTCACTAAAAAGAGTTTTCCATTTTCCCAGAAGCTTCTAAAAAGCGTGTTATCTACCATGTAAATAAAACTACCGCTTCCCATGGGTTCTTCGCCAAATACTAAGGTTTGGTCTAATGCTTTTAAAGCCTGTTGGCCTGCAAAACCAGAAAACACTTTGGTGTCATTTAAGTATGCCACGTTATAGCCATTTTCTAATATATTGTATGCAGAGCTTCCTAATTTAAGCGTGAAATACTGATCGCTGTAACCAAATGCCATAGGATGCGTTGCATCTACTTTGGTATTAAAAATGGCTCCTGTAATAAGGTGGTTGCTATACTCGCGTTCGCGATCGGCATAAGCCGTTAGGTTTTCTTTTTGGTCATCAGCTTCAGGTGTTTTAAAATTGAGACTAAAGCCTTCTTTACCAGCAAAACTTCGCAGTGCACCATCAATAGCAATTACTTTTCCGCCAGATTTTACCCAATCTTTTAGTTTTGTTAAGTTGTTTTCGGTGAACACTTTGCCGTAATAGCCATTTGGCAGGATTAATACATTGTATTTGTTTAAATTGGTTTTGCTAAAATCATCCGTATTTATAGAAGTCAGCGGATAGTGTAATTGTTGTTCAAAGAAATGCCATAGTTCACCATAGCTTAAAGACGATGTGCCTTCTCCAGAAAGAATAGCCACCTTTTGTTTGTTTACTAATTTAATATCTGGTGAGCCCATATCTGGAGTGCTTTGTGAAAATCCAGAATTAATTGCTGTTAAAGGTTGTGCATGCTCTTGTGCAATGGCATTTAATTTTGATACCATTTTTTCAATATGCTTATTGTCTCCTTTGGTGATGATGAGTGACCCACGTTCAAATTTGGTATTATTAGAAGTGAATGGTTTTTCGGTAAACCTTACTTTAAAATCTTGCTTTAATAGTTCGGCTAAAAACTGAGCATCTTCCATAGAATTCCATTTGCTTACATAACCATAAGCATCGTTTAAGTTTTGAAGTGCTTTTTTGCTTAAAAGTATTCTGCTCTGTATTTGAGAGGTGCTTGCAATAGCATCTAATCCATAGGCATAAGGCAGTGACCAAGCCGTAATATCGTAAGTTAAAGAATCTGAAAGTTTGGTGTTTGGTTCAAATAATACCTTTACCATTTTACCTTTTGGTTGATTGCTATGCACCACTACCGCATTTGCATCTACATTAAAACTACCTTGTTTTCCTGTGGCATAATGGTAACCAGAAACCTTAGTGTTTGTGGCATTTTCGAAAGCAATATGATGTTTATTTAAAAGCGTTTTTAGGCTATTCAATTTATCTTCATTGCCTTTTAAGACGTAGCTTTTGTATTTTAAGTTGGTATTATTAAAGAATTTACCAAACTCAGTATTTAATTGTTTTGCATTTTTTGATGCCATTTCAACTGTAGAAAGTCCTGTGGTTGTATGGTGTGTTAAGCGTTCTACTAATGTTAACACATGGCCTTCGTCATTCAATATACCTAAACCAGCCATACCGTGACCACCTTGCTCATAAGTCATTCCCATGGCTCCCATAAACGTTGGGTAGGTGTCTCCATAGCTTGGATATAATAAATCGAAACGTTCTCTGGTAAAGAATAGCCAACCTTCTTTGTCAAAATACTTAGCATGATTTTGTCCTATTTGTGTTTGAAAGTCGCGTTGCCAATCGGTAATAATTTCATGAAGTGGTTCTGCAGCAGGTGCAAAATAGTAAGGCTCGTTAATGCCTTGCTCATGAAAATCGACATGCACATGAGGCATCCATTTGTTATAAACCTCTAAACGTTGTTGTGTTTCTACTTGTGTTGCCCAAACCCAATCTCTATTTAAATCAAAGAGGTAATGATTTGGTCGTCCGGCTGGCCAAGGTTCGTTGTGTTCGCTAGCTTGTTTGTCAACATCGTATGGTTCGCTTTTGGTTCTGTTGTACCAATTTACGTAACGATCGCGACCATCAGGATTGACGCTTGGGTCAATAATTACAACCGTGTTTTTAAGTAATTCTTGTTGCTCAGTTAATAATTTATATAAGGTAAGCATAGACGCTTCAGAACTCGATGCTTCGTTGCCATGCACATTATAACTTAACCAAACAATGGCAATATCTGTTGCCGTTGGTTCGCCTTCTAATAAACCTGCATTTTTTAAATTGTTTTCTCTAATAGTTTCGAGTTGCTTCATATTAGCTTCACTCGTTAGAAAAGCCACATACAAATCTCTACGCTCGTTGGTTTTTCCGTAGTTTTCTAATTTTACTTGATGAGGAGCTGCTTTTTCAACGGCTTTAAAATAATCAATAACCTGATGATTTCTGCTAAATTGTGTGCCAATATCATAACCTAAAAAGTCTGTTGGAGATGGAATGGTTTGCGCTGAAGCTAAGGTTAGGCCGCCAAAAACGACCAAAAGAACTAAGATGAATTTTTGCATTTAATTTAAAATTAAGGTTGTAAGCTAGTAAAGATAGTTAGTGCAACTGAATTAACTAAAAATTAGCAGATAAAAAATTGAAGAGTATTATCTTTATGCCATAAATAAGTTTGATAATGCCAACCAATTATATTCCGTTTAAGGATACCAATTATTTCTCAGATTTTATATGCGATTATCTCGCTGAAAAAGAAGAGTTAAAAGAATTCTACCATCGTTTTCCTAAGTTGGAAAATTTTGAAGCACAGATAAAAGAAAAAGGTTTGTCTGTTAGAGCGCAGTCTAGAACTATTCTCGCAGAAACTTTAAAGCAGCAATATAAAAACACAGCGACTTCAGAGTTAACAGCAGAACATATTGAACGTCTAAATCTTGAAAATACCTTTACGATTACTACAGGTCATCAATTAAACTTATTTACAGGACCATTGTATTTTCTGTACAAGATTATTTCTACTATAAACCTAGCAAAGCAATTACAAACAGCATATCCGGAGTACAATTTTGTGCCTATGTATTGGATGGCTTCTGAGGATCATGATTTTGAAGAAATCAATTATTTCAATTTTAAAGGCAAAAAGATTCAGTGGAATTCTGAGCAAACAGGAGCAGTTGGTCATTTTAATACTGAAGGTTTAGATGAAGTATTCGAGGTGATTTCTTTAGAATTTGGAGGTGGAAAAAATGCAGAACAACTAAAAACATGGTTTAAGGAAGGGTATCTTAAGCATCATAATTTAGCAGATGCTACACGTTATTTGGCTAACGCATTATTTGGAGCACATGGTTTAGTGATTATAGATGCCGATGATAGGGAATTGAAACGTTTGTTTATTCCGCAGATGAAACAAGAAATGCTAGAACAAACAGCATTTAAAACTGTTTCTGAAACCAATAAGAAATTAGAAGATTTAGAGTTAAAGATTCAAGTAAATCCTAGAGAAATCAACCTCTTTTATATTAAAGATGGTTTACGCGAGCGTATTGTAGAAAGTGAAGGAGTGTATTCGGTGCTTGATACTGATATTTCTTGGAGCAAGAGTGAGCTACTAGAGCATCTTGATGAATTTCCGGAGCGATTTTCGCCAAACGTGATTATGCGACCTTTATATCAAGAAGTGATTTTACCAAACCTCTGTTACATTGGTGGAGGTGGAGAAATGATTTATTGGTTACAATTAAAATCTAATTTTGAAGCGCAGAATGTCACGTTTCCGATGTTGTTATTACGAAATTCGGCCTTAGTAAAAACAACGAAACAAGCAGAGAAACTTGAAAAATTGCATATTTCGGATAACGATTTGTTCTTAGATAGACATTCGTTTATTAATAAAAAGGTTAGAAAAATATCGAATATAGATATTGACTTTTCTGAACAAATTCAGCATTTAGAAACCCAGTTTAAAGGCTTGTATGATTTAGCGGAACAGACTGATAAATCCTTTGTTGGTGCTGTAAAAGCACAAGAAGTAAAACAATTAAAAGGTTTAAAACATCTTGAAAAACGATTGTTAACAGCGCAAAAACGAAAATTAGCAGATCAAATTGAACGTTGTACAGCATTGCAAGAACAATTATTTCCTAATCAAAGTTTACAAGAGCGAAACACTAATTTTTCGGAATTGTATTTAGAGTTTGGTGAGCAATTAATTCCAGAATTAAAGAAAGCTTTAGAGCCATTGAAAGGTGAGTTCTTAATATTAAATTTAAAATAGTCCATGCACAAGATTGATATAGAGTTGGTAGAAATGACCTTAGATGTCATGAAATATGTCATCGGCCGCGTTTCTGCAACCGAACATCAAATAGGAAAACCTAAAAAATCAGAAGAATTAAAAGCATTAGTTGGCGAAACTGTAACACCTGATGGTGTTGGAGGTGAATATGCGTTTAACCTTTGGAAAGCACATTTAGCAAAAGCCAATGTGCCTGTAGATCACCCAAGAAACTTAGCATTTGTACCAGCTTCGCCAACTAAGGCAGCCATTATGTTCGATTTAATTACGTCGGCATCAAGTATACATGGCGCGTATTGGATGGAAGGTGCAGGAGGTATTTTTTGTGAAAATGAAGCCATGAAATGGATTGTGTCTTTAACCGGTTTACCAGAAGGTGCTTTTGGGGTTTTTACAAGTGGAGGTACAGCAGCCAACTTATCTGCGATTGTTACTGCCAGAGAACATTGGAGAGAGAACCCAGAGTTTAAGCGCGAAAAAGGATTGATTGTCACCTCAATAGGAGCACATTCATCCATAAAAGCCATGGCAAAAGTGGCTGATGTGGATATTGTTTTGGTAGATTCTGAAGAGCATTTAACAGGCGAAGCGCTTAAAGAAACGATTGCAACATTAACTGAACACCAACGCAAATGTTTATTTGCCGTTGTGGCAACTGGTGGAACTACTAATGCAGGAATCATTGACGATTTAGATAGTATTGCCAAAGTTTGCGAAGAAGAAAATTTATGGTTTCATGTCGATGCGGCTTATGGAGGAGGCGCTTTGGTGGCCGATTCTGTACGTCATTTATTTAAGGGTATAGAAAAAGCCGATAGTATTACCATTGATCCACATAAATGGATGTTCTCACCATACGATTGTGGTGCTGTAATTTATAAGAATATGGAATTGGCAAAAAATGCCCATTCGCAACAAGGCTCATATCTCGAAATATTTAAAGACGAAGGAGCACATGGATTTAATCCAACCGATTACCAAATTCAATTGACTCGTAGAGTTAGAGGTTTGCCTTTATGGTTCTCTTTAGCAACACATGGTACGGACCGTTATAAAGAAGCTGTAGAACGTGGTTTGGAATTGGCACAAATAGCAGGACGACTCATTGAAGCGCATCCAGATTTGGAATTGGTGAGAGCACCAAGTTTATCTTGTGTTTTATACAGAAGAATAGGTTGGAAACCCGAAGATTACACACACTGGACCTATGAAAACCATGAAAAAGGATTCGCATTAGTGACACCAACCAAATGGAAAAATGGTGATACCTATGAAACTTGTTCGCGTTTTTGTTTTATCAATCCTGATACTACCGAAAAGGATATTGCTATGATTCTAGACAGTATGGTCTAAGCTCACTAAATGTAATGTAGTAAATTGATGAATTATTTGATGGATTTGTGATATTAACTTAATAACACAAAAGCGGATTTTATGTTAAAAACTTAATCTAAAAAATTGTAAATCGTAAATCGTAATTCGCAAATCAATCCTTATTTTTGCGCATGCAACACAACAAAGTCCTAATTTTAGATTTCGGATCGCAATACACACAGCTTATTGCGCGACGCGTCAGAGAGTTAAACATCTACTGCGAAATTCACCCATTTAACAAAATTCCTTCAGATTCAGAGAGCTTTAAAGCCGTCATATTATCTGGTAGCCCAAACTCAGTGCGAGGCGAAGATGTGCTTCATCCTGATTTAGAGACTATCAGAGGGAAAAAACCAATGCTAGCCGTTTGTTATGGCGCGCAATATTTGGCACATTTTTCAGGAGGCGAAGTCGCAGAATCAAATACTAGAGAATACGGAAGAGCAAATTTGGCTTTTATAAAGTCTGATGAAGATTTCTTTGAAAATATTCATGAAGGGAGTCAAGTTTGGATGAGTCATAGTGACACCATTAAACAATTACCAACAAACGGTGTGCTTTTAGCAAGTACGAGTGATGTTACAAATGCTGCTTACAGAATAGAAGGAGAGCAAACATATGCGATTCAATTTCATCCTGAAGTGTACCATACTACAGATGGACATCAATTATTACAGAACTTTTTAGTTAAAATAGCTGCGGTTGAACAAGATTGGACACCCAATGCTTTTGTTGAAGAAACGGTTCAAGATTTAAAAGAAAAACTAGGCGACGATAAAGTGGTACTAGGTTTATCTGGAGGAGTAGATTCTTCAGTCGCTGCCATGTTATTACACAAAGCTATTGGTAAAAATCTCTACTGTATTTTTGTAAATAATGGATTGCTACGTAAAAATGAATTCAAAGATGTATTGCATCAATACGAAGGCATGGGATTAAACGTTAAAGGAGTAGATGCTTCGGCACGCTTTTTGAATGCCTTAAAAGGATTGAGTGATCCAGAACAGAAAAGAAAAGCTATTGGAGCTGAATTTATCGCTGTTTTTGATGACGAAGCCCATTTAATACAAGATGTTAAATGGTTAGCGCAAGGTACAATATATCCTGATGTTATAGAAAGTGTTTCAGCAACAGGAGGCCCAAGTGCAACCATAAAGAGTCATCATAATGTTGGTGGATTACCAGATTATATGAAGCTAAGTGTGGTAGAGCCCTTACGCGCTTTATTTAAAGATGAAGTAAGACGTGTTGGAGCGTCAATGAATATGGACAGTCAACTGTTAGGTCGTCACCCATTTCCTGGTCCAGGATTAGCAATTCGAATTCTTGGAGATCTAACTGAAGAAAAAGTACGTATATTACAAGAGGTAGATGCTATTTTTATTAATAACCTTCGTTCTTGGAATTTATACGATAAAGTTTGGCAAGCAGGAGCTATGTTGTTGCCAGTGAATAGTGTAGGTGTCATGGGAGACGAACGTACTTACGAAAAATGTGTAGCTTTAAGAGCTGTAGAAAGTACAGACGGCATGACGGCAGATTGGGTAAATTTACCATATGAGTTTTTGCAAAAAACCTCAAATGAAATTATAAATAAAGTAAAAGGTGTTAATAGAGTGGTATACGATATCAGCTCAAAACCACCAGCTACGATTGAGTGGGAATAAAAAATAAGAACGAATTGCTTAGCAATGTCAAAGTACAGTTTGTTGTAAAATAGAATACATGAAGAACATTTTAACCATCATATTAATTGCGTTTACCTTTGGTTTAACGGCTCAAAATTATATTGAGCATACGGTAAAAACAGGGGAAACAATAGAGAGTATTTCTAAGAAGTATTTAGTAACTCCTTTTGATATTTACGCACTTAATCCTGATGCAAAACGTAAATTTCAGCCTAATACAATATTGATTATTCCGAATTCAAAAATAAAGAATGAACCAATTGTAGGCGAAAGCAGAGAACTTATTGACTATAAAAATCATAAGGTAAAACGTAAAGAAACGTTATATGGTTTAGCACAAAAATATAACGTTTCTGAAGATGAGATAAAGAAAGCAAATCGATTCTTGTATTCTGAAAACCTTAAAAAAGGAGATAAAATTAGAATTCCAAGGTATAGAACAGTTGTTTCTAAGCAAACCTTGACCAATACCGTAAAAAAATATACTGTATTACCTAAGGAGGGCAAATGGAGAATTGCCTATAAATTTGGCATTACTGTCGCAGAATTAGAAGCTTTAAATCCTTTTATGAATGAAACCATTCAGCCAGGAGATGAGCTTAATGTGCCAAATATTGAAGATAAAGAAGAAAAAACAGTAGAAGCAAGTTTTGGTTTTTACGAAGTATTACCAAAAGAAACATTTTATAGCCTTAAGGGGAAACTTAATTTAACACAAGAACAATTAGAGCAATTAAATCCTGAATTAAAAACAACAGGTTTAAAAGCAGGAATGGTGCTAAAGGTGCCAGCAGATGTAGATACAACAGGACGTATGGCAACTGTAGGTAAAACAAACTTAAAAACGAGTTTAATAAACTTTAAGACTAAAAAAATAGCCTTAATGATGCCTTATCAGCTGCACCGAATTGATGTAGATTCTGTTGAAGAAGTTAAAGACCAAATTAAAAATAGTAGACGTTTATCGGCTGTTTTAGATTTTCATGTTGGTGTATTAATGGCATTAGATTCGGCAAAGCAATTAGGGATTTCAACAGACTTAAAGGTTTTAGATACACGTTATAATATTGCAGCGACAAGAAAGTTATTAGACGAAAATGATTTTTCAGATTACGATGCGGTTATTGGTCCAATGGAAGAGACGAGTTTTAATCGTGTGGCCATGGCATTAAAGGCAAATCATGTTCCTGTAATTGCAGCGATGAATAAACCTAAGGAAGTTTATAGCAATGTATTTCAAACCATTCCAGACGATAAATTGTTGCGCAAGGCAATGGTAGATTTTGTAAAAGCAGATAGCTTAAAGACAAAAGTTGTTATTATTTCTGATCAAGCTCATAAAGTAGGAAGTCAAGCTCTACAAAACGAGTTTCCAAACTCGAAACTCATATTATCGAGAATGGATAAGAAAAATAAAACTAAAGATGCGCATTATATTTATCCTGCAGATATACAAAATGTGTTTTCTGCTGGTAAAACATATGTGTTTTTACAAACCAATAATAACTCGTTTATTTCTAGTGTAATAAGTTTATTAAATGGTTTAGTGGTAAATAAAACTGAAATAGTTTTAGTAACAACAGATAAGAATAAAGCATTTGAAGGTAAAGATATAGACAATATTAGTTTGTCTAAATTAAAGTTTCACTATCCTTCTATACATAAAGATTTTGATGAAACAAAGTCTAACGGTTTTGTTAAAGCTTATAGAAAAGCATATGGTGTTTCACCGAGTAAGTATGCTGCTCGTGGGTTTGATATAACATTAGATCTTTTAATGCGATTGGCTTCTGCAGAAAATTTATATATTGCTTCTAAAGATACTATTGAAACAGAGTATATAGAAAATAAATTTAGATATAATAAAGTGCTTTTTGGAGGTTATGTTAATCAAGCGGTTTACGTTGTAAAGTTTGATGATTTACGAATTGTAGAAGCAAAATAGTTGCAAGAATACCCTCAAAAAAAGCTTATAGATTATATCCTAAATATTAAAATTAATCACCCTTGAAAAGCTTACTTATATTTTTTACTTTATTATGTGTTGGGATTTTTTCTAATGAAGAAACCGTAACATGGGATGAAACATCTAAGCTTACTTGGGCAGATTTTAAGGCAGAGCCAGATGCAGAATCCGATGCTGTTGCTTTAACGGCCTCAGGGATTACCTTTGGCTATTCTCTAAAGACGGCTGGTAAAAGAATTGCAGCGGTTTCAACCACTGTAGAAGCTCATTTTTATCCTAATAAATCGTGGTATTTAAAAGATAAAGGAAACGCTCATATTTTAGCTCACGAGCAATTGCATTTTGATATAACAGAACTCTACGCACGAAAGTTTAGACAACAATTAGCTGAGCTTGAGGTTAATCAAAATATAAAAGCGCAGATGAATGCATTACACAATGCCATTAACGAGGCTGTTAGCAAAACTCAAAAACGTTATGACCAAGAGACTATGCATTCTATGAATATTGAAAAACAAAAAGAATGGGAAGTTTTTATTGGGAAAGAGCTTAAAGCTTTAGATCAATTTAAATAGTAATTGTTTGAAAGCTAGTACTTCATTTATCAATCCTATAAAAAGCAATACGCTACTTTTATTTACACATAAAATTTAATTAAAATGGAATTAGATGGCACGGTTTTAATTGAATTGGCACATTATAAAATGCCTTTTGGTAAATACAAAGATCAATATCTCGTAGATATTCCAGAATATTATTACATCTGGTACCAACAAAAAGGGTTTCCTCAAGGTAAGCTAGGAAAGATGATGGCACAAATGTGTGATATTAAAATTAACGGTTTAGAAGAGTTAATTTATACCATCCGAAGAGATTTTAGGAAGTGATATTAGAGGGTTGTCTTAATGCTGACCTAAGTAATTTGTAGTAATAGTTTTCGCTTTTTTATGCTTTGTTTTTTTATCGTCCTCCACTCAATATCTTAAGAAAATCATACTTTTTTGTGACTAAAAAAAAGACATATACAAGAAGTAAGGCCATTGCAATTTGAGCAACTATTTTTAGTATTGGATCCTCAATAAACGTGGTTAATATAGGATATGAGATTACAATAATAGGAGAGTGGTACAAATGCAGTAAATAAGAAAATCTACCTGTATTATAAAACTTAATTTGAATATCTATTAATAGAATAAATATCAAAAATGCGATAGGAAATTTTAGAAAATCAACGTAGAAAAAACCTAAAATAACACTTAAGATAACAGAGGTAATGATTAAGGTTTTTTTATCAATCTTGTTGTGATATTTTGAGTATAAAACACCAATTAAAAATAAAAACGCGACATCTAACCTTAAGATTAGTGTACCAAGTAATAAGAAAGGGAGTATAACAAATAGCGTTTTAAACTCTTTTTGAGTGACTAAAGCAATGATTGAAAAAATAACAAATATGTCTCTTATGAAATAGGTAGGCGGATTTATTGGAGCTGAGTTTAAAGAGAAGAGCCCTTCTGTTATTAGAGACAAATCAAAACTTAATCGATTTAGAGGATTATATCCTAAAATATAGTACACAAACAAGACTAAAATTAAAACAACCATATTGGCAATTAGATATGGAATTAATAAACTTTTAATCTTTTTAAAAAATAAATTTTGTTTATGTCTAGATACTTCAAAATATAAATAACCTGAAATTATTGAAAGAATTGCAGTGCCATAAGGCGGAATTTGTTCTACTATAACATAAGCTATACCATATTCCAATTCATTTTTAGTATGAGTAAATACAATTAGTATTACTGCAATTAACCTAATTAATTCGATACTTGGTTTCATTCAATTAACTGTTGTCAATGTCTTTATATGGATATGCAAGCATTTTTATACTTCTATATATTAAAGTTGTTGCAGTATTCTATGTAAATGTTTTATATAAAATGTAAAACGAAGGTAGAAGAAATATTTAGAAAGACAAACCTTCAAATTTATAAGATAGGTTTCTCTGGGTTCTAAATTTTTTTCAAAACGAGTAACCCTTGCACTTATTTTAATTCGCCTCTTGATTAATGTGCTTAAATTAAGACTATGTTTTAGAAATGTGTGTTTAGAACTGCAAGTGTCTTTTTCTCATTTAAAATTTCCTATACATCTGTTCGATTAGCGTTTCTTTTATAGCGTAAATGCTTAGTGTATTCCCTTAATTGGTTTTAAGTCGTAATCCTTTTATCATCTAAAAGCATTGTGAGCTTGTTTTTAGCGTGTAATGTATTATGAAATGGTGTTTGTAATGGCTTGACAGTCATTGTGTAAGTTCGTTATTTGTTTGTGGTAGTCCATAAAAATAAGAACATATTAACAAACCATAAACAATTCATAGATAACTCGTTTTATTTCGTAAATTTGCCTGCGTTTAACAGCGCAATATGACCACAAACCCTAAATATATATTTGTAACAGGAGGCGTGTCTTCTTCTCTAGGAAAAGGCATAATAGCAGCATCTCTAGCTAAACTCTTGCAAGCACAAGGTTACAGAGCAACCATTCAAAAATTAGATCCGTACATTAACATTGATCCAGGAACTCTAAATCCGTATGAACATGGCGAATGTTACGTTACAGATGATGGAGCAGAAACTGACTTAGATCTGGGCCATTATGAACGTTTTTTAAACGTACCAACATCGCAGGCTAACAACGTTACAACTGGTAGAATCTATCAAAGTGTAATAGATAAGGAAAGGCGTGGTGAGTTTTTAGGTAAAACGGTTCAAGTTATTCCACATATTACCGACGAGATTAAACGAAGAATTCAAATTCTTGGAAACTCTGGAGATTATGATATCGTGATAACTGAAATCGGTGGAACTGTTGGAGATATAGAGTCTTTGCCATACATTGAAGCTGTAAGACAGCTAGAATGGGATTTAGGCGAACACAATACATGTGTTATTCATTTAACGCTAGTACCTTATCTTTCTGCAGCAGGAGAATTAAAAACCAAACCAACCCAACACAGTGTAAAAACATTGATGGAAAGTGGTGTACAAGCTGATGTTTTGGTCTGTAGAACAGAGCACAAACTTAGCGATAGTATTAAAACAAAGTTGGCACGTTTTTGTAATGTAAAAAAGGAAGCGGTTATAGAATCTATAGATGCTTCAACTATTTACGATGTGCCAAATTTAATGTTAGAAGAAGGTTTGGATAAAGTTGTTTTAAATCAGCTACAACTCAAAAGTGATGTGCCAGATTTGAAACGTTGGAATGAATTTTTAAAACGTCATAAAAATCCTAAAAGCGAAGTTACTATTGGTTTAATTGGAAAATATGTAGAGCTTCAGGATTCTTATAAATCTATTTTAGAATCATTTATTCATGCTGGAGCAGAAAATGAAGTTAAGGTTAATGTAGAGCCTATTCATTCAGAATATTTATCTAAGAGTAATATTGACTTTAAGCTAGGTCATTTGGATGGTGTTTTAGTTGCACCTGGATTTGGCGAACGTGGTATTGAAGGTAAAATTGAAGCGGTACGTTTTGTGCGTGAACAAAATATTCCTTTTTTAGGTATTTGTTTAGGTATGCAAATGGCCGTTATAGAATATGCTAGAAACGTACTAAATCTTAAAGACGCGAATTCTGTAGAAATGGATGAGCAAACTCCAGATCCTGTAATTAATTTAATGGCGTCACAAAAAGATGTGGTTAATAAAGGAGGTACTATGCGTTTAGGTACTTGGGATTGTAATCTAGAAAAAGATAGTATTGCTTATAAGGTATATAAAACCGAAACGATTACAGAAAGACACAGACATCGTTTTGAGTTTAATAGCGATTATAAAGCTCAATTTGAAAAGTCTGGTATGAAAGCTACAGGTTTTAATCCAGAAACGGGCTTAGTAGAAATTGTAGAAATACCAGAAAACAATTGGTTTGTTGGTGTTCAGTACCATCCAGAGTATAAGAGTACAGTGAAAAATCCACATCCATTATTTGTCGCTTTTGTGGCTGCAACATTAAAATATAAAAAGAAAAAATAATAAAAAAATGTGCCACTTTGGCGTAAAATAGATTTTGGATAACTATTTGAGTTATGCAATTGTTACCATACAAGACCTGTTGGGTTTCTCTAACCTTACGGGTCTAAAACTGAAAAATAAACATGGAAGAAAAAAAATTCGATATTAAATCTATAATAGGTTTTATCCTCATATTCGGAATTTTGGTATTTATGATGTACCAAAATCAGCCCACTCCAGAAGAGCTCGAAGCACAGAAAAAAGCAGAGCAAGAAAAATTGGAAGCTGAGAAGAACAGCAGTAAGCAAACTGAAACTTTGGTTACCACTTCAGAAGATTATGGAACTTCTCAGGTTTTAGATTCAACACAGCTTGTTGCTGCTCAAAGTAAATTAGGAGCATTATCTTATGCTTTAACAGTGCCAGGAGAAGCAATAACAACCGTTAATACAGATGTTTTTGAACTAAAATTTAACAGAAAAGGTGGTTATTTAGCAGAAGTAAAGCTGAAGAATTTTGTAGACTATGATTCGGTGCCAATTTATTTAATTAAGGATGGTAATAGTGCTTTTAATATCACCTTTGGTACATCGGATAATCGTACATTCAATTCTAAAGATTTACCATTTCAACCTAGTGTAACTAAAAGCGGAGACCATACCGTTGTGTCTATGAAACTTAAAGTTTCTGAAACTGCATTTTTAGAATACCGTTATGAGTTGAAACCAAATGACTATATGATTGATTTCTCAGTTAAATCTCAAGGGTTAAGTGGGGTTTTTAATACATCACAACCTTTAGAACTCAATTGGGATTTAAAAGCGTACCGTCATGCAAAAAGCATCAGTTACGAGAATAGATATACAGATATTCATTACGAGCACGAAAACGGTAAACCAGATTATACAGGTGCAAGAGATACCGAAGAGGATTTAGAAGATGTCACTTGGATTGGTTATAAACAACATTTCTTTACTTCTGTTTTATTAACAGATAAAGCTTTTAAAAGGGCAAGAATAGAAGCTGAAGATTTAGTTGAAGATGAGGAAATAGATACTGTTTTTACAAAACAATTTTCATCTAAAATTCCATTAGCATACCAAGGTGGTGAGATAAATCAACCTATGGACTTTTATTTTGGACCAAGTGATTTTAAGGTTTTAAACAGCTATGGTAGAAATTTAGATGAAATTGTACCATTTGGTTGGGGCATTTTTGGGTGGATAAACCGCTATATCTTTATGCCTTTATTTTCATTTTTAGGTAGTTTCCTTCCTTATGGAATTGCTATTGTAGTTATGACTATTTTAACTAAAATAGTACTGTCATTTGTACAATACAAACAATTTTTGTCTCAGGCTAAAATGAAAATTTTAAAGCCAGAATTAGATGCTGTTAGAGAAAAGTACAAAGACAACAAATTAAAAGCACAGCAAGAAACTATGGCTATTCAAAGTCGAGCAGGCGCCAGTCCTCTAAGTGGTTGTTTGCCTGGTCTAATGCAAATCCCTGTGTTTTATGCCTTGTTTCAATTTTTCCCATCAGCTTTCGATTTAAGACAGCAACCGTTTTTATGGGCTAAAGATTTAAGTTCTTACGATTCTATTTTAGACTTACCATTTCATATTCCTTTTTATGGTAGTCATGTTAGTTTATTTCCAATTTTAGCTGCTATTGCTATTTTCTTCTATATGAAAATGACAACAGGTCAGCAAATGGCAACACAGCCAACTCAAGAAGGGATGCCAGATATGGCAAAAATGATGAAGTATATGATTTACTTCTCTCCACTTTTAATGTTGGTATTCTTTAATAACTATGCTTCTGGATTAAGTTTATATTACTTTATCTCTAACTTAATTAGTATTGGTATTATGTTAGTAATCAAAAATTATATTATTGATGAAGAAAAAGTGCTAGCTAAGATTGAAGTAAGTAAAACAAAGCCTAAGAAACAAAACAAGTTTCAGAAGAAAATGGCTGAGATGATGGAGCAAGCAGAGCAACAAAAACAAGCACAACAAAAAGGCAAAAAGAAATAATCATTTTTGTCTAAATACTAATAAGTAAATTATAGCCTCAACATTTTTGTTGAGGCTATTTTATTAAATGATTTTAACGCGCAGAAAACAACGTTTCTAAGGATGCAGATACAAGGGGATTGTAGATTGTCTTAATCTAACTTAATGCTGTATTTGTCTTTTCTTAAATAGGATAATAAAAAAAGACCCAAACCTTTTACAGTTTGAGCCTCTTAACTAATTAATCAACCTAAAAAGTTGTGAGGTTATATGCCTCATTATTTTATTTATTGCATTGGTAAAAGCACCATGTCAATAACATGTACAACACCATTCATAGATTGGATGTCTACTAAACTAGTAACAATATTACTGACGCGGTTATTAGAGTCCGTTAAAGTAAATGCAGAATTATCAGCAGTAATTTCACCGCCTAATGTCATAACCGCTCCGTTTGGTAAACCGCTAGATTGTATGTTGCCACTAACGATATGATAGGTTAATACAGCGTCAACTGTTGCAGGATCTAAATCTGCAAGAGCAGTATTTCCTGAAGGATCTAATTCTACTAATAAATTAGAGAAAGCATCGTTAGTTGGTGCAAATACTGTAAACGGTCCAGCAGTAGCATCAGATACTGTAGCAATGTATGGTACTGTTGGTGTACCCGAATCAGCTAATTCTAATGCTGCCACTAAATTTGATAAAGCAGGATTAGTAGTCGCAAAGGTTGCGATTGTAGGTAAGCCAATGACTTCATCAACAATGTGTACAATTCCATTGCTTGCAACATTATCTGCATTTGTAACTGTTGAAGATCCATTCAACATCACTCCATTAGAAGTGGTAAAGTACAAACTTAAATTTGCCTCATTAGGTCCTATTGCTGCAGTATTGGTATAACCAGATTCAGCATCAACTAAGTTTGTAGATGTTAGAGTGCTACCAATAATAACATGGTTTAATAAAATGTTTTTAACTAAGGCTTTTTCAGCTGTAGACAAGTTGTCTAGATCTAAACCAGTTTCCGATAGTAATTGTGCAAATGCATCATTACTAGGGGCAAATACAGTAAAAGGACCTTCACCTTGTAAGGTTGTGACTAAGTCTGTTGCCTGCAATGCTGCAGCTAAAGACGTTAAATTGTTTTCTATGGCGATGTCAACCACTGTTGTTGGCGTTGGTGATGTCCCATTGTCATCATCATCACTACAAGCAGTAATACCTACAACTAATAGAAATACTGTAAGTAATTTGAAGTTTTTTGAAATAATTTTCATTGTTTTGAGTTTTATATTGTTCAACATTGCAAACTTATATCAGTTTGTTTAACAAAAATACGAAATGATTAAACAAAAAGTTTTTACGATTTTCACTTTAACACTATTTTTAACATCTGTCTATGCTCAAAATCCAGTGAATCAATTTGATAAAGACGGGCTACGACACGGTATTTGGACTAAAAACTATCATAACACAGATCAAAAACGTTATGAAGGGGTATTTAAGCATGGTAAAGAAATTGACTCATTTAAATACTATACGTTATCTGCAGGAAAAAGTGTTTTGAGTGCTATAAAAGTTTTTAATGAAAAAGACAGTATTGCAGATGTTACTTTTTTAGCTTCAACTAAAAAAGTGATTAGTGAAGGTAAAATGAATGGTAAACGATTTATTGGTACATGGACGTTTTACCATAAAAACTCTTCGGCCAAAATGATTGTTGAAAATTATAATGAAAACGGGTTACTAGAAGGTGAGCGCTTTGTTTATTTTAAAAATGGATTGGTAGCAGAAAGTGCTCATTATAAAAATGGTTTATTACATGGAGAGTCAAAATGGTTTTCAGAAAAGAATGTATTGTTAAGGCATACACATTATAAAGACGATCATTTAGAAGGTAAAACCATTAATTATGATGCTAATGGTAATATAACTTCAGAAGGTAATTATATTAAAAGCCAGAAAAAAGGCATTTGGAAATATTATAAAGATGGTAAGCTTACAAAAAAAATAGACCACACCACACAAGAAGTGTTATACAAGAAAGAATAGTTTATAACTATATAATGTATAGAATTTCAGAATGGCAATCTTAATAGGATTGCCTTTTTTATTTTGTAATTTTGCCGAAGTTTTTCGAACTAAAATAGTATCATTATTATAATGTTAGTGTTTTAGGTTGTCCTCTTAAAAGGACTGGAGGGATGTTTAAAAAAGCATCTAGTTATTAATTAAAAAGAGATACTTGCTTTTGCAGGTAATTAATATGAAAAGAGTCATTGTAGGACTTTCGGGAGGAGTAGATTCCAGTGTAGCAGCCTATCTTTTAAAAGCGCAAGGTTATGAGGTTATAGGTCTGTTTATGAAAAATTGGCATGATGATTCCGTAACCATTTCAGACGAATGTCCTTGGTTAGAAGATAGTAACGATGCCATGCTTGTGGCAGATAAATTAGGTATTCCTTTTCAAACGGTCGATTTAAGCGTGCAATACAAAGAACGTATTGTAGATTATATGTTTAATGAATATGAAAAAGGACGCACACCAAATCCTGATGTCCTTTGCAACCGTGAAATAAAGTTTGATGTCTTTATGGATATCGCTTTAGAATTAGGTGCAGATTACGTGGCAACGGGGCATTATTGTAGAAAAGGCACGATTGAAAAAGACGGAAAACAAATCCATCAGTTGTTAGCTGGAGCAGATGATAATAAAGACCAATCGTATTTTCTTTGTCAATTATCACAACAGCAATTGGCAAAAGCATTATTTCCTATTGGAGAATTACAAAAACCAGAAGTAAGAGCAATAGCCAAAGCTCAAGGTTTAATAACAGCCGAAAAGAAAGATTCTCAAGGTTTATGTTTTATAGGAAAAGTAAGATTGCCAGAGTTTTTGCAACAGCAACTAAAACCAAAAGAGGGGCATATTGTTGAGGTGGCAGATACGTTTGAAATGTATAGCCAAGTTTTACCGCAATTTGATTCTAAAGAGAATGAATTAGAATTCTTATCTAAAAAACCAATATATCATTTAACAGATGGAACAGTAGTTGGCAAGCATCAAGGAGCACATTATTTTACTAAAGGTCAACGAAAAGGTTTGGGCGTTGGAGGTACTGTAGAGCCTTTATTTGTAATTGATACTGACGTTAAAGAAAATATAATATATACAGGTCAAGGTAAACAACATCCTGGTTTATACAGAAATGTGTTGTTTGTTACCAATGAAGAACTGCATTGGGTTAGAGAAGATTTAGCTTTAAAGGACGGTGAAACAATGTCTGTAATGGCTAGAATTCGCTATAGACAAAATTTAGAAAAGGCCACCTTATATAAGGTTAATTCTGGTATGTATGTAGAGTTTGAAAATAAGCAGTCTGCAATTACCGAAGGTCAATTTGTTGCTTGGTATTTGGAAGATGAATTACTAGGTTCGGGAGTTATTTCCTAAATTACAGTTGATGTATTTAGGTGTTTATGATTGAACAATTTGTGTTTTTAACCATAAGATAGTTCACTAATAACTATGTTTTTAAGTTCAATAATTAATGGTCCTATGAAAAAGATTTTTACACTTCTATGTTTAGTGGTTATCGCTAACAGTTTTGCGCAACAAGATGCATGGGTTTATTTCACAGATAAACCAAACGTTGCCGCTTCAATAGCAAACCCAATTAGTATACTCACTCAAAAAGCAATAGATAGAAAACAAAATCATAATGTGGCTATTGACGAACGTGATGTGCCCGTAAATGAAACTTATATTTCAGATATAAAAGCCCAAACAGGAATTACAGCCTTAGCAAAATCGAAATGGTTTAATGCGGTTCATGTTAGAGGAACAGAAGAAGCTATAAATGCTTTAAGTAGTCTAACGTTTGTAGAACGTATAGATTTTGCAGATCATAATTTGAATTCTGCATCACGAAGTTATACAAGCCTAAATAAGACCGAAATTGAAGAAGAAACAATTGCATTTACTTATGGAGATACTCAAAATCAAGTAGAAATGATTAATGTCGATAATCTTCATTTAGCGGATTTTACAGGAGAAGGTATAACTATTGCTGTTATGGATTCTGGCTTCCCCAATGCAAATACTATGGGTGCATTTCAGCGGTTACGAGATAACAATGATTTGTTAGATGGTTATGATTTTGTAGATAGAACCTCAGAAATATATGCATTTACAGGTAGTAATCACGGTACAAAAGTATTGAGTACTATGGCTGGTTTTATTCAAGATCAGTTTGTAGGAACAGCGCCAGATGCTTCTTATTATTTATTTAGAACAGAAGATTCTGGAAGTGAAAATCCTGTAGAAGAAAGTTATTGGGTAGAAGCAGCCGAGCGCGCAGATAGTTTAGGTGTAGATATGATTAATACATCTCTAGGGTATCGTATGTTTGACAATCCTAATTACAATTATACTCCCGCAGATATGAATGGGCAAGTCACCTTTATTGCTAAAGGAGCTGCTATTGCCGTAGAAAAAGGAATCTTAGTTGTGGTAAGTGCAGGTAACTCTGGCGCAACAGATTGGCAAACCGTTGGGTCTCCTGGCGACTCTCCAGCTGTGTTGTCTATTGGAGCTGTAGATGAAAATGGCGACTATGTAGCTTTTAGTTCACAAGGAGGAGCAGCACAAATAGGTTATCAAAAACCAGATGTAGTGGCTAGAGGTGGAGCTGCTTATGTTATAAATGAGTTTAATAGTATTGTTCAAAATAATGGGACTTCTTTTAGTGGACCTATTCTTTGTGGAGGTATTGCGTCATTATGGCAAGCCATTCCAGATGCTTCACCTACAGAAATTATGGATTATGTTAGGCAATCTGCATCACAATTTAATGCGCCTGATGATTTTTTAGGCTATGGGATACCAGATTTAGATCTAGCCCTAAGTAATGCCTTATCTATAGATAAATCTCAAATTGAAAACTTTAGTTTTTATCCAAATCCAGTAGAAACAAGACTTAATATTAAAATACCTTCTACTGTAAATCAATTAGAAGTGTCAATTTATAATCAATTGGGTCAAGAGGTTTTGAATCAATGGATAACTAAAGATTTAAGTTTTGTCAATGTATCAGATTTAGCTTCAGGGATTTATTTCATTAAATTGGCTACAACAAATAATTCTAAAACAGTTAAGTTCATTAAAGGTCAAAGTCATAATTAATGTCAGTTTAAGTGATTTTGAGGTATGAGAAATTGTATCGAGAACTGTGTGGACTACAATTCCTGTGGTATAATAAAAATTAACCTCAATTTCAATCGTGAAATTCACTTGAATTACCGAAATTTATACACTATTATAACAGATATAATTTTAGAATATGGCAAATAGAATCACATCACTATTCAATATAAAATATCCAATTATTCAAGCGGGAATGATTTGGAATAGCGGCTGGAAATTAGCATCTGCAGCAAGTAATTCAGGAATCTTAGGTTTAATTGGCGCAGGTTCTATGTATCCAGATGTTTTACGAGAACACATACAAAAATGTAAAGCTGCAACAGATCAACCATTTGGTGTTAATGTACCAATGTTATATCCAAATGTTCAGGAAATCATGGATATTATTGTTGAAGAAGGTGTAAAAGTTGTCTTTACTTCTGCAGGAAATCCAAAGACATGGACCAAATGGTTACAAGACAAAGGTATTACAGTGGTGCACGTGGTTAGTAGTGTGAAGTTTGCATTAAAAGCACAAGAAGCAGGAGTAGATGCCATTGTAGCCGAAGGTTTTGAAGCGGGAGGACACAATGGAAGAGATGAAACTACGACTTTGACGTTGATTCCAATGGTAAAAGAGCAACTTCAAATTCCGTTAATTGCAGCAGGAGGTATCGCCACAGGAAAAGCCATGTTAGCTTGTATGGTGCTAGGTGCTGATGGAGTACAAGTGGGTAGCCGATTTGTAGCGAGTGAAGAATCTTCAGCACACCAAGCATTTAAACAAGTTGTAGTTGATGCTAAAGAGGGAGACACGCAGCTTACTTTAAAAGAATTAGCTCCTGTGAGATTAATAAAGAATAAATTCTATAACGAGCTACAAGAACTTTATAAAACGAGCCCAACACCAGAGCAACTTAAAGAATTATTAGGTAGAGCTAGAGCCAAACGCGGTATGTTTGAAGGAGATTTAGAAGATGGAGAGCTTGAGATAGGCCAAATAGCAGGTTTAATTCATGATGTAAAACCTGTGGCAGCAATTGTTGATAATATGATAAGTGAGTTTGAGGAAGCCAAGAAAATGTTAAGTGCATTATAGTTTTTAAATTAAACACGCTTAAACAGCTATAAGTCTCATAATTAAAGTGGTTTAATATTATTAAAATTGTTGAATTTAACCTTGTTTTTTATAAGTTGATAAATTATTGAACTACTACATTTTAAAACGCTTAATTACTTATTTTTTTTTAATAAAAAACCTAAATTTGTGCTTACTAATTTTAACTAGTAGCGTATGAATTTAACCACTGAAAACATCCTCTTAATAGGTTCTCTTTTACTTTTTATAAGTATTATAGTAGGAAAAACATCTTATAAATTTGGAGTACCAACATTAATACTTTTTTTAGCAATAGGGATGTTAGCCGGTTCAGACGGTATTGGTGGTATTCGTTTTGATGATCCTAAATTAGCACAGTTTATAGGTATTGTCTCTCTTAACTTTATATTGTTTTCTGGTGGTCTAGATACCAATTTTAAAGCCATAAAACCCATTCTTAAAGAAGGTTTGGTGTTGTCTACTCTAGGAGTATTTCTTACCGCAGCAACTCTTGGTGTCTTTGTTTGGTTTGTTACCGATTTTACTATTTATGAAAGTTTGTTGTTGGGATCTATTGTGTCTTCTACAGATGCAGCAGCTGTTTTTTCTATTTTGCGTTCCAAAAACTTAGCATTAAAAACAAATTTAAGACCAACATTAGAGTTAGAAAGTGGAAGTAATGATCCCATGGCTTATGTATTAACGTTGGCTTGTTTAAGTTTAGTTATTAATCAAGACCAGAGTGTTTTTACCATGGTTCTAATGTTTTTTCAGCAAATGATCTTAGGTGGTATTGCTGGTTTTGCCTTTGGTAAATTGAGTAAGATTATTATCAATAGAATTAAATTAGGTTTTGAAGGGCTTTATCCTGTTTTGGTAATTGCGCTAATGTTTATTACATTTTCTGCAACTGATTTTGTTGGAGGAAATGGATTTCTCGCCATTTATATATGTGCAGTGTATTTAGGAAACCAAGATTTAATCCATAAATCTACAATTCTTAAAATGTTTGATGGGATAGCATGGTTAATGCAAATTGTATTATTCCTTACCTTAGGCTTACTTGTTTTTCCGTCGCATATTATTCCTTATATGGGCATAGGATTGTTAATTTCAGTATTCTTAATTCTTGTTGCACGACCAGTTGCGGTATTTATAAGTCTCATCTTTTTTAAAATGAAAATGAGAAGGCGGTTTTATATCTCTTGGGTGGGGTTACGTGGTGCCGTTCCTATAGTGTTTGCCACCTATCCGCTTTTGGCAGGCATTGATAAAGCCAATATGATATTTAATATTGTCTTCTTTATTTCTGTAACCTCTGTTTTAATTCAAGGAACAACCTTATCGCTTTTTGCAAAATGGCTAAATGTGGCGTTGCCAGAAGAAGTAAAACCTATTGCAGAGAATGATCGTTATATTCTTAACTTGCCTAAATCAGCAATGGAAGAAATCTTAATACCACCTAATAGTTTTGCGGTAGACAAACGAATTATAGATTTACATTTTCCTAAGTCTGCATTTATTGTAATGATTAAGCGTAATGATAAGTTTGTGCGTCCGGGAGGTTCTACAGTTATTGAAGCTAATGATACTCTAGTGCTTCTATTAGATAATGAAGATAGCTTAAGTGATGTAAAAGAAATACTTAATCAAGCTTTAATAGGTTAAGATTGGTATTTCACTTTAGCTTCGTAACTAATATTATTTAATTTTTATTTGCAGTTTTAAAATTTATCGCTATAATTAAATTAACTTCCAATCTATTATTTTATAACCTATCATATATCAAATATCACATCATGAAAAAAATAATAACTTTACTTATAGTGCTTTTTGGTTTTTACTCTTGCAATGATATTTTAGGTAAGGAAGAATATGAAAAAGTTAATTGGAACGCCAGAGAAGCCACTATAAAACCTTCAGATTCGTTAGAAGTGGGGAAATCATATTTGTCTGTTTATTCTCAAATCTATAGTTATTCACAGCACAAAACGTATAATCTTACAGCGATGATAAGTATAAGAAATACAAGTGCTAAAGACACTATTTATTTGTCTAAAGTCGACTATTATGATACACATGGCGCCTTGTTAAAAACGTATATTGACAAACCTGCTTATTTAACTCCTATGGAAACCATAGATATTATTATCAACGAAGTAGATGATGCAGGTGGTACAGGTGGTAATTTTATTTTTGATTGGAAAACACCTAAAAATTGCCCTGAACCCATTTTTGAAGGAGTGATGACTTCTACGTCTGGTCAGCAAGGTTTATCTTTTTTAACACAAGCTAAAAGAATTGATTAATAACCTTTTATTTTGAGAATTATAAAGACCTGTTAAAATTTTAAAAGCCCCTTATCATTTACCAAATTATTCATTCTTAAAACTAAATGGAAGTATTACTTTTGCGCCATGGTTTTAAGCAACTACACTAAAGAATTTAGATACAATCTTAAGCTCGCATCTCCTGTGATGTTGGGTATGCTTGGTCATACCTTTGTGAGCTTTATAGACAATATCATGGTAGGCCAATTAGGTGCAGCAGAATTAGCAGCAGTATCTTTAGGTAACAGCTTTATTTTTATTGCCATGTCTATAGGAATTGGTTTTTCCACAGCCATTACACCTTTAGTGGCAGAAGCTGATACTGAAGGAAATTTTGAAAAAGGAAAGTCAGTGTTTAAACATGGCCTTTTTCTTTGTACAGTTTTAGGATTGATTTTATTTGGCATCTTATTATTTGCTAAACCTTTGATGTATATTATGGATCAGCCAGAAGAAGTCGTGAATTTGGCTATTCCTTATTTAGACTTGGTGGCATTTTCTTTAGTGCCATTAATCATTTTTCAGGCATTTAAGCAATTTAGTGATGGTTTGTCGCTAACCAAATACCCTATGTATGCTACAATAGTTGCCAATTTACTAAACGTCGCTATTAATTATGTGTTGATTTTTGGAAAGTTTGGTTTTCCTGAAATGGGTATAGTTGGAGCCGCAGTTGGAACCTTAGTTTCTCGTTTTGTTATGGTAGCTTATTTATGGTGGTTGCTAGCTAAACGCGAAAAATCGAAAGCGTATGTGACTAATCTAAAGTTCTTTCAATTAAGTAAACAGCCTATTAAAAAACTAAGCAATCTAGGACTGCCAAGTGCTATGCAAATGTTTTTTGAAGTTGGTATTTTTACGGCAGCTATATGGTTAAGTGGAACATTGGGGGCAAATGCTCAAGCAGCTAATCAAATTGCATTAAATTTATCCTCAATGACTTTTATGGTGGCAACAGGATTGAGCGTTGCTGCTATGGTTAGGGTAGGAAATCAAAAAGGATTAAAAGATTTTAAAGCTTTAAAACGTATAGCAGAATCTATATTCTTAGTCGGTTTTATTTTTGCGGTGATTTTTGCCTTACTCTTTGTGGCGTTTCATCAAATGCTTCCTGATTTGTATGTCGATTTAGATGATCCTGAAAATGCAGTAGATACAGCAGAAGTCGTAAAGATTGCAGCTACATTATTATTAACAGCAGCTGTTTTTCAGATAAGTGATAGTCTTCAAGTTATTGCACTTGGCGCTTTACGTGGTTTACAAGACGTAAAAATTCCAACCATAATTACTTTTATTTCGTATTGGGTTGTAGGTTTTCCTATTAGTTATTATTTAGGGAAAGCAGAAGCTTATGGAAGTCTTGGTATTTGGATTGGATTAATTGCAGGATTAACTGTAGCCGCTATTCTCTTGTTTATTAGATTTAATTTGCTGACTAAGAAACTTATAGTTAAATCATCTAACTAACGGGTGATTTTTATTGGTGTTTTGATATTTTAATATTAGTCGAGTAGCTCATTCAAAATCTATATATTTGTAACTTAAATTCGGAAAGCTTCGGGTTTTTAAATACACAATTCAAAAAAAATGGAACTACCAAAATTTATATTAGGAGACAATACAGATTATCCTAATGCCATATTTATTATACATACAGAATTTCCTCGTTTTATTATTAATCTTGAAAATGATGAGGTAGAATGGTTTGAAGAATTCGATCAGCACGATGAAAAAGAATTAGAAACGGAAACTGAGAACTACATTCAACAAGCAACAGATTTCTACGATAGAGAAATTGCGAGATACGACGAGTAATGCTAGACCAACTTATACAATACGATGAAGAACTTTTCTTGTTCCTTAATAATTTAGGGTCTGAGTCTTGGGATGGTTTATGGTTAGTTATAACCAATAAGCTAACTTTTATTCCGTTGTATGCTCTATTATTATATGTGATTTTTAAAAAATACGGCTGGAAAACATTGCTATTAATGGTCTTTGTTATTGCAGCTATGATCACATTTACCGATCAAATCACGAATCTTTTTAAGTATACTTTTCAGCGTCCAAGGCCTTGTAGAGCAGAAGGAGTGATGGACTTTACACGTTTTATAGCGCCTCGTTGTGGTTTATATGGCTTTTTCTCAGGACATGCCTCCAATTCCATGGCTGCTGCGATTTTCGCTGGTCTAATATTAAAACCTTATTTTAAGAATCTTATATATGTTTTAATACTTTGGAGTTTAGTTGTGGCTTATAGTCGCATTTATGTTGGAGTACATTATCCGTTAGATTTGTTATGTGGTTTAACTTTTGGAGCTTTATCTGGTTTTGGGTTTTATAAGTTGCACAATTATCTTATTAAAAGATATATGCGTTAATTCCGACTTTGTAAGCTTATTTCTTCGTTTTGTAATCTAAGTTAAAACAAAAACCTTTTCTATTTTGCTCTAAAGTGAAAGTAAGTATTCAGCGGCAGCGAAAGGCGTTGTTTTTCCTGTTTCAACTAAAGCGATTTGCATTGGTAATTCAACTTTTATCTTAGCTGAATTATAAAACTTAGATTTTAAACGGTCTTCTATAGTTTGGAGTAACCAAAATTTATTTTGATTATTTCTGTTAGTTTCAAAATATTGGTTTTCTGAAGTCGTTTTGGTGTAATCTTCAATCATAGTCCAAACATCAGAGATGCCTTCACGTTTAAGAGCACTACATAAAGATACTTTTGGCGACCAATCCGAGGCTTTTGCAGGATATAAATGCAATGCTCTATTAAATTCTACTTTTGCAGATTTTGCGGCTTTTATGTTTTCTCCATCCGCTTTATTAATTACTATGGCATCTGCCATTTCTATAATACCGCGTTTAATACCTTGCAGCTCATCTCCAGCTCCTGCTAATTTTAATAATAAAAAGAAGTCTACCATACTGTGAACGGCTGTTTCACTTTGTCCTACACCAACGGTTTCAATTATAATAGTGTCAAAACCGGCAGCTTCACATAAAATTATAGTCTCACGTGTTTTCCTAGCTACACCACCTAAAGAATCACCAGAAGGTGAGGGTCTTATAAATGCATTTTGGTTTTTTACCAAATCTTCCATTCGGGTTTTGTCACCTAAAATACTACCTCTACTTAAGCTACTACTTGGGTCAACAGCTAAGACTGCAACTTTTTTATTTAAAGTCGTTAAATGAATTCCAAAAGCTTCAATAAAGGTGCTTTTGCCTACACCAGGCACTCCAGTAATACCTATTCTTATAGATTTATTGGCATAGGGTAAACATTTGGTAATTATTTCGTTTGCTTTTTTTGAATGTGTAGGATTTGTACTTTCAATTAAGGTAATAGCTCTACTTAAAGCTGTTATATTTCCTGAAGTAATACCCGAAACTAAATCTTTTACTGAAGGTTGTTTTTTACGATTTGCTTTTATGATTTTAGCAACGTTGGCACTTAAACTGTCAGGAGATTCAACACCATCTTGTTCTTGTAAAGCAGATTGATATGTTTTATTGGTCTTAGCCACTTTTTTATTAATAAAGTTGTAAAAAGGTTAAGATTTTGTATTAGAACGCTCTTCTATGGGCACTTCAATTAAGGTATTGTCCCAAGCCATAGTTAATTTTAAATTCCCTGTTTTATTATCAAAAGCGATGGTGAATTTTTCTACTGTTTCGTCTAATTGTTGTGTTGGAACTTCAATCTCTAAGGCATCGTAGTTAGGATCCCACATAGGCTCCATTTTTTCATTAACACCCCAATCATACTGTTTAGTGTTAAACATGACTTTCCATGATTGTTCCATAGGAACAGTCCAAATGGTATATTTTCCTTTTTTTAAAAGGATACCTTCTATTATCAAATCTTTGTTAGTCTCAAAAGTGGTAGCTTCGTTTGCCCCAGTTCTCCATACTTTTTCAAAAGGTACAAGTGCTCCAAAAACAATACGTTCACGTTTTGATGGTCTGTTGTATTCTACCTTTAAGTTTAAATCGTTAAGTGTAATTTCAGCTGAATCTTTCGGGCTTAAACGAGGTGAAAAAATATTTTCAACAAATGCAGAATATAATAGCAAGCCTAAAGCTAAAATGGATAAGAAAATAAGGAGGCGTTTTAACATAGTTGTTAATCTTAAATAATTCGGGTTAAAAATTTAGAATACAAACTTATGCATTCAAGATTTAAAGATAATTCAAATCCCTAACTTTATAGATGTCAAACGTTGAATTTTATGTAAATCTTATAAAATTGAATTTTTTATTGACGATTCTTGCAACACTTCAATTTTTGTGTCGTCTTTAATGTGTAACCAATCAAAAAACAGAACCAAAATCAGTACGTTTCAAATTCATATTGTTGAAAAATGCAAACAGAATGATAGACAAGCGCAGATGCAATTGTACAATCAATACTGTGACGGCATGCTTATCGTGGCACTTCGATTTGTAAAAGATACGATGGAAGCAGAAGATGTGGTACAAGAAGCGTTTATAAATGCATTTTCAAAATTAGAGCATTTTAAAGCTGAAGTTAGTTTTGGAGCTTGGCTAAAACGGATTGTTATTAATAAATGTATTGATGTTTTAAAGTCGAAAAAACAGCGCATAGTTGAATTAGAAGCGTATCATTTGAATGTTATTGAAGATAATAACGAAGATGATTGGACTGTTGAAGACGATATTACAGTTGAAGATGTAAAACGAGCGATAGAAATCTTGCCTGATAAATACAAATTTGTGGTGTTATTGTATTTAATAGAGGGTTACGACCATAAAGAAATAGCTGAAATTTTGAATATTTCTGAAATCGCATCGCGGACACAGTTATCTAGAGGAAAACAAAAATTAAAGAACGCCTTAAAATTAAAAAAGAATGGGACAAGATCTTAGAAATTTATTTGAAGAAGACCAAAAAGATCAACATATAAAAATGTCTAAAGGTCATGAAGCACGTTTTCTTCAAAAATTAGAAAATGAATTTCCAAAGGAGCAAAAATCAGCCAGCAGATTAAAGATTTTAAATATCGCTGCAAGTGTTGTGTTGCTGTTAGGTTTAGGTTATGGTGGCTATCAGTATTTAAAGCTTCCTGTAGAATCGGTAGAACCAATAAAGGTTGTTAATACCGAAATGAAATCCTTAGGAGATGTTTCACCAGATTTAAAAAAAGTGGAAGATTATTATTTGGCCAGTATTAATTTAGAATTATCTAAAGTACAACTCACCCCAGAGAATAAGGAATTATTTGATGGTTATGTGGAACGGCTAAAAGAGTTAAATGATGAATACAAAACACTAACCATTGAGTTAAATACCAATGGCCCCAATGAAGCCACTTTAGATGCCTTAATTAATAATTTAAAATTTAGACTCAATTTAGTCATGCGACTAAAAGATAAATTACAAGAGTTTAATGACGATGCCTTTTCTGAAGAACGTGTTTAGAAAAACATTGTATTTAAAGTTGTATAAAATCAATCAATCAATCAATCAATCAATCAATCAAATCAAAAAACGAACAGAATTTACTCAGTTGTTCTGGGTATTTTTAAAAATCAAGAATTATGAACAACATTAGAATTTTAGTAATGTGCCTAATAACCACATTGGGTTTTGCACAAAAAAAGATGACTAAAACATCGCAATCGATCAAAGTGAACAAAGAGGTCGTTGTCGATTTAAATACTAGTTATGTAGAGATAGAAATAGATACATGGAACAAAGATGTGGTAGGCGTTGAGGCTTATATTGAAGGCGATAAATTATCTGATGCCGAATTAAAAGACGCTTTAGAAAACTGGAATTTAAAAGTAGAAGGCTCAAGTAACAGCGTGCTTATATCTTCAACAGGAGGAAGCAGTTCTGCATTATTTCCGCATTCAGAGTATTCTAATGCCTTAAAAGAATTAGAGTACCAATTAATCGAATTACCAGAAATACCAGAAATGCCAGAAATGCCAATGATGCCAATGCTACCAGAACTAGTAGAAATGCCAATGGTACCAGAGATGCCCGACATGCCAGTGATGCCAAAGTTACCAACCTTACCAAAAGGAGTAACTACTATAGAATTTGATTATGACCGTTACCAAAAAGATGGTGAAAAGTACTTAGCAGAATGGAGTAAAAAGTATGAAAAGCAAGGTGGAAAAGAATTTCAGAAAAAAATGGAAGACTGGGCACGGAAGTTTGGGGAATCGGGTTACCAAGAAAAAATGAAAAAATGGGGAGAAGACTATGCCAAACGCTTTGAAGGTAAATGGGCGAAGGATATGGAGAAATGGGGAGAGAAATTTGGAGAAAAGTACGGTAAGGATATAGAGAAATGGGGTGAGGAATTTGGTGAAAAATTCGGAAAAGAATGGGAAGAAAAAATGGAAGTTTGGGGAGAGCGCTTGGAGAAACAAATGGAAAAACGGGCAGAAGCTATGGAGAAAAGAGGTGAGTCTTTAGAGAAAAGACAGGAAGCACTTGCCAAGCGACATGAACATCTAGCGGATAGAAGAACTTCTGTTTATATGAAGCGATTAGAATCGGGAAACAATAGTAAAATAAAAAAGGTGATTAAAATTAGAATCCCTAAGAAAGCCAAACTAAAGACTAATATTAGACATGGTGAATTAAAAATAACATCTGCAATACACAATATGAAAGGTGATATTTCACATTCATTTTTAGTAGCAGAATACATTGATGGAAGCGAGACTTCCATCAATGTATCCTATTCTCCGGTAATGGTGAATACTTGGAATTTGGGGACTTTAAATCTCAATTTTGTGGATAAAGCTCAGATTAAAACGGCTCAAAATTTAGTGCTAAATTCTAAATCGTCTAATGTAACGGTAGGTAATTTAATAGACACGGCTATTATTGATGGGAGTTTTGGCGATTTAACAATTTCCAATTTAAGTGCCACTTTTAAAAATCTCAATTTGGTTTTAGAAAATAGCGATGCGCTTATTAATTTACCAAAAGATATAGATTATACCCTTTATTTTAAAGGCAACCGTTCTAGGTACAATAATAAAGTAACAACACAAAAAACACTTCGCAATTATCCAGATGGACAAAGTTCTAACCGAAATATTATGGTGAATGCTAAATTTAGTAATGTGATTATTAATTAATACATTGGCTTTGCTCAGCAACCAATACTGAATCTAACATTTTTAGAATCTGTTTACTCTTCCTGTTTTCCATAAGATAGATTTCCTATTTTTATGGAAATTTTGTTTTTATGCTATTTTCTTCTTTTGAAAGTTTCTTACAGTCCCTTGACGTCCATCCTTTAGTGGATCCTTCAATACCAAAAGCATTATATATGCCTTTAGATTTATCCGTTGATAATTCAGAATTAAAGGCTGTTAATGTTTCTAATTCTAAGGATTTAGAAAAATTCATCTGGAATCATATAAACACCAACAATGCCAAAATCGCTTATGGAGGTTACCTAGAAAAACGAGCGATTTACCAACGTAGTAATTATTTTAATCAAACAAATTCTGACACGGAACGTAACATTCATTTAGGATTGGATCTTTGGATAGAAGCCGAAACTCCAATTTTTGCGCCTTTATCAGGAACCATTCATAGTTTTAAAAACAATACCAATTATGGTGATTACGGACCAACTATTGTTTTGAAACATCACATTGAAGAATTTGAATTTTATACACTCTATGGTCATCTTAGTTTAGAATCTATTGAGGATTTAGACGTTGGAGTAGAAGTGACCCAAGGAGACCAAATCGCAACACTTGGAACGGCAGAGATCAATGGTGATTATCCTCCGCATTTACATTTTCAAATTATAAAGGATATCCAAGAATGTAAAGGAGATTATCCTGGAGTGAGTAGTTTGTTAGATTTAGAATTTTATAAAGAGAATTGTCCTGATCCTAATTTACTATTGAAGCTATATTAAGCTTTCTTTTCAGAAGTTTTATACATCCATTCCGCAATAAAGCATAAAGCAATAATTGCCCCAGAAACGAGCACACCTGTAAGGTTGGATTTGTACTGTTGATTAATTAATGTCACCAAAGCTAATACGCAAAGCGTACAACCCACTAACGGAATTATTTTATTACTACTCGTGTCTTTAGCGGTTTTAAAACCCACAAAATTAACGATGCCAAAAATGAGTATAAACCCAACACTTCCGGCAGTGGATATACTTTCTAAATCTAAAATATTCACTAAAATTAATGTCGCAATCGCTGTGACAAGTAAACCAATGGGTTGATTCCATAGTTTAGATGTAAAGTGATGTGGTAATTCATCATCTTCGGCAATTTCAAAATTAACACGACTGCCTCCATACAACGATGCATTAATGGCAGAAAATGTAGAAATTAAAGCCGCAATGGTAATGATAGTAAATCCAATTTTTCCTAACATGGGTTTTGCCGCTTCTGCTAAAACATAATCTTCGGCTTTTGCTATTTTATCAAAAGGAAGTGAGCCTACAGTTACAATGGCAATGATTATATATAGAATTATTACAAAAATTACGGAGTAATAATACGCACGTGGAATATTTTTTTTAGGATTTACAATATCTGGAGCTGCGTTGGCAATTAATTCAAAACCTTCATAAGCCACAAAAATCACCATACCTGCTGCAAATAATTGTACAGGTGTTTCCCAATTAGAAATTGCCAATTGTGACATATTGGGATTCCCAATAAGACCATAAGCACCAATTCCAATAAAACCAATTAAAATAATCAGTTTTATAATCACCGCGTAAGATTCTATTTTTCCAACAATAGTAATACTGTAGTAATTTATCGCAGTAGCCAGAATAATAATGGCACTAGCATAAATATGAAATTCAATGGTTTTGTTTTGTGTTAGTTCTAATAAGTTAGGTGCATAAGATCCAAAAGCAGAAGCGTACAACGAGAGCATAATGATATAACTTACCCAAAGTAAATTATTAATGGCTCCACTAAAAATTGAAACACCAAAGCCTTGATTGATAAATTTAACAGTGCCGCCTCTGTCAGGATATTTTAGGGATAGTTTTACATAACTATACGATGTAATTAATGCCAATAGACCTGCAAATAAAAAAGCGATTGGAGTTCCTCCATGTGCTATGGAAACGGCTAAACCAAGTACAGCGAAGATACCTCCACCAACCATGCCTCCAATACCAATTGAAATTGCATCCCTTAAACTTATTTTGCCTGCCACTTAATAACTTAGTTTATGCGTTTATCCTTATTGATTTATAGTGCTATGATTGAGCATTATAATAATTATTACAATCCGTCAATAACAAAATTGCTTAACTAAGTTTTCTGTATTTGTTTTTGAGCCAGCGTTTTCCCGATTAAGAAGCCAGCTATAGCTAGCAATCCATCAGAAAGTGAAAACCATAATTCTTTTGGTAGCATAATAATATTGAAGATGGTTGCTGCTAGCATAAGTATACCTACAATATAAGAAGGGATCATGCTTTGTTTAGAAATTTTAGCAGCAACAAACATACCAGCTATAATACCTGCAAAATGACCAATAACAACAAATATCTTAGAACCCATAGGGATTTTATCCATATTGTTTGTTATCCATTCCATATCCATAGGGTTTGCACCTTCTGGTAATGGAAATAAATTATGTCCTATAAATGATTCAAAAATGTAAACAGTTAGAGATGCGACAATAAACCCAATTATGGTTGCTAAAACGTTTTTCATAAACCGACTTGATTAGTTAGAGGGTTTAAGGTAATAAAAAATGTTAAAAACCAATCTGATTTTACGTTTTTAGTTGTGTTATGCTATTTTTTACACACCACATAAAGAATACCTTTACGTTTACCTGTATTTTTTGAAAACTGATTGGCATTTTTAACTTCTTCAATAGAAAAACCTATGTCTTCTAGTAACGACGTTATTTCTGCGCGTTTTACCCAATAGGTTTTGGGTTGGTTTTTATGAAACAGTTTCCAATTAATGTCATTATTTATTTTTAGCCAAGGAAGATGACGACTAGACTGTTCTTCGTTTCGCAGTTTTCTTAATACATTTACGAAAGAACTTAAAGCAGGATTATATATTTTAGATTCATAATCTAAAAACGAAAACATAGCAATAGCATCCTTTTTAGCAACACGATAAGCTTCCTTTAGTGCATTAGTAAACAAATCTTTTTTATCTATAAAGCACAGTACTTGTTGCAGATACACTAAATAGTCAAAGGAATTACTTTCATAATTTTCTAAAACAGCAGCATCAGAGATACTAAAATTAATATTAGAGTCATTGGTGCTCGCTCGTTTTTTGGCGTGCGCTATCATATTAGGTACCACATCAAATGCAGAAATATTATTAAATCCTTTTTCTTCAATATAAAAAGAAAGTCTTCCGCCTCCTGTTCCGGCTTCTAATACATGTTTAGAAGTGTCAGTGATGTATTTTTTTAATAAATAATCTTCAGATTTATTCAGATTTTGTTGGTTGGCCCATAATTCAAATACTTCATTTGAATAGCGCTCAGCGTTTAAGTTTTGTACGTTGGCTGTCATTTGTTTTCCCCATTTTTATTATTGACATATGTCAATTAGTTGATTTATAGCTTTTTAAAAATAGGAAATATTAAACATTAAAAAAATTTAGTTTTTTTTAAGTTATTAACAATCAGTGTTTGAGGTGGGTTTTTGATGTGTTCAACCTTGTTTTTTGCATTTAATCTTAATTAACGAAGGTTAAACGCAAAAGAACTAACGTTTTGTAAATCTATGTATTAAGTTTTTTTATGAAATAAGCATACTTATAGAGCGCATTAAAATAGACAAGATGGTTTTATCTCAGTAATGGAGACTAGTATTATTAGCCATAATTTCTGCTATTTTAGAAGGAAACAATTTTTTAAAGCGTTTAGGGAAATCATCTTTTAAATGCATTGTTTCATTTGTAAAAGGATGATTAAAACTTAAAGAATAAGCGTGTAAGTACAAGCCTTTGCCTTTCAAAATTAAATCTGCAATACCATAGTCTTTATCTCCAAGTATGGGATGGTTAATGCTATAAAGGTGTTTGCGCAACTGATGTCGTCTGCCTGTCAATGGTTTTAGACGTACTAGATTTAGTGTGCCAAATCTTTTAGACGCTACAGATTCTAAGACTTTATAATGAGACTGTGACGGTTTATCATCAATGTTAGATGTAATTGTACCTTCTGCTTCCATATCTCCAATAGTCACAGCATAGTAGGTTTTATGAACGGTTTTAGCTTCAAAAAGTTGGTTTAAAGCTCTAATGCTTGAGCTTGTTTTTCCTACTAATAAAATTCCCGTAGTTGCAAAATCTAAGCGATGCACTGGCTGAGGTCTTGCAGCATCATAACGTGTACTTCGCTTTACATTTTGGGCTAAGGCATTAGCCATGGTTTTAAACGTATTACCACTCACCAAAATACCAGCAGGTTTGTGTAGTGCTGCTAAATAATCATCTTCAAACAACACTGTGAGCGGAAAAATGAGTGTGTGAGTTGGGTTTATATCTTTCGGAATAGAAATGGTGATGTGTTCACCTCCATTTATGAGAGTTGCCGAAGTCGCTATGTGCTCATTAACCGTTATGTGGTTTTTCTTAAGTACTTTCTTTAATGCTGACTTCGTTAATGCAGACTTAAAAAGACCAACACTATATTCTTGTAATCGAATTGGGTGTGGTAAACTAGGCGCAATATGTGTTTCGGTTAGGTTGATAGTGTCTTTAATTTCACGTTTAATTGATGCCATTTGGTGCTAAATAATTACCATCATAACGTCCAGTAATTACTTGTCCATCGGTTCTAGTAAAAGTAAACGTAAAAACAATATTATATGCGGTGAAATTAGTAATAGTTACAGAGCCAGATTGTGCAAAGACATCAGAATCTGGATCATTGTTAGACAGAAGTATGGTACCAGGATTAAATTCGCTATCTACAATAGATCCATTAATTGAAATGGCGTAATTTTCAATGTTATTATAAGTGGTATTCTGTATGCTTTCAGTACCTAAGTCAAAATACACATAGGCAATATCGTCTAGATCTACATTGCTAGTGATTTGCGAACTCGTTTTGTTAAACAAACGAATTCCAAGGCTGTTAGCATTATTGTCGTTGTTAATTATGGCAGAAGTTAAAGGGTAGCTTATATTACTATATATAAATTCATTTGTGTCTTCTGGTGCAATGCTGGTATTTTCTTCAGGAGAACAGGCGCTAATAGTAATAGCAAGTAATAGTGTGATAAGGTAAGGTAGTCTGGGTTTCATAATTATTTTATTTTCAAATTCATAAGTAGGTATTAGAAGTAAATATATAATAAAAAAATGATGTGCTATATTGAGCGTGTTTTTACGTCTTAAGTTTTCTAATAGATTTTGATAAAAAAACAATTACAAATAATAGGCTTTCATCGTTTATTGATCATATAGTCTACTTCTTATTGATAATAAACTTTTAATGGCTATGTAATGTATTGTAAGACGGTTTTATTAGCCACCTAATTCAGCCATCTTTTTTCCAACGTGTGTCATGACGTCATTAAATTCTTTGGAAGGGCTGAACTCAATTAGCTTTACATCTTCTTGAACTATTGCTGTGTGTCCGTTTGGTAGATAATAAACATCACCATCAGAAAGTATTTCTTCTTTTCCGTCGTCATATTTTACAAGTAGTTTTCCGCTCAACACATAACCCCAATGCGGACAGTGGCAACTATTATTATCTAATCCATTAAGTAAGGGGGTGAAATCCGTTCCTTTAGGTAATTCGTTAAAACATACAGTCATTCCTCCAAAGTTATCTTGGGTTCGCATTACAGTTCCTGGGCCTTCCATTGCAATTGGAATACTTTTTTTGTTGATTTTCATATCTATTGGTTTTAATGGTTTCTCAATCTTACGTTTAATTTGGTGCTGATATCTGTGTTTATCTGTTTGGTTATTAGTGTGTTGTGGGTCTGTAAGTTAGTGAATAAAAACCAAATAGAAAATTCACGAGGATTTTGGTAAGCAGGTAGGTAACGCTATATGATGTGTGTTGTTATTAAAGATCTATTAAGAGTTTTGGTGATGTTTAGATCTAATTTGCTCCTGTTGTAACCTGATAGAATGGTGCTATAAGTTTGTTATAAGCATGCTATAACCACGCTATAACCTGTATTTTGGGATTTGCGTTTTTTGCATGAAAATGTAGGGCGTTTTGGTATAACACTATTTTGATTTGAAGTGTTGTAGTATGGAATTGGATTTCGGATTTAGAACCGTATGTTGTTAGAAAATCTTATTTTTTCAATGGAATTGTGATTCCTAGAGCTATCGCTCCAACATATTGCTCAACGGATGGTTGGTCGTAATAGGAAAATCCTAAATCGACATTATTGTTTTTTCCCAATTCCAAACCGAATGCAATAGGGAGGTGAAAGATCATACCGCCTTTGTCAATATTATCCAAGGGTGTGAGGGTTTCAAATTTACCGATGGACGTTCCGATTCCTAGTTCAAGATAGGGTGCTACCCAAGGAATTGGAGCTCTAAGTCTTGCTTTTCCTCCAAGTAAAAAGGCTTTTGACTCCGCTATTTCATCGGTAGGATTATTGTTTAAATCTTTACCATTTGAACTCGTTAAAATTAGACCAGCATAAGGTCTTAATTCAAACCAAGAACGGACTTTTAGAACGAGTTCTCCTTGTAATAAAAGACCACGATCAGCTACATCATCCATGCTATTATAAGGTACGCTAATGCCGTATCCGATTATGGCATTTATTGATTTTTCCTTTACAAACTGTGCGCTTACGATGTTTGAGGTAAGAACTACGATTATTACGATCAAGATTTTTTTCATAATGTGTGGTTAGGTTTTAGTGTATGGATGGTTAGAAGTAAGGGTTTGTAGCCATACGAGTCTAACTTTGCGTTTTACTTATTATCGTCTGCTAAGGGTGAAATCATAATATGTGCACGGTGTGTACCAGGATTCATAATCCAAGGATGGTTAGATGCTACTGGTGCTTCTGGTAAACCGGTAGATGCTGCAGTAGCCCACGGTAAATACACCACGTAACGTAATTTGGCGTCGTCTACTTTTGCTGTTTCTGGATCGTACTCGGCTTTTGGTCCGGAATAGATATGTAATGTTGCACCGGTAGGAATTGTAAATTTACCAGCCTTCATTTCTTCTTCTCGGATATCAAAAATGTCTTGGTGTTTTTTGCCTTCGGCTTTTAAGGCGCGTCCTCTTGCCATAAATGGTTCTAAATCTTTGTGATAGCATGCTGCACTGAACCCGTTCTTTTTAGGATCATCGGCAAGAACAATAAATTCATTATCTCCTTCTTTTAGCGTTACAAATTCACCTGCCATATTATATCCAATTACTTTACAATTTGCTCTGCTGGCTTCAGGTGCAGCCATTAATGCGGTTGCGATTAAGGCTTCGTCAGAATCTATAGCGGTAAAGTTGTTATTAGTTTCGGTAGGTGTTGGTTTTGTTGTGGTTTCTGTTGTCTCTGAATTTTGAATGGTGGTATTTGTTTTGTCTGAAGAATTGCAGGAGATTAAGAGTCCTGTGAAAATTAATGCCGTGATGATGTGTTTCATGTTGGATTTTTAGATTGTTAGATTTTTAGACTGTTAGATTTTTAGATCGCTAGATTATTGGATTGAATTGTTGTTTTTAAAGTTACTAAAATCTGATGAGAATTGGGAATTTGAGTCAATTATGATTCTGTATTTTGAAGCGTTTTGATACAAAATTTTCAGAACAACGAAAATTTCACTCGAAGTACCGCTGTATTCATCATAAAAAAATCCTGATGGGTTGCATCAGGATTTTTAATTCTATAAATAAGATTTCTGCTTCCGCAGGAATTGGTGTTATTCAACAAGAACCCATTCTCCTTTTTCAATTAAAGGAATGGCTTGTTTGTATTTTACCTCTTTTGCTTCACCGCTCATCACATGCTTAATGGTTACTTTATCATTACGACCAATTTTAGGTTGTTCTCTAACAATAGTTTCTACCACTTGTTGTTGGCGAGATGTACCTTCACCAGCTTGTCTGCTTTGTGAAGAACGCTCATCTAAATTTTGAATCTCGTCTTTTTGAGTTTCTAATTTTTCTTGTTTACGTTGTTTTGCTTCTTGAATGGTGTTAGCTGTTTCTTGTGGAATTTCACCTTTAAATAAGAAGGAAATCACATCTTTATTAACTTGGTCAATCATAGCTTTAAACAGCTCAAAAGATTCAAATTTATAAATTAATAAAGGATCCTTTTGCTCGTGAACGGCTAACTGTACAGATTGCTTAAGTTCATCCATTTTACGTAAATGTACTTTCCAAGCATCATCAACAATGGCTAATGTAATGTTCTTTTCAAAGTCATTAATTAACTGTGTCCCTTTGGTTTCGTATGCTTTTTCTAAGTCGGTAACCACTTGTAAGTTTTTAACACCATCTGTAAAAGGCACAACGATACGTTTAAACTTATCGCGTTGCGTGTTGTATACATTTTCAATTACAGGAAATGCTAAATCAGCAGCACGTTGCATTTTTTCTCTGTAGTGTTTAAAAGCAGCTTTATAAATAGTTCCAGCGATATCAGTGGCATTCATTTTTCCGAATTCAGCTTCAGAAATAGGAGATTCCATAGAGAAATAACGAATCAATTCGAATTCAAAATTCTTAAAATCGTTAGCATTTTTATTAGTTTCAGCGATACCTTCAGACGTGTCAAAAATCATGTTTGCTAAATCGACTCTTAATCGTTCACCATGTAAGGCATTACGACGACGCTTGTAAATCACTTCACGTTGCGCATTCATAACATCATCATATTCTAATAAACGCTTACGCACTCCAAAGTTATTCTCTTCCACTTTTTTCTGTGCACGCTCAATAGATTTAGAAATCATACTATGTTGTATCACTTCTCCTTCTTTTAAGCCCATTCTGTCCATCATCTTAGCGATACGTTCAGAACCAAATAAACGCATTAGGTTATCTTCTAAAGACACATAGAACTGTGAACTTCCTGGATCTCCTTGACGACCAGCTCTACCACGTAACTGTCTGTCTACACGACGCGAATCGTGACGCTCAGTACCTACAATAGCTAAACCTCCGGCTTTTTTAACTTCTTCGCTTAACTTAATATCGGTACCACGACCAGCCATATTGGTAGCAATGGTTACTTGTCCTGCATTACCCGCTTGTGCTACAATTTCAGCTTCTTTTTTATGTTGTTTCGCGTTTAAGACGTTATGCTCAATTTTACGAATACTTAACATTTTACCTAAAAGCTCAGAAATTTCAACGTTAGTTGTACCAATAAGAACAGGACGACCTGCATTTGCTAGTTTTACAACTTCATCAATAACGGCATTGTATTTTTCACGTTTCGTTTTGTATACTAAATCGTCTCTATCATCTCTAGCGATTGGTCTGTTTGTTGGAATTTCTACAACATCTAATTTGTAAATTTCCCAAAGTTCGCCTGCTTCTGTAACTGCAGTACCTGTCATACCAGACAGTTTACGATACATTCTAAAGTAATTTTGAAGCGTTACTGTTGCAAAAGTTTGCGTAGCAGCCTCAATCTTTACATTTTCTTTAGCTTCAATCGCTTGGTGCAGTCCGTCTGAATAACGACGACCATCCATAATACGACCTGTTTGCTCATCGACAATCATAACTTTGTTGTCCATAACAACATATTGATTGTCTTTTTCAAATAAAGCGTAAGCTTTTAAAAGTTGGTTTAAGGTATGGATACGTTCTGATTTAATACCGAAGTCTCTAAATAAATCTTCTTTAAGGCTTGCTTCTTCTTCAGAAGATAAGCCCATGGCTTCGATCTTAGCAATTTCTGTACCCATTTCTGGCATTACAAAGAAATCAGGATCATCTTTACCAGATAAGAACTCGACTCCTTTATCTGATAACTCAACTTGATTATTTTTTTCATCAATCACATAATAGAGTTCTGCATCTACTTTAGGCATTTCTCTATTATTATCTTGCATGTAGAAGTTTTCCGTTTTTTGAAGTAATTGCTTAATTCCTTCTTCACTTAAGTATTTAATTAAGGCTTTGTTTTTAGGGATACCTCTGTAAGCTCTTAATAATAAGAAACCACCTTCTTTAGTATCTCCTGCTGCAATTAATTTCTTTGCTTCGGCTAAAACACCAACTAAGTATTTACGTTGAACTTCTTCTATTTGTTGTACTTTAGGTTTTAGAGCATCAAATTCGTGTTCTTCTCCTCGAGGTACAGGGCCTGAAATAATTAATGGTGTACGTGCATCATCGACTAATACTGAATCGACCTCATCGACAATAGCATAATGATGCGGACGTTGTACTAAATCGTCTGGCGAATGTGCCATGTTATCACGTAAGTAATCAAAGCCAAATTCATTATTAGTTCCGTAAGTAATATCTGCGTTGTATGCTTTACGACGTGCATCAGAGTTGGGTTGGTGGTAATCAATACAATCAATACTCATTCCATGAAACTGGAATATTGGTGCCATCCACGCGCTATCACGTTTTGCTAAGTAATCGTTAACCGTTACTAAGTGTACTCCTTTACCTGCTAAAGCATTTAAATATACCGGAAGCGTAGCTACAAGCGTTTTACCTTCACCAGTTTGCATCTCGGCAATTTTACCTTGGTGCATAGCAATACCACCAATAAGCTGAACATCGTAGTGAATCATGTCCCAAGTAATTGGCTTACCTGCAGCATCCCAAGAATTCGCCCAAATGGCTTGATCGCCTTCTAAAGTTACATAATCGTGACTACCAGAAATTTCACGGTCAAAAGCATTTGCCGTCACTGGAATCTGTGTATTATGAACAAAACGTTTAGCTGTTTCTTTAACGACAGCAAATGCTTCAGGAAGAATATCGTTTAAGACTTCTTCTGTTACATCGTATATTTGGTCGTCTATTTTATCGACTTCCAAATAGATGTCTTCGCGCTCGTCAATATCTTCAGTGACTTGCGCTTTTTCTAAAAGTTCGTCTTTTTTTGTTTGAAGAGGTTTTCTAGCTTCAGCAATTATGGCTTTAAATTCAGCTGTTTTAGCCCTCAGTTCATCGTGTGATAAAGCCTCTAAAGCTTTTTCGAAAGTTTTTATTTTTTCAACAATAGGTTTAATTGAACTTACGTCTTGTTTGGATTTGTCTCCAACAAAAACTTTAAGTACTTTATCTAAAAATGTCATATTATAATATTTGTAACGGATTGATTGGTGTCAATCTTTTTTTGTTAATTTCAGTTCGTTTGTTTTAAACACGCCTATAGTCTCCTAGTGGAGACAGTGGTTAGTTGTGAGTTTTACAATTTCCGGTTTAGTTTTAATTTTTAGGAATTAAAAAAACCAACCGAAAATAAAAAAAGTCTCTCAGTTATAATAACGCAAGAGACTTTTTTGTGATAATTTTATATGTTAATATTCATCCTCATTCCAGAGGTAATCTTCGTCAGTAGGATAATCTGGCCAAATTTCTTCAATAGAGTCGTAAGAATCGCCTTCGTCTTCTATCGCTTGTAAATTTTCAACAACTTCTAAAGGTGCTCCTGTTCTAATTGCGTAGTCAATAAGCTCGTCTTTGGTCGCTGGCCAAGGTGCATCACTTAAATAAGATGCTAATTCTAATGTCCAATACATAATTGCGTTGTGATTTTATTTTTTGCAAAAATAATTTTTTAGTTGAACAATCCAAGAAAAAATTGCATTAATTAGCTCTTAGCTTATATAAATTAATTTATCGGTCTCGCTGAACATTTATATTTATGTGGTTTGAATAATTCAAATGGCACTTATAAATGTTTCATCAGTAATAAAAGAACGTATAATCTTCAACTTTTGGTTTCGGATTAGCTATTGTGATTTGTAATCCTATTCTGATTTTGATAAATAAGTTATGATTCTTTATTAGGAATCCATTTTATCTCTTCAGCTTGTAAGTCATGTGACAACTTCCGTGCCAACACAAAAAGGTAGTCAGATAGTCTATTAATATACATCAATGTTTCAGGTTGAAACGGTTCTAAATCATTGAGGTGTGAGGCCAAACGCTCAGCTCTACGGCACACTGTGCGTGCTATGTGACAGAATGACACGGTTTGATGTCCACCTGGTAAAACAAAATGCGTCATTGGAGGAAGGCTGTCTTCCATAAGGTCCATTTCTTTTTCTAATTTCTCAATGTCTTCGGTTGCTATTTTCGGAATATTTAAGCGAGCCTTACCGTTTTTTAGAGTTGCTTTTTCTGGATCTGTGGCTAAAATAGCCCCAACTGTAAATAACCGATCTTGAATATGCATTAATGTGTTTTTATACAATTGGTCAATGTCTTGGTCTCTGATTAAACCAATGTGCGAATTGAGCTCATCAATGGTGCCGTAACTTTCTATTCTTATATGATGTTTAGGAACGCGTGTCCCACCGAAAAGTGCGGTTGTTCCTTTGTCTCCTGTTTTTGTATATACTTTCATGTAAACAAAGTTAAGAGTTATGTGTTAAATGCTGAGAAATATGAGTTAAAAATTATATGTTTTATTTATAAAGTGTAAAGTTTTGAGATTTGAGGATGAAGAGTGAAGGAAATAGAATAAAGAGGATAGATCCGAGAGTTGTGAGTTGTTGGTGATTGGTCGATAGGAAAGAGACAGGATGCAAGAATCAAGATTATAGAGAATAGAGTTTTTGGTTTGAAATGACGAATTTGGGCTAAAGGCTAAGAGTAACTCCTTACTGAGCACTGCCTACTGAGCACTGCTTACTGAACACTGCCTACTGATTAAACGTATCACTCTCAATAACACCATCTCGTAAACGAATAACACGTTTAGCATGTGCTGCAATGTCTTCTTCGTGAGTTACCATGATTACTGTATTACCAGCAGCGTGAATTTCATCGAAAAGTGCCATGATTTCAGTACCTGTTTTAGAATCTAGGTTACCCGTTGGCTCATCTGCTAAGATAATAGAAGGTTTGTTAACTAAAGCTCTGCCAACAGCGACACGCTGTCGTTGTCCTCCGGAAAGCTGGTTAGGTTTGTGGTCCATTCGGTCTGCTAAACCAACATCTGTAAGTACTTCTGTAGCGCGTTTTATACGTTCCTTTTTTGAAGCTCCTGCGTATACCATAGGTAAAGCTACATTATCTAAAGCTGTTGTTCTTGGTAGTAAGTTAAAGGTTTGAAATACAAAGCCTATTTCGGTGTTTCTAATATCGGCAAGTTCGTCATCTGACATTTGACTCACATCATTCCCGTTTAAGTTGTATGAACCAGCAGTTGGTGTATCTAGGCAACCTAATAAATTCATTAGTGTAGATTTACCGGATCCAGAAGGTCCCATTATGGCTACATATTCGCCACGCTTTATGTCTAAATCAATACCTTTTAGTACATGAACAACTTCTTGTCCTAATTTAAAATCTCTAATGATGTTTCTAATTTCGATGACGTTGCCACTCATATATAAAAGATATTATTACTTAAATCTTCTGCAAGATAAAGGAATTTAAAAATCGGTTCATTACATAAGACGTTAAAGTTGTAGACTTGTTACAATCTAATTTTAAAATGTTCTTCTGCTTGTTCTTTTCTAAAGAAAACAAACCCCATATGGAAGCAATCTACAGTGACCGTTACAGCGTTGTGGTTTTTTATGTAATCCCAGGCTTCAGTCATGCCTTTAGACCAATAAATATCATCAAAAACAAAAACAGAATCATTATGAGTTTTTGGTATTAAAGCTTCAAAATATTGAATGGTAGCTTCTTTATTATGATGCCCATCGAAGAAGATAAAATCGAAGTTGCTATCGTTTAAAACAGGGATTTTGTCAATGAAATTTCCAATTTTAAATTCAACATTATCAATGCCCTGTTTTTTTAGCATAGATTGAGCGAAATTAGATGTATTTGAGCAGCCCTCAATTGTAATTATTTGCGAAGTATTATTTGCTAATGCTATAGCATAAGTTCCCATGCCTAAAGACGTTCCTAATTCTAAAACTTTTTTAAAACCGAAATACTTAGAAAGTCTAAATAATAACCGAGCATCTTTTTTAGAACTACTAGAGGTTTTTGCCATATCGCTAACCTTTCGTTGCTTGGCATCTAAGGTTTTTGAACCTGCACCTAAGTCTGTGATATTAAGAGTTGTATTAGAGTTCTTTAAATCCTTTTTATAATGTTTGAGTTTTGTATAGGCTTCATAACTAGTTTTGTCATAAAGGCATTTGGTTACAAAGCTATAGACAAAAGGGGAGTGGACTCCATGTTGATTGGTAGCTTTTGAAAGGAATTGTATATATGCTTTTATTTGGTACACGTTTTAGATTTCCGAGTTTTAGAATTTCTTTACCACTTGTAGATTTGTTATTAACCTTCCAATTTTTCGGCTAATTCAAACCAACGCATTTCTTTTTCTTCAATGGTATCAATAATTACTTGTAATTTTTCGGAAAGTTTACTGATTTGATCTTGGGTTAATTCAGGGTTAAGGAATTGGGCTTCTAATTCTGTTTTATCTAATTCTAAGGCTCTAATTTTAGACGTTAAATTTTTGTATTCTTTTTGTTCGTTGTAGTCTAGTTTGTTTGCTTCATTTTGCTTTTCAGCTTTTGTATTATCAACTTTTTCTACCGTTTCAATTTGCTTTGGTTGGCTGCTGTCATAAGCTCTAAAATCGGAATAATTACCAGGGAAATCATCAACAACACCTTCACCTCTAAACACAAACATATGATCTACAATTTTGTCCATAAAGTAACGGTCGTGAGACACCACTAATAATACACCCGGAAAATCCATTAGGAAATCTTCAAGGACATTGAGAGTTACAATATCTAGATCGTTGGTAGGCTCATCTAAAATTAACACATTTGGATTCTGAATTAAAACAGTACATAAGTACAGTCGTTTTTGTTCGCCACCACTAAGTTTCTCTACAAAATCCCATTGTTTTTTTCTGTCGAATAAAAAACGTTCTAATAATTGTTGAGCACTAATCTGTCTGCCTTTAGATAGTGGGATGTATTCCCCAAATTCTTTAATGACATCAATGACTTTTTGATTAGGTTTTGCTTTTATTCCTCCTTGAGTATAATAGCCAATTTTAACAGTTTCTCCAATAACTACTTTACCGGCATCTGGTTGTAAACTCTGTGTTAAAAGGTTTAGGAATGTCGATTTTCCTGTTCCGTTTTTTCCAATAATGCCTATGCGTTCCCCTTTTTTGAAAGTGTATTCAAAATCTTTTAATATAGTCTTATTTTTAAACGCTTTAGATACTTTATGAAATTCTATAATTTTACTTCCAAGGCGTTCCATGTGAATTTCTAATTGCACTTGGTGGTCATTACGACGTTGGTGTGCTTTAGATTTTATTTCATGGAAATCGTCAATTCTACTTTTTGATTTTGTGGTACGTGCTTTGGGTTGACGACGCATCCAATCTAATTCTTTTTTGAAGAGCTGTTTGGCTTTGCCAACTTCAGTGGCTTGGTTTTCTATTCGGGCTTCTTTTTTCTCTAAATAGTAAGAGTAATTTCCTTTATAAGTATGTAATTCGCCATGGTCTAATTCTATAATTTCATTACAGACACGTTCTAGAAAATAACGGTCGTGCGTAACCATGAACAAGGTTTGTTGTGTTTTTGCGAAATAGTCTTCTAACCATTCAATCATTTCTAAATCGAGATGGTTGGTTGGCTCATCAAGAATTAAAATATCCGGTTTGCTTAATAGCGCTTGAGCTAGTGCTAAACGTTTTTTTTGACCACCAGAAAGTGTGCTTACTTTCATAGATAAATCGTCTAGCTTTAATTGCGATAACGTTTGTTGGTATTGGGTTTCAAATTCCCAAGCATTAAATCTATCCATAGCTTCAAAAGCTTTTTGGTAAGCATCAGCATCTTCGGGATTTTTTAAGGCGTGCTCATAGGCTTCAATGATTTTTAAAATGGGGATGTCTGAAGCGAAAATGGTTTCTTCAAGTGTAAGCTTAGGATCTAAATCGGGTTCTTGATCTAAAAAGGCTAATCGTAATCCTTTTCTAATGACGATTTGACCATCGTCTGGAGAATCTTTTCCAGCTAAAATATTGAGAATAGAAGTTTTTCCACTTCCGTTTTTAGCTACAAAAGCAATTTTCTGATCTTTATGAATACTAAATGATAAATCCTTGAAAAGTACAAGCTCTCCAAAAGACTTAGAAATGTTTTCGACGTTGAGGTAATTCAAACTGTTTTTTTTACAAAGAACGGAAATAAACCAAAAAGAATACTAATAGTTTTGATATTACTATTGATACATTATATTTGTCTTTAAAGATTTATTGTACATATGAAGCGTATTAAGCTTTTAATTATTGTGTTGAGTTGTGTTATTGTTTCGTCCTGTATTCCTCATAAGGACACTATTTATTTACAAGACAAAGGGAGTTCAATTAATGATACTATTCCAAATAACTTGAGTGAAGTTCAGAAGCCTTATAGAATTCAGATTAATGATATTCTTAATGTAAAAGTTAAATCTATAGACCAAGAAGCTGTAGCTATTTTGAACCCAAGTGGAGAAGAGAAGTTAAATGCTAGTAGTGCAGAACGTGCTTATTTTGATGGCTTTACTGTAGATGTTCATGGGAATATTAGAATTCCAACTTTAGGCTATATTAATGTTTTGGGTTTTACAACCGAAGAAATTGAAAAGATAATTGAAAAAAAGTTACTCGATGAGCAATTTAAAGAAACTGCAAATATTTTTGTAACTGTTAAATTGGCAGGTTTGCGTTATACAGCAAATGGTGAAGTTGGTTCGCCAGGAAGTAATGTGTTGTTTTCGGAGCGCGTTAACATTTTCGAAGCTATCGCAAATGTTGGAGAAATACCTGTAACTGGGAATAAAAAGGATGTTTTAATTATTAGGCAATACCCTCAAGGTCAAAAAATACATAGTTTAGATTTAACAGATATAAACGTTATGAAATCTCCCTATTATTATATACAGCCTAACGATATAATATATGTAAAACCATTGAAGCAGAAATCAATGGGTACAGGTGAAACAGCTGTTTCTAGTTTAACAACTATAGCGTCTATAGTATCAATATTGGCGACTTCAGTATTGCTTTATTCAAGACTATAATTAATTATATATGAGGGATTACGAAGATATAAGCGAAGGAGATTCACAAGGTGTTGGTTTTGATTTTAAAGGGTTTTTATTTAAAGCACTGAATCTTTGGAAATTAATTTTATTGTGTATTGGTGCAGCTTTACTTGTTGCTTATTTTATTAATGTACGAAAGGAGAGTGTTTATAGGTTAGATTCTTTAATAACTATAGATAACGAACAGAATCCGTTTTTTACGGCTAATACAAGTATTTCATTTAATTGGGGTGGTGTGTCTGGTAAAGTAGGTAGTATTTTAACAGAAATAAAAACAAGAACTCATAATGAATTAGTTATTGATTCATTAGAGTATTATAAATTATATCTCAAACAAGGCAAATACCATCTTATAGATATTTATAAAGATGCTCCGTTTAATGTTATAACAGATAAGTCTAAGCCTCAGGCACTAAATAAGGAAATAGGGATTAAACTTCTGGATGACTTATCTTATGAGATTTTTTATGAGTTTACTGAAAATAAGGTTTTGACTCAAGTATTTGATTCTAAGGAAAAATTGACAACTAGTGTTAGTGTAGGAATGTTTTCTAAGGTATTTAAGTATGGTGAGGTTGTAAATACTCCTTTTTTTAATGGAGTTGTTAATTTAAAGCCAGGTGTGTTGGTGACTAAAGGTGACACATACTTTGTAAAATATTTAAATTTTGACAGTGTTGTAAATCAATATAAAAACAGTATTAATATTGAGCCATACTCTAAACAGTCTTTATCCGTTTTAAGGTTGTCACTTATAGGGAAGAATAAATCTAAAATTGTTGACTTTCTTAATGCAACATCTGCTATTTTGAGTAGAACAGAATTAGAACGAAAAAATCTCTATGCTACAAATACCATAAAGTTTATTGATAGTAGTTTAGGTGCAGTAGATTTAAACCTGAAAGCTGTAACGGATGAAATGAATAGCTTTAGAAAGGATAATAAGGTCTTTAATGTAGAGGTTGAAATAAGTCAGATTTCAGAACAGTTGAAGGCTTACGATCTAGAAAAACTAAATGAGGAATCTAAGTTAGATTATTTAAATACTTTAGAAAATTATTTAAGAACAAAAACAGACTACACTAAAATTGCAGCACCATCATCTGTTGGTATTGAAGAAGGGAATATTTTAACAAGTGTAAGTCGAATTATAGCTCTTTCTGTAGAAAGGCGAAACCTTGAATACTCCACTAAAGAAGGGTCTATACTTTTTGAAGATGTAGATCGCCAACTCGATACTGAGAAAAATGTTTTGTTGGAAACAATTAATGTTACAAAGCAAACTATAGGTGTACAATTAAATACCATAAACAGAAAGATAGCTAATTTAGAATCTAAGCTTATAGGACTTCCTGAGGACCAACAAGAATATCTAAAGATTCAGCGTAAGTTAGATTTGAGTAGGGAAGCTTTTGATATTTATCAAGCTAAAAGAGGTGAAGCTGCAATTGTAAAAGCAGCAAATGTATCTGATATTACTGTCATAGATGAGGCTAAGGATATTGGTGATGCGCCAATTGGACCAAATAAGTCCCTAAATTACATGATGGCTTTAATGATGGGGTTTTTTATTCCTATGTTTTTAATTTTTGTAGTTTATCTGTTAGATAGTACCATTCATGGTTCAGACGAAGTTACAAGGATGTCTAAAATTCCGATTTTAGGATTAATAGGCAAATACCGATACAAAAATAATTTAGTGGCTTATGAAAAGCCAAAATCTGCTGTAGCTGAGTCGTTTAGGGCAATTAGGTCGAGTTTGCAGTTTATTTTTAAAAATTCTGTTTCTGAAACAAAGGCGAATACCTTAATGGTAACATCTTCAGTTAGTGGTGAAGGGAAAACATTTACATCAATTAATATTGCAACGGTTTATGCTCTTTCTGGAAAAAAAACCATTTTATTAGGATTAGATTTACGTAAGCCAAAAATATTTGATGATTTTAGTGTGACAAATGACAAAGGTGTTGTTAATTACCTTATTGGTGATAGTTCTCTAGATGAGGTTATAACCGAGACGCATATTGAAAATTTAAGTATATGTCCTTCAGGTCCAATTCCTCCTAATCCGTCGGAATTACTGATGAGTGATAGAATGAAAGAAATGATTACGGTGCTTAAAGAAGAATATGATATGATTATTTTAGATACTCCACCATTAGGCTTAGTTACAGATGCATTAGAATTAACCCAATATGCTGATGCCACTATTTTTATGGTGAGATTGGATTATACTAAAAAAGGAATGCTGCAACTGGTAAATGCAAAACACCAAACAGGGGAACTTAGAAATGTGAGTTTTGTGCTTAATTTTTATAGACATAAAAACAATCATAATTATGGCTATGGTTATGGCTACGGTTATGGTTATGGCTACGGTGTTTATGGAAATACATATCATGAAAAAGACGATTCTTCACTTCTAAAAAAGATTAAGAATTTCTTAAAAAAGATATAAATCGTTTTAATTATTAAGTATTTTGATCACTAAAACTCAACTTCTAATCAAACGTATTTTTGATTTAGTTTTAGTGCTATTGGTTTTGCCTTTATTAATCATTCCTATTCTTGTACTTATTATTATCGCTGCTATAGATACTAAGGAGTTTGGTGTGTTTTCACAGAAACGTGTGGGGCAACACGGTAAATTATTTAAAATTTATAAAATTAGAACCTTAAAAGAGGGTAAGCATCAATTAGGTCATTTAGATCAGAGTGCTAGTGCTATTGGAAAATACCTAAGACGTACTAAATTAAACGAGTTGCCTCAATTATTTAATGTACTAATAGGTGATATGAGTTTTGTTGGTCCAAGACCTGATTTGCAGGGTTTTGCCGATGAGTTAAAAGGTGAAGATCGAATTATTTTAATGGTAAAACCGGGGATTACTGGTCCAGCCACTTTAAAATATAGGAATGAAGAACGTGTATTAGAGCGTCAAAAAGACCCAGATAACTACAATAGAACGATTATTTGGGTAGATAAAGTGAAAATCAATAAAAAGTATGTTCTTAATTATAGTTTTTACTTAGATTTGGCATTCATTTTAAAATCTACTTTAAACAAATGACACATTCAGAAGATAAGATTGCAATTATAGGATTAGGTTATGTTGGTTTACCTCTTGCCGTAGAGTTTGCAAAGAAATTCTTTGTAGTTGGTTTCGATATTAATAAACAACGCATCAGTGAATTAAATACTGGTTTAGATAAAACATTAGAAGTTGATAACGAGAATTTAAAATCGGTTTTAACTACAGACTTAAACTCTAGTAAAGGTTTATATATTACAGATGACGTTGAGGCATTAGCTGCTACAAATGTATATATTATTACAGTGCCAACTCCAACAGATGCATTAAATAAGCCTGTATTTACACCTTTAATAAAGGCTAGTGAAACTGTAGGTCGTGCGATGTCTAAAAATGATATTGTTATATACGAATCAACGGTTTATCCTGGTGCAACAGAAGATATTTGTGTCCCTATTTTAGCTGAGGTTTCAGGTTTAACTTATAACAAAGATTTTTTTGCTGGTTATTCGCCAGAACGTATAAACCCAGGAGATAAACAACATACTGTAACTAAAATTTTAAAAGTGACTTCTGGTTCTACACCAGAAATAGCTAAGAAAGTTAACGATTTATACTTAAAAGTAATTACAGCAGGTACGCATTTAGCTCCTTCGATAAAAGTAGCTGAAGCGGCTAAAGTTATTGAAAACTCTCAACGAGATATCAATATTGCTTTTGTAAATGAATTGTCTAAAATATTTAGATTACTAGACATTGATACTAAAGCGGTGTTAGAAGCTGCTGGTACGAAATGGAATTTCTTAAAATTCTCACCAGGTTTAGTGGGTGGTCACTGTATTGGAGTAGATCCTTATTATTTGGCACAAAAAGCTATTGAGTCTGGTTATAATCCAGAAATTATTTTAGCTGGTCGTAAGATGAATGACAGTATGGGAAGCTACGTTGCAACCGAAACTGTTAAGATGATGATTAAAAAAGGAGCTACGATTAAAGGATCTAAAGCCCTTGTTTTAGGAACAACTTTCAAAGAAAATTGTCCAGATATCAGAAACTCTAGAGTTATTGATATTATAGAAGAGTTAGAAACATACCACGTAAATGTAGATGTTTATGATCCTTGGGCTTCTAAAGAAGAAGTGAAACATGAGTATGGTTTCGACCTAATTACTGATTTTGGAGATTTAAGTTCAGATTACGATGCTGTTATTTTAGCGGTTTCGCATAATGAGTTCTTAGAATTAGATATTACTAAATTAAAGTCACAAACAGGTGTTGTTTTCGATGTAAAATCATTACTTCCTTTAGACGCCGTAGACGCAAGATTATAATGTATTCAAACCCACATCACACAGTAGACCTATCCGAATTAAGTTTTTTAATCACGGGAGGTGGAGGCTTCATTGGCTCTAACCTAACAGAATACTTATTAAAGTATAATGCTAAAAAAGTAAGAGTTTTAGATAACTTTTCTAATGGGCATCGTGAAAATTTAACTGAGTTTATGGATAATCCTGCCTTTGAACTTATAGAAGGAGATATCAGAGATTTAGAAACCTGTAAAAAAGCAATGGATGGGATTGATTATGTCTCTCATCAAGCAGCTTTAGGTTCTGTGCCTCGCTCTATTAATGATCCAGCAACAACGAATGAAGTTAATATTTCTGGATTTTTAAATATGATGATTGCATTAAAGGATAGTCCTACCGTAAAACGTATGGTCTATGCAGCGTCTAGTTCAACTTATGGAGATAGTAAAGCATTGCCTAAAGTAGAAGATACTATAGGTAAACCTTTGTCTCCTTATGCTGTTACAAAATACGTAAATGAATTGTATGCTGATGTGTTTGGAACAACTTACGATACTGATGTAATTGGCTTAAGATATTTTAATGTATTTGGCCCTAAGCAAAGTCCTAGTGGTGCTTATGCTGCTGTAATTCCATTATTCATGCAGGCGCTTAAAGATAATGAGCCTTCAAAAATTAATGGAGATGGTGAGCAAACAAGAGATTTTACTTTTATAGATAATGTGGTTCAGGCTAATGTAAAAGGATTTTTTGCCTCTAAAGAAGCGAAGAATGAGGTCTTTAATGTAGCTTGTGGTGAGCGTATTACTATAAATTATTTATGGGAATCATTGCGTATTGCAGCAAATTCTGAGTTAAAGGCTGTTTATGGGCCTAATAGACAGGGAGATGTAAGAGATTCTTTAGCTGATATTTCAAAGGCTCAAAATTTATTAGGTTATAAACCAAAATATACTGTAAGAGAAGGTTTAAAAATTACTTGGGATTCTTTTAATTAGAGAAAATTTATCTATAATTGATTTGTTTGTTTAAAATTAATATCTTTATTCCGAGTTAATTAAATAAGGTCTAGTGTATTCCCCTGATATTTCTAAACTTTAATATAAACATTAATTATTAATGACAAATATTTTAGTAACTGGAGGTGCTGGTCAGTTAGGGAGTTCGATTGCTGCTAAACTAGCATTAAAAGAAAATGTAACGGTTGTAATTATAGATAACCTTTCTACTGGAGAAAAATCCAAAATTCCTAAAAAAGAAAATATTAAGTTTATAAAGGCAGATGTCAATGATTATAATGACATTATCTCAATCTTTGCAACTTTTAAATTCGACTATGTCTTTCATTTTGCAGCAGTTGTTGGTGTTGAAAGAACATTAGAAAACCCAATAAATGTCTTACATGATATAGACGGTATAAAGAATATACTGTCATTGTCTAAAAATTCTGGTGTAAAACGTGTTTTTTATTCGAGTTCATCAGAAGTTTATGGGGAGCCTTTTGAAATTCCTCAAAATGAAAATACAACACCTTTAAATTCAAGATTACCTTATGCCATTGTAAAAAATGTTGGTGAGGCATTTCTTAAAGCATATCAAAAGGAAAACGATTTAGATTATACAATTTTTCGTTTTTTTAATACCTATGGGCCTTTTCAGAGTAATGATTTTGTAATGCCTAGATTTTTGAAATTGGCAATGAATAATCAGCCTATTCCAATTTATGGTAATGGAGATCAAACACGTTCATTTTGTTATATTGATGATAATGTAGATACTTGCCTTAAAGCCTTATATGAAGATGCGTATGTTAATGATGTTTTAAATATTGGTAATGGTGATGAAATAAGCATATTACATTTAGCAGAAAAAATTATAGAGCTTACTAATTCAACATCGGAAATCATTTTTCTTCCATCTTTAAAAGAAGGCGATATGACTAGACGATGCCCTGATATAACTAAGATGAAATCCTTACTAGGAAGAGATTTAGTTACTGTAGAAGAAGGGATAATGAAAATGATAAATCACTATAATACTTATACAATTCAAAAGACTTATTAACTTAAGTAATTTTCCTTTCTTATATTCGCAATATTATTAAAAAACAAGTTTATAATTGAAAACTGCAGAAGAGCATTGGTTATATGTCATTTCTTCAAAAAAGAAACTTCTAGATCTTAATTTTAAAGAAATCTGGAATTATAGAGATTTATTATTTTTATTTGTAAAAAGGGATATTATAACATTGTATAAACAAACGGTTCTCGGACCGCTTTGGTACTTAATTCAACCTTTATTTACATCACTAATATTTACTTTAATATTTAATAACCTAGCAGATATTCCTACTGGTGAAGGTGTGCCTAATTTCCTGTTTAATTTAGCAGGTATCACATCTTGGAACTATTTTAAAGACTGTTTGGTTGGTACTAGTGATACCTTTAAAAAGAATGAAAACATTTTTGGAAAAGTATATTTTCCTAGAGTTATAATGCCTATGTCTGTTGTCGTTTCAAATTTATTGAAATTTGGTATTCAGCTTTTGGTTTTTATAGGTTTTTATATCTATTTCCTATATTTTACAGGTAGTACGTTTAATGTTATGCCACAGTTAAGTTTATTGCTTTTACCTCTGTTAATAGGTTTAATGGCGCTTTTAGGATTAGGTTTTGGTATGATAATATCTTCAATGACTACCAAATATAGAGATTTAACTTTTCTAGTTCAATTTGGTGTGCAATTATTAATGTATGGGTCAGCAGTCATGTATCCAATGTCTTATTTTAAGGATAAATTGCCTAATTATTATTGGTTAATAGAATGGAACCCCATTGCTATTATCATTGAGTCATTTAGGTCCATGGTCTTTGGTGTTGGAGAATTAGACATCAATAAATTAATATATACTATAATAACAAGTTTTATAATTTTTCTGATAGGATTAATTATTTTTAATAAAACTGAAAAAAGCTTTATTGATACCATATAATGAGTTCGGAAATAATTTTAAAAGTAGAAAATATAGGTAAACAGTACCGATTGGGACTTGTTGGTACAGGTACAATTAGTCACGACCTTAACCGCTGGTTTAATAAAGTTATAGGTAAAGAAGACCCCTATTTAAAAGTTGGTGAAGCTAATGATAGAAGTTCGAAGGGTGAGTCCGACTATGTTTGGGCAATAAAAGATATCAATTTTGAAGTTAAGCGCGGTGAGGTTCTTGGTATTATTGGAAAAAACGGGGCAGGCAAATCAACCTTACTAAAAATTTTATCTCGTGTCACAGGACCTACAACAGGACAGATTAAAACCAAAGGAAGAATCGCGTCTTTATTAGAAGTAGGTACTGGGTTTCACCCTGAAATGACAGGGAGAGAAAATATTTATTTGAATGGCGCTATCCTTGGAATGACCAAAGCTGAAATCAATTCTAAAATAGATGAAATTATTGATTTTTCAGGCTGTTTAAGATATGTAGATACTCCTGTTAAGCGCTATAGTTCTGGTATGAAAGTGCGGTTGGCATTTGCGGTAGCTGCGCATTTAGAACCGGATATTTTGGTGGTAGATGAGGTTTTGGCCGTTGGAGATGCTGAGTTTCAGAAAAAGGCGATTGGTAAAATGCAGGATATTAGTACAGGCGATGGTAGAACCGTATTATTTGTAAGCCACAATATGGCAGCGGTAAAAAGTTTGTGTACACGAGGTATTGTTTTGGAGAATGGCAATGTTGTATTTACTGGTAAAACAGACGAATGTGTAGATCATTATTTAAAAATAGGCAATGATAAAGGAGCCAATCAAATAAGATATTTTAGTTCTGATGATTTTAAAGGGCTAAAATTTGAATTGTTAGAATTTGGTGTTAAAGCAATAGGCAAATCTTTTGGAGAACCTATTTTAAGAACAGAGTCTATTGAGTTTTCATTAAAATTAAAGAATAGTGGAAAGAAAAAGGTCAAATCGGTTTTACGATTTAAAGATGATCAAGGTTATTTTCTATTTGTTTGTTCGTCGGATTATTTTAATACTGAAACAGGTGATATACAATCTAAAAAAATGATAATTCCTAAAAATTTTTTCAATCAAGGAGTTTTATTTGTTGATGTATTGATAACGGATGGTAAAAAGTCTTTGTTTGTTGCAAAAGATCAGTTAAGTTTTAATGTTATAGATGAAGGGGTTGAACTAGGTGAGTGGATGGGGAAAACTAAAGGTGCCTTAAAACCAAATTTTGAATGGGTTAATTTATAAACGTATCAGAAATGTTTAAGAAAAAGAAAAGTAAAATATTTTGTATTTCATTTCAGAGAACAGGGACAACTTCCGTGGGACAATTCTTTAAAGATTTTGGGTTTAGAGTAGCAAGTTATGATACCAATAGAAGCAATAATTGGTCTGTGAAAAGGTTTTTAGGTGATTATGAGAGTATATTTAATTCTAAAGAATTTAGAAATTATCAAGTTTTTGAAGATAATCCGTGGTGGGAAGTGGATTTCTATAAAGTGCTATATTACCGCTTTCCCGATGCTAAATTTATTTTGTTCACAAGAGACGCAGATAAATGGTTTAATTCTATGATGAGTCACTCTAATGGTAAAACATTAGGTAACACATTTAGGCACTCTAGCATTTACAATAGAAAAGAAGAGTTTTATGAGACTTTTTCTGATAAACATTTTTATGAAGCCATCCGTAAAACAGATAACCTTCTCGATATTAATGAAACTCATAGAACACATTATAAAAATGTATATAATTTAAGAAATAAAGAAATTGTAGATTTTTTTAATGCAATTAGTCCAAATTCTTTATTTACAGCTCAGCTTGAAGATACTGATAAATGGAAAAAGTTAGGTGCTTTTTTTAATATTCAATTACCAGATAATTATCAAGTACATGCAAATAAATCGAAGTAAATGATTAACGTCACCAAAACATTTTTACCACCACAAGAAGAGTACCAAGCAATTTTAAAACGTGCTTGGGATACTGGGTGGATGACTAACAGAGGGGTTTTGGTTAAGGAATTAGAAGCTAAATTACAATCGTTTTTAGGGTTGTCTAATATCATTGCTATGACCAATGGGACTTTACCCTTGCAAATAGCCATAAAAGCATTGGGCTTACAAGGTGAAATTATTACGACACCTTTTAGTTATGTAGCGACGACTAGTAGTATCGTTTGGGAAGGCTGTACACCTGTATTTGTAGATGTAGATAAAGATTATTTTACTATCGATGAAACTAAGATCGAAGCCGCTATAACTCCAGAAACTTCAGCTATATTAGCCACGCATGTCTTTGGGAATCCTTGTCATATAGAAGCTATTGAAGTGATAGCAAAAAAATACAATTTAAAAGTTATTTATGATGCAGCACATTGTTTTGGGGTGACTTATAAGGGGAAATCTGTTTTTAACTTTGGAGATGTTAGTACCTGTAGTTTTCATGCTACAAAGCTATTTCATACTGGCGAAGGAGGTGCTTTGTTTTGTAAGCCAACCTATTTTGAAAACTTATTCTCACATCATAATTTTGGACACGATGGACCAGAGCATTTTAGTAGTTTAGGAATAAATGCTAAAATGAGCGAACCACAGGCAGCAATGGGATTATCGGTGTTTCCGTATATGGATGAGATACTTTCAGAGCGCAAAAAAGTAGTTGACAGCTACAATGAAGCCTTTACTTCAACAAAATTACAGTTACTTAAAATTAGAAGCCATACTGAATGGAACTATAGCTATTATCCTATTATTTTTGAAGATGAAAAGCAATTATTAAAAGTAAAACAGGCCTTAGAAAAACATTCTGTTTTTCCTAGACGTTATTTTTATCCTTCTTTAAATAGATTGCCATATGTTGAGCAGCAACGTATGGAAATTTCTGAATCTATATCATTAAGAATTTTATGTTTACCTCTTTATGCTGGTTTAGGATCAGAGGATTTGAACCAAATTATTAATATTGTAAAAGAACAATTACTATGATAATTATTGGAGCCAAAGGTTTTGCTAAAGAAATTTTACAAATTGTATCTGTAGATATGGATCTGCATGATGACGATATTGTGTTTTTTGATAATGTTAGCACTGATTTACCCTTAAAAATTTATGATAGGTTTAGGTTATTAACATCTTTTGATGCGGTAAAATCTTATTTGTCGAAATCAGAAGATAAATCATTTGTATTAGGGTTGGGACAGCCTAAGCACAGGCAAAGTTTATATCAGAAATTTATGGAATTAGGAGCTGAGCCATTAACAGTTTATTCTAAAAATAGTGAAGTAGGTAGTTTTGACGTAGAGGTAGGGATGGGGACTTCTATTATGTCGGGTGTTATTGTAACCAATAGTATCGAAATTGGAAAAGGTTGTTTGATAAATATAAATGCAACAATTGGACATGACTGTGTAGTAGGGGATTTCGTAGAGATTTCACCAGATGTAAATATCTCAGGGCATTGTATTATTGGCAATGGAACTAGCATTGGAACTAGTGCTGTTGTAATTCCTAATGTTAAAATAGGTAAAAATGTAATTGTAGGTGCAGGGACGGTGGTCATAAAAGATGTACCGGATAATTGTACAGTAGTCGGCGTTCCTGGAAAGATTATTTCAAAATAAAAAAGCAAATGAAAGTTTCAGTTTGCATGATTACTTATGGTCATGAAAATTATATTCAACAAGCTATAGAAAGTGTTTTAAAACAAGATTGTGATTTTGATTTTGAAATTGTATTGTCGAATGATTGTTCGCCAGATTCTACAGATTCTATTATAGTTGATTTTATTAACGAAAATAAATTAGTTGGTAAGATTAAATATTTTAGTCAAAAGGAGAACATTGGAATCACTCCAAATTTTGTTTTTGCGGTACAACAATGTTCTGGAGAATATATTGCCGTTTTAGATGGGGATGATTATTGGACTGATCCTTTAAAATTACAGAAACAGGTAGATTTTTTAGAAGCACATAATGATTTTTCAGGTATTGCAACAAATTCCTTAGTAAAGTATGAAGGCTCAACTAAGGAACATTTATTTAAATCTAAGTTGAAATCTAAATTACAAACAAATGACTTGTTAGAGTCTAGACATTTTCACACTGCAACTTTTATGTTTAGAAAAGCAGTATTTAAAAATGATTTTCCAAAAAAAGTTTTGTCAGCAGATAGAACCTTGTTTTTGTTAGTGTCCTGCTTTGGTTCTATTAAGTTATTAGAAGATGTTACTGCAGTATATAGAAAAAATGAGGGAGGCATTTCGAGACAGGTAACTTCTAAACAAATGAAATTAGATTATGTTATTGCTAAATATATTAAAAACTATAATACAGATTTTAACATTTATAAGCTAAAAAGTTTTATCTCAAAAACTGTGTTAGACTATTCTCACAAAATTTATTTTTTAGATTTTGCTAAGGCTTCCAGTTTGTTGTTATATTCTAATTTTAGAAAAAAAAATAATGTTTATGGTAAAATCAAATCAATAAAACATAGTATGAAACTTGTGGTTAATAATTTTACAAAAATTAGACTATAAATGAAACTTATAAAAAAAGTTAAACGTAAATTACTTAGTTATTTAAGATCATTTTATTATTTTGATAAATATATATATCAAAGAAATTTGTCTAAATCTAGCAAGTTTTCAAACGAGTTGATTCTAATATATACTATGGGCAAAGTAGCATCTACTTCCTTATATGAGTCATTAATAGGAGTATACCCAAACAAAGATGTTTTTCATTTACACAGATTAAATGACTATTACCTTCGAGAGAGAGAGAGAATGATTAAAAGTGAAGTTTACGGTAAGAATGAATACCCTAGACACCTAACAACAGATTTGTTATGGAAACCACAATGGTTAAGCGATATTATAAAAAAAAATAAATTTATAAATTTAAAGTTAATTACAGTCATAAGAGAGCCTGTTAGTAGGAATATATCTTTGTTTTTTCAGTGGATTGATTTTGAAGAAAAGCATGATGTGTATGTCTTTAAGTCAAGAAACAATAATTACCCTTTTGAAATTACTACACCGAAAAATGATCTCTCTAAGCTATATGATTTTTTCTATAATAAATTTGTTATTGATTCTCATTTAGAGTGGTTGAATTCTGAATTAAAAGATGTCTTCGATATGGACGTTCTTCTAAGTACTTTTAATAAAGAAAAAGGGTATTCTATTTTGGAGAAAGGGGACATATCGCTATTAGTGCTTAAAATTGAAAATATTACTGAAACTTTTGACAAGTCTATGGTTGATTTTTTTGGTGAAGAAATAGAACTGATTTCAGCTAATGAAGCAAGCTCTAAATCTATTAATAACGTATATAAAGATTTTAAAACCAATATAAGTTTACCAACAGAATACATTAATAGAATATATAATTCTGATTATGTAAAACATTTTTACACAGAAGTAGAGATAGAACGTTTTAAAAATAAATGGAATAAAAATTAAAGCACATTGACCTATATAATAATAGTAACATATAACGGTATGCATTGGCTAGATCAGTGTTTAAAAAGTTGTGCGGATTATCCTGTAATTATAATTGATAATGCTTCAATCGATAACACGGTTGCTTTTATTGAGCAAAATTACCCAAATGTCATTCTATTTAAACAAAAAGAGAATTTAGGTTTTGGTCAAGCAAATAATTTAGGTATTCGTTATGCCTTAGATAAAGGTGCTGAACATGTGTTTTTATTAAACCAAGATGCCTATTTAGTAGATACGGTTTTAAATGATTTGGTAGCGTTTCAAAAAAAGCAGCCTAAGCATGGAATATTAAGCCCTATTCATATTACTGGTGATCAGATAAAATTAGATAAGAATTTCTCTATTTTTATGCGTAAAGAGTGTTCGGGTCAGTTTTATTCTGATTTTGTATTAGGCAATACATTGAAAGCGGTTTATGAGGTCCCTTTTATAAATGCTGCGGCTTGGTTAATTTCTAAAGCATGTTTGGAAACTGTTGGTGGGTTTGATCCGCTATTTTTTCATTATGCTGAAGATGATAATTATTGCCAGCGTGTTTTATATCACGGATTCAAAATTGGCGTTTTGCCTCAATCGTATGTCATTCATGATAGAGCCGAGCGGAAACCTATTCAACCTAAAAAATATACTGAGGCTTATTTCGCTTTAGCGATTAGAAAGTTTAAAGTCCGTTTTGCCGATGTTAATAACAAAGAAGCACTACGCCAATTAAGATTAAAACTTAAATATGCAAAAAAACAATATTTAAAAGCAGCTTTTCTATTAAGTTTTTACAATTATAAAGGATTAAAAAAAGAATATAAAACTCTTAAAAAATTAGAAAAAGCAGTTCGCCAGAGTTATGCTGTGAATAAGACAAAAGGATCTCATTATATTTAAGTAATTAATAATACTTATATTAAAAAATAACGTTAGAAATGACCAAGCAACCATTGGTGTCTATTATCATCCCAACATTTAATCGGGCACATCTTATTAGTGAAACCCTCGATTCAGTTTTGAACCAGACTTATCCGAACTGGGAGTGTATTGTGGTAGATGATGGTAGTGTTGATGATACGGCTGAGATCATGGAAAGCTATTGCAAAAAGGATGCTCGATTTCAATACCACCACAGATCTAATAGTCATTTACCGGGAGGAAACGGAGCTCGTAATTATGGGTTTGAGGTTAGTAAAGGAGATTTTATCCAGTGGTTTGATAGTGATGACCTGTTGTTAGAAGAAGCTATTGAAATGAAAATTTTGGCAGTTTATTCTAAACCGAAACCCTTTGATTATGCTTTATGTGGATTCGAAACTTTTGGAGGCGAGGAGTATTATCGTAGGGCTTATAATTTAGATAAATTAGAAAAAATAACGCAGAATTTTTTAGAGTTTGCTATAGTGTTAAATACTCCAAGTATACTATATTCTCGAAAAATAGTAAATAACATAAGGTTTAAAGAAGATTTATCAAGGGCTCAGGATCTAGATTTTAATTTCCGAGTTTTAAAGCAAAATAGATTAAAGGGAATTAATATTCAAAAAGTATTAATTAAAACAAGAATGCATCAGCAATCTATAAGCCATAAGTTTAATGAAAATAATATTAATGATGTGGTTTCAGAATTATCTGTTTGGAAAGAAATCTATAACTATTTATTAGAAGAGAGTGATGAAAAAAATAGTAATATTGCACTTGAAAAATGTATAAAAAATATAAAAAAGATACTATTAAAAAAGCATTTGAGTTTATTTTTAAAAGAGCTAAATTCTTTAAAATCAGTTAACGCTTTGCTTAGGTTAAAGTTAAATGCTATAGGTTTTACATATTATTTTTTTAACAAAGGAGATGCGCGGTATAATAAAGAAATAAATATGTTTTTTAATAACACTGTATGAAAGAATCAAAAGTATCCATTATTGTACCTTGTTATAAACAAGCTCATTTTCTAGATGAAACCTTAGAGTCCGTTTTGATGCAAACCTATTCAAATTGGGAGTGTATTATAGTTAATGACGGTAGCCCTGATCATACAGAAGACGTCGCACACACATGGTTAAAGCGAGATTCAAGATTTAGTTATATTAAAAAAGAAAATGGTGGTTTACCAAGTGCTAGAAATGCAGGAATTAAAGCAAGCACAGGGGAGTATATCTTACCTTTAGATTCAGATGATTTAATTGATAAATTATATTTAGAACTTGTTTTAAGAGAATTTAAAGATGATAAACTTGGCATCGTATCTTGTGCTAGTAAACATTTTAAAGAATCCTCAAAACAGATCATTAAGATTTCTAAACCTAAAGGAAATAGCTTAAAAGATATTTTATTTGAGAATAAGTTAATAGCTACGTCTCTTTTTAGAAAAAAATGTTGGGTCTCGGTTGATGGTTATGATGAAAGTATGAAATATGGGTTTGAAGATTGGGAATTTTGGATTTCAATTTTAAAAAAGGGTTGGGAATTTAAGATTATTGAAGAGCCTTTGTTTTTTTATAGAAAAAAAGATAATTCTATGTTAATTGAAACGAATAGGTTATATAAGGAAAAAATTATGAAATATATCTTTATCAAGCACCAAGACGTGTACAAGAATAATTTTAAACTTTTAATTGAAGCTCTTTTAGAAGATTTAAAAGAACAAAGAGTAAAAAATCAAGAAATAAAAGCGTCCTTAGAGTATAGGCTGGGGAGAAAACTAATAACAAAATTAAAGAAATTAGGCTTGTTTCAAAATTATAAATAATGATTTCGGTAGTTATAAGAAATAAAAATCAAAAAGAAGCTCTTACTTTTTTATTAAAGAATCTTACAGAAAGATACGCTGAAGATATTTCAGAAATTTTAGTAATAGATAATGAATCTACAGATGGTAGCATTGAAACAGCAGAATTGTTTGGAGCTAGGGTTGTTACGGTTAAAAAGTTTAGTTACGGTGGAAGTGCAAATATAGCAGCAAAGGCAGCGACCTTTCCTGTTGTTGTTATTTTTAGTGCACATTCTTACCCAATTAGCCATGATTTTTTTAAATTGATATTAGAAAAATTTCACAAAAATCCTAAGTTAGCTGGGTTAAGATGTTTGCATAGTCCTAACGATTACAGAAATTATATTAATAATATTTCAGCGACTGAGGATGCGAACAGGTCAGGATTGATTTTTTCAGGGTCTGCCTTTAATAAAAAGGTTTGGGAGAAACACCCATTTAGAGAAGACGTATCAACGTTTGAAGATAAGGAGTGGAGTAAACGCGTTTTAGACGTTGGATACCATATTGAGTTTGTTAATGCTATTTTTAGCTATGAAATAAAGAGAACTAGAAAGCAAAAATTTTTTAGGTTTAAGAATGATATTGTCGGGAATTATCAATTATGGCATACAGATTTTAATTTTTTAGATGTCGTTAAGCAATTTTTTGCAGATGTTTACGGAAGCTTTAAAAGGTTATTTCTAGATATATATTATAGTTTTAAACGGTTAGTATTCCGTATTAAATTTTTACTAAATAAACCATCAAAATTTTAAATATATGAAAGCAATAGGCTTTATACCTATAAGAAAGGGATCTAAAGGAATCTTGAACAAGAATAAAAAGAAAATGGTTGGAAGACCATTGTTTTGTTGGGTATTAAAAGAAGCCATTTTTTCAAAGCTAGATGAAGTTTATGTATTTACTGATGACACGTCAGTTGTAAGTTTTATTGAAAAAGAATATCATTGGACAGATAAAGTGCATGTAATTTTAAGAGGAAGTAAAAATGCCGATGATTCAGCGTCTACAGAATCTGCAATGATAGAGTTCTCTAAACTAATAGATTATAAGTTCGATATATTATGTTTGCTACAAGCAACTTCGCCTTTAACAGTATCTAAAGATATAAATAATTGCATTGATAAAATTGAAAACGAATTATATGATGCGGCATTAACCGTAGTTAATTCTCACAGGTTTATATGGAATTCTCACGGTGAACCTATTAATTATAACCTTTTTAAAAGACCGAGAAGACAAGATTTTGAAGGCTTATTAATTGAAAATGGTGCTGTATATTGTACAACCAAAAAAGCGTTTATAGAAAGTAATAATAGAATTAGTGGTAATATAGGAACCGTTGAAATGAGTGAGGAGTCACTTACGGAAATCGACTCATTAAAAGACTGGGTTATTGTAGAACAATTATTAATACAAAGATTAAAAGAGAAACGAGCACCAAAACCGATTACTCATTTTGTTTTAGACGTTGATGGTGTATTCACAAAAGGCACAATTAGTTATACTGCTGAAGGTGAACATACCAAAACATTTGATATGCGAGATGGTATGGGACTTGAGATTTTAAGACAAGAGTCAGTAAAAGTTATGGTGATGACATCGGAAAACTCGCCATTAGTTGCAGCCAGAATGAAAAAACTAAATATTGAAGATGTTTTTTTAGGAGTAAAAGATAAATACGCTTTTTTGGCTGACTTAAGAGAAAAAAGAAATTTGAATTTAGAGGAAATAGCTTATATAGGTGATGATGTTAACGACCTAGCAAATCTATGTAGTGTTGGTTGGTCATTTGTGCCAGGAAACGGAACAGAACATGTGAAACCGTTTGCCGATGTATTATTAAAATCTAATTCTGGAGAAGGAGCAATTAGGGAGGCTTGTGAATGGATTAGTAACTATAATAAACGTTTTTAACTTATGTTAAAACAGGAAAAGCAAATTATGCTTTTCCTGTTTTTGAGACTTATTTTGTTCTATATTTTAGTTTGTCTCGTTGTACTTGTTCAATTTCAAGAATGTCTTTTTGTTTAAAACTAAGTGCTTGGTTTACGGCTTTTAGGTCTCTAGATAGTTTGCGTAATCCCATTGGTTCTAATGAAGCGGCATGATCGGTTCCTTTCCAAGTTCTGTCTATGGTATAGTGACGCTCAATAATATTTGCCCCTAATGTGTATGCGGCTATGTCTACAGCAATACCTAAATGATGTCCAGAAAATCCAATATGTTTTACAATGTCACTATATTTATTTATTAATAATGTAATATCTAATAGACAAACATCAGCAAAAGGTACAGGGTAGCCCGAAGTACAATTGTAGACAACAAGATCTTGGTTTCTTTTTCTTTCAACAAAGAAATTGATTAAAGTTTCAATTTCATCTTTCGAAGTCATTCCTGTAGAAATATGGATTTCCCCAAAATAGTTTTTGCATAACCATTCTAGCATTTCAAAATGGTTGTTACAAGCGGAAGGAATTTTAATAAAATCAGGGTTTAAAGAAGCTATTTCTTTAGCTGAAGTTGTATCCCAAACAGATGTTGAGTATACAATACCTATTTCCTCACAATAGGCTTTTAAAGTTCGGTGTTGTTCAATATCAAACTCTAAAAATTCTCTATGAGAGCCATATGTATCTCCGTAAGAGTTCACAGGATTAGGGTGTGGTGCCTTGTATTGATCTTCTGTTAATAATTCTTTATTATTCCTTTTTTGGAACTTTACAGCATCGGCATTACAGAAAATTTTAGCGACTTTTACAAGTTCCTTAGCGATTTCTATATCTCCTTTATGATTACATCCAATTTCTGCAATAACAAAAGGTTTTTTATAATTTATAATTTTCATAAGTATTAGTCAAAAAATGATCAAAGACAAATATATATAATTAAAGTTACTGGAATAATTCATTGTTTAATTTTAATTCAAATAAAGCATAATAAAGTTTCACTAACAATTTAAAATATTATTTTTGAAGGAATAATTTATAATTAAAAATGAATAAAAAAGTATTCGTGCTCTTTCCAGATGGCGTAGGACTTAGGAATTTTGCATTAACAAATTTTAAACAAGAGGGTGAAAAGCAAGGGGTTGATGTATGGTACTGGAATATTACAGATTTTTCTATTACAGATTCATTAAATTTTCAAGAATTAAAAATTGAAGACAAAACCACTCATATCCTAACGCAATTATACAGTCGTGTTAGAAAAAGAAAAGAACTTAATTATTGGACCAAAAAATTTAATGATGAGGTTTATCAAACTTATAAATTTCCTTTGTTATATAATAGTTTAAGAAACATTGTAAAAAGTTCATTTATGAGCGCCTATATAGGATTAGGTTCATCAGAGAAAGATATTATAAAATTAAGAGAAAAAATAAAAAAAACAGAAAAGGGAACATCCAAATTTGCTTATTGTAAGAATCAATTACAGAAACATAAGCCAGAAATGGTTTTATGTACAAGTCAGAGATCAACACAAGCAATTGCTCCCTTGTTAGCGGCAAAAGAATTAGGAATTCCTACAGCAACTTTTATATACTCATGGGATAATGTGCCTAAAGCTATGTTGGTAGTAGAAACCGATTATTACTACGTATGGAGTGAACACATGAAAAAGGAATTACTTTATTATTATTCTTTTATATCAGAGGATCAAGTGAAAGTAACAGGTACTCCACAATTCGAACCTCATTATGATGCTTCTTTAGTGATGTCTAAAGCAAATTTTTTTAAGAAATACAATTTAGATTTAGAAAAAAAATATATCTGCTTTTCTGGAGATGACGAGACCACTTCACCTCTAGATCAATACTATTTAGAAGATTTAGCCAAAGCAGTTAGAGCATTAAATAAAGAAAACTATAATTTAGGAATAATATATAGAAAATGCCCTGTAGATTTTACGGATAGATATAATCCCATATTAGAAAATTATAAAGATGTCATTATTCCACTAGCACCAATATGGAAGCCAATCGGTAAAAATTGGGATCAAATTGTTCCGTCTAAAGACGATTTTCAAATGCTCGTTAATGTTTGTGTCCATACAGAAATGGTTACAAATGTATGTTCATCCACTGTGTTTGATTTCGTTATACACGATAAACCTTGTATTTACTATAACTACGAGCAACCACAATTAAAAAAAGGGATTAGAGATATAGGACAAAACTACAAATATGTGCATTTTAGGTCTATGCCTAGCGAAGATGCTGTAGTTTGGGCTAAAAGTAAAACGGAATTGAAAAGTAAAGTTCAATTACTATTAGATAAAAATGTTAATCCAGTACCATTAACAAAGCAATGGTTTTCAAGAATTGTAGGTGAGACACCAAGCAAATCTTCAGAAACAATTTGGAAAACTATAAGTGAATTGATAAATGCCTGAAAAAAAATTAAAAATAGCCTTTTTAACTCCAGAATATCCACATTCTAAGGTCAAATATGCTGCAGGTTTAGGAACTAGTGTTGGTAACTTAACAAAGGCCTTGGGAAAGCAGGGGCATAGCATTTATGTGTTTATTTATGGTCAAAATAAAGATGATTATTTTATTGAAAATGGCATTCACTTTTATTTAATAGGAGACAAAACTTATGGATTTGCGAAATGGTTTCGATACAGAAAACATATTCAACATTCTATTCAAAAGGTAATTTCTGAAGAAAATATCGATGTTTTAGAAGTTGCAGATTGGACAGGTATAAGTGCATTGATGAGGTTTTCTATACCTGTTGTAATGAGGTTTCATGGCAGTGATCGCTATTTTTGTTATTTAGAGAATAGAAAGCAGAAGTTGAAAAATATACTGTTTGAACTATTAGCTGTAAGAGGAGCAGTAGCCTTTATTGCACCTACGGCTTTTGCAGGACAATTATCTAAAAAACTATTTAAAATCTCAGATAAAAAAGCTATAGAAACTATTCATTATGGTTTACAGCTAGAAAATTTTATAAATGATAAACCAACCATATTTGAAACAAATACTGTTCTATATATTGGTACATTAGTTAGAAAAAAAGGGGTATTAGAATTACCCGAGATTTTTAAAAAGGTGAAACAAAAAGTCCCTACAGCTAAATTAGTTTTAATAGGAAGTGACGCACCCGATATTGTAACGGGGAGTTCATCAACTTGGGAATTAATGAAAGAGCGTTTTAATGATATTAATTTAAGAGATGTCCAATACTTAGGGAAAGTACCATATAACGAAGTTCAAAATTCTATAAAGAACGCTCATGTATGTGTGTTTCCAACGTTTGCAGAAACTTTAGGCATGGTTACCATTGAGTCTATGTCATTACAAAAACCTGTGGTAAATAGTAACATTGGTTGGGCTCAAGAATTAATGGAGGATGGAAAAAGTGGTTTTTTAATTCACCCTAAAGCACATGAATTATATGCTAGCAAAATTGTCTCATTATTAGAAAATGAAGATTTATGCTTAAATATGGGGAAAGCAGCTAAACAGTTTGTCGAAGAACGTTTTGATATAGACAAACAAGCCAAAAAAAATATTGAGTTTTATAAAGCAAGATTAAATGAAACTAAAAAAAAGAATTAAAAAAAGTCTGTCTAAATTATTTCCAAATAGTTTGGTGAAGGAAAGATTGAAGCTTTTATATTATAATTTAATTACTCGTAACGTAGGTTTCGGTCTAAAGAAGAGTGATTCTAATAGTGTTATTTATAAAACTAGATATGATAGTTTAAACATTTTTACCAAACAACCTTTATATAATACAGTAGCCGATTTTGATAATTACCAATTTTTTCATAAAGTAAAAGAAGGTGACATTGTGTTAGATGCTGGTGCTAATGTAGGATTTCTTTCACTATTGTTTGTAAATAAAATTGGAAAAAAGGGACATGTATATGCTTTTGAGCCTGATAAGATTAACATTGGCATGATGCAAGATAATTTTGAGTTAAATAAATTTGATGGTCATTATACTATTTGTGAAGAATTATTATGGAATGAAGAAACTTATGTTGATTTTAGTGAATCTGGTAACGTGGCATCATCTGCTATCTGGTTTTCAGATGATTCAAAAATTGTAAAAAAGAAAGCAATTACAATTGATTCTTGGATGAATAGCGCAGAAATTAAAAAATTAGATTTTATAAAAATGGATATTGAAGGAGCGGAAATACAAGCCATGGAGGGTTGTGTTGAAACGTTATTAAAATATAAACCTAATTTAGCAATAGCATCATACCATTTTGTCAATGGAGAAGCAACTTACCTTTGGTTAGAGTCCTTTTTTGATAAATTAGGATATCCTTATGTGACTAAAAAATTTGATGGCTACGAAATAATTACTTTTGCAGGCCCGAGTGTAGCTAAAGATTAATCGATGTTAAATATTTACATAGACACATCGTTTTTAACCGAACAACATAGAGGGATTATTTTTCCCCAGTTATTAGGATTACATTATAAACATATCCCATTAGTTAAAGATTTTTATAAAATAACTGTAGACATAAATAAGGCTGATATATTGATATTACCATTACATGTTGAATATTTTTTAAAACACAACAGAGCGGTATATTTTAAATTTTTAAAGCTATTCAAAACATATAAAATACCAGTTTGGGTATATGGTGCTGGAGATCAAGAAACAACATTAAAAGATGATGTTTATACACTTAGATGTGGTGGCTTTAATATAACTTACGATCAGTCTAAAACATTTATAATGTCTTGCTTTGTTTCAGACCCTTATCAAAATAGTTTGAATAATAAATTTACACTAATTGAAAAAAATAAAGTACTAGAGATTGGATTTGTGGGCCACGCTGATGGTAGCGCTTTAAAATGGTTAAAAGAAGCTGCAATTTTTCTAAAATATAATGTTAAACGGTTTCTAAATATTATAGTCAGTGGTCATCAACATTTTTATCCATCTTCGGTAATAAGAAGTAGAAGATTAAAAGAATTAGAAAACACAGATAAAGTGCATACAAATTTCATTTATCGTTCTAAATATCGTGCGGGTGCTAATAGCGTTGTTTTAAGAGAAAAAACGACAAAGGAATATTTTGAAAATATATTTTTTAACCCATATGCTTTGTGTATTCGCGGTGTTGGTAATTTCTTGGTTCGTTTACATGAAACTCTTGCTACTGGGAGGATTCCAGTGCTAATAGATACCGAATGTAATTTACCATTGCCTGAAAGTATTAAATGGGAAAATCATAAAATGCGTATTAAAGAAGCTAATGTTAATAAGCTTCCAGAAGCTTTGGAGGCATATCATAATAAGCTTTCAGATCAAGATTTCGTAGCCAAACAAGAAGAAAATCGTAATTTATGGGTTGCCTATTTTAATTTAGATGGTTATTTAGAGAAATACCTAATGTGTTTAAAGTATAATAAGTAATGACGTTTTCTTTAATTATTTGCACCTATATGCGCCCAAAAGCATTATTGACTTTACTTAAGTCAGTAAATAAGCAAACTTTATATCCAAATGAAATTTTAATTGTTGACGGTTCTAATAATGAGGAAACTAAAGAAATAATCCTTCATAATAATTTTGAAAATTTAAGTTATTATAAGGTCGATGAAAAAAATAGGGGTTTAACCAAACAACGAAATTTTGGAATTTCTAGGGTGTCAGAAGATATAGAAATCGTGTGTTTCTTAGATGATGATACAGTTTTAGAACCAAATTATTTTAAACAAGTTATACATACATTTAATGAAAATAATAATATTATTGGTGTAGGAGGGGTTGCCATAAACGAAAATCGATGGGAGCCAAAGAATGTAGATAAAAAATATAATTCAAATTCGTATTATGAGCTTGATGGATACGTTTACCCTGAGGGTTTACGAAATAGATTTCGAAATTATTTGGGGCTTACATCTCAACTAGCTTCTAACTGTATGCCTGAATTTTCACATGGTCGTACAAGTGGCTATCCATTAACGGGTAAGTGTTATGAAGTAGATTTGTTAATCGGGATGTCTATGTCTTTCCGAAAAACACTATTTAAACATCTGTGTTTTTCAACATATTTTGAGGGTTATGGACTCTATGAAGATGCTGATTTCAGTATTCGGGCATTAGATTATGGAAAAAATGTCATAGATACTAAAGTACAATTAAGTCATTATCACGATGCCGCTGGGCGACCTAATATGTATAAGTATGGAAAAATGGTTTTAAGAAATGGTTGGTATGTTTGGAGAGTAAAATATCCACATCCTAGTATTAAGGCAAAATTTAAATGGCACGCAGTTCATGGGGTATTGTTGTTCATTCGTTTATTAAATGTTATTACTACTAATGAAAGAAAATCAGCCTTAACTGATGCCGTAGGAAGAATAGTAGGATGGTGGAGTTTAATCTTTAATAAGCCTAAAATTATGCATAATGTTTAATAATTTTAAAAAAGACATAGCTAAATATAAGGAGTATAGTAATACTAATAGTTTAGTCTTATTACTTACTCAACAAGGACTGTGGGCATTATTTGTGTATCGCATATCTAACTCTATTTATGTTAGCAATATGCCGAACGTATTGAGACGCGTATTATTAATTCCTTGTTTAATAGCTCAAAAATCTATAGAGATTATAACAGGTATATCATTGCCATACGCATCTACCATTGGTGAACGTTTCTATATTGGACATTTTGGAGGCATTATTATTAATGCAAATGCGGTTATTGGAAATAACTGCAACATCTCCCAAGGGGTTACTATTGGTATTAGTGGTATTAAAGATAAGCGAGGTGTTCCTATAATAGGTAATAATGTGTATATCGGTGCCAATGCTGTTGTGGCTGGTAAAATTAATGTTGGTGATGGAGCCGTAATAGGAGCGAACTCCTTAGTTACAAAAGATGTCTTAAGTAATACAACAGTGTTGGGAGTTCCAGCAATAAAAATAAATAATCATAATTCAAATGGGTATATATGAATAATAAAACAAAGAAATTGTTAATTATATCTTTAGCTCCAACCATTTTGAAAGATGGCAAATATTGGTCCTATTCCCCGTATGTTAATGAAATGGATGTTTGGTTTAAATATGCAGATGAACAACGGATATTAGCGCCATTTTCATATCCAGACGATGTGTTAATTAAACCTTTTAGTACGAACTCAATTAAGCGTTATTATATTCCTTTTTTTGCTTTTAATTCTATTTTAAATACCATTAAGGCTATACTATTTATGCCTTTAATTGTGTTTCAAATGATAAGAGCGATGGCATGGGCAGATCACATTCATTTGCGTTGTCCTGCAAATGTATGTTTAGTAGCTAGTTTTGTACAAATAGTATTTCCTTGGAAAAATAAATCAACTAAATATGCTGGGAATTGGGATCCCAATAGTAACCAACCATGGTCTTATCGCTTACAACAGTCAATTCTACGAAATACTTTTCTTACTCGGAATATGAAGGTGTTGGTATATGGTGATTGGCCAGGGGAAACATCAAATGTGTATCCTTTTATTTCAGCAACCTATAAAGTTGAGGAGCGCGTCGCTTTTAGGGCAAAAGATTATACAGAAGAATTAGTATTTGTATTTGCGGGTATGTTGGTGCCGGGGAAACGCCCCTTACTTACAATTCAGTTTATAGAACAACTAAATCAGCAGGGTATTCCAGCACGATTAGAACTGTTTGGAGATGGCCCTTTAATGCAAGAAATAAAAAGTTATATAGAAGAACGCGGCATAAATAATCAAATAAACATAAAAGGAAACCAAGATAAATCAATTGTGAAAGCTGCATTATTAAAGGCACATTTTAATATTTTATTATCGAAGAGTGAAGGCTGGCCTAAAGCTGTAGCTGAAGGCATGTTTTATGGCTGTATTCCTGTGTCGACTTCTGTGTCTTGCGTAAGTTGGATGCTCGGCCATGGAAGTCGAGGTATAATTGTAGAGCCAACTTTAGATGCTGCCATATCCGAGTTTATCAAAATATTTAAAACAGCCAATTTGGATTCTATGGCTAAAGATGCCATAAATTGGTCGCAGAAATATACTATTAATCGTTTAGAAAGAGATATTAAAGACGTATTGAACGGGACTTTTGAGAGTAGGGTTTGAATAGGTTGTTAAGCGTATGTTATTGGTGCGGATAGAAAAGTGAAAAATGTGAAATTAATAATTAATCGAAAATTAAAATGCCATTACGAGTATTACAATTAATAGATAGTTTGGAAGCAGGAGGGGCAGAACGTATGGCTGTTAATTTAGCAAATGTTTTAGTTTCCGAAGTGGATAGGTCTTATTTATGTGCTACTCGCGCAGAAGGTCTATTAAAAGGGAGCTTGAATGCACGGGTAGGGTACCTATTTTTAAATCGGGTTAGGGTTTTGGATTTTGGTGCTTTAAAACGTTTACTGAAATTTGTAAAAAGGGAGCAGATTACTGTAGTTCATGCCCATGCTAGTTCATATTTTATAGCTGCCTTATTGAAATTAATATATCCTAAAATATCTGTTATTTGGCATGATCATTATGGAAATAGTGAGTTTTTAGATCAGCGACCAAAAATGATTTTGAAATTATGTTCTTATATCTTTAAAGGGATTATTGCAGTCAATGCTCAATTGGCTAATTGGGATACAAAGCATTTGTTGTGTAAACAGGTCATATTTTTACCAAATTTTGTAGTGCCTTACAATACAGTTTCAGTAACAAAACTAAAAGGGGAAAAAGGGAAGAGGTTGTTATGTATGGCTAATTTAAGACCGCAAAAAGATCATGGGACACTTCTAAAGGCATTAAAAATTATTGTTAGTCAATTTTCAGATTGGTCGTTACACTGTGTTGGTAAGGATTTTGATGATGCCTATGCGAAAAGGATTATGAAATTGGTTAAAGAATTGGAATTGGAGCCCAACGTATTTTTTTATGGGAGTTGTAAAGATACTGAACAAATTATGTCTCAAGTAGATATTGGGGTGTTGTCTTCCAAGTCCGAAGGTTTACCCTTGGCTCTATTAGAATATGGGCAAGCAGGTTTGGCAGTCGTAGCTACAGATGTAGGGGATTGCAACCTTGTTATTAGTGATGTAGATTCTGGAACTTTAGTGCCTCCTTTAGATGCTGAAGCCTTAGCAGAATCAATAATAGTATTTATAAAGAATATTACACTTAGACAACAAACAGGAACTACTTTACAAGCTGTTGTCTCTCAAAATTTTTCTAAAGAAGCTAGTGTTAGTCGTTTATTGGCATTATATGTCTAAATTTGTGTAATAAAATGACGAGAGCTCAACAATATAAAAAACGATATCATTTTACCAATGACCTCTATGTCGCTTTGGTTATATTACATCTGCTTATAGGTGTGGCCATTTATTATATCCCTTTCTTTTCGAAATTATATTTTATAATTGTTTGTTTTTATTTTATTGGTAAGGTATTATTGTCAGATAAGGCTTCTAAAGTCATGTGGGTATTATTTGGATGTGCCTACATTGCTGCAGCAGAATCGTTATTTCGGATGACTGGAGGAGGTTTGTTTTATGAGTTTTCTAAATATTATATTATTTTACTTGTATTAATTGGTATGTTTTTTACCGGAGTATCAGGTAAAAGCTATCCCTATTTTGTTTATCTCATTTTATTACTACCTGCAGTTTTGGTAGCTTCTACTACTTTGGGTTTTGATTTGAATTTTAGAACTTCGGTTGCATTTGTATTGAGTGGTCCTGTATGTTTAGGAGCTTCGGCATTGTATTGCTATCATAAAACCATAACACAAGAACAATTATTACAAATTTTAGCCTGTATGACATTTCCTTTACTTGCTATGATGATCTATTTGTTTTTGTACAATCCTAGTATTAAGGAAGTGCTACAAAGTACAGCATCTAATTTTGCAGCTTCGGGTGGGTTCGGTCCAAATCAGGTAGCTACTTTATTGGGGTTAGGAATGGTAACTTTAACTGTTCGTTTTTTTTTAAAATCTCCTACGTTATTTCTAAAACTTTTTAATTTATTATTATTAGCTCTAATCTCCTTTAGAGCTTTAGTAACCTTTAGTCGTGGAGGTGTAATAGCTGCCGTTATGATGATTATTGGATTTTTAGTGATGTTATACAGTACTTCTAAATTTAAAAGGCGGCAACAAATTATAGGCTCTGTTTTTATATTAATTATAGGAGTTGTAATTACTTGGTCAATAACAGCTAGCCAAACGGGCGGATTAATTGAAAATCGGTACACGAATAAAGATGCTGTAGGACGAGAAAAATTAGATCTTTCTACAGGAAGAGTTGAATTGTTTATACATGAGTTCGAAGGCTTTTTAAGACATCCTTTTCTTGGTGTAGGGGCTAGTGGAATGAAACAAGTAAGACTTGAGGAAGAGGGTAAAACAATTGCTTCTCATAACGAGGTGAGTCGCTTGTTTTCAGAGCATGGAATTTTTGGTGTTATAATATTGTTACTACTTATTATTACTCCTCTAGTATACAGAGCCCAACATAAAGGGAATTTATTGTTTTACTCGTTTTTAATCTTTTGGTTTGCAACAATTAACCATTCAGCAATGCGTATTGCTGCTCCAGGATTTATATATGGTTTAGCGTTATTAAATGTTATTTATGAAAAAAAACGTCCTATACATAGGAAACAATTTAAAGAGCAAAACCTCTAATATTTCTGGTATTCAAACCCTTGGTGTTTTACTTGAAAAGGAGGGGCACAGAATTTATTACGCATCGTCTAAAACTAATAAAATAGTTAGATTGTTGGATATGTTCTGGAATATTTTAAAATTATATAATAAGGTCGATTTTGTTCTAATTGACACTTACAGTACTATTAATTTTTATTACGCATTAATTATTAGTCAATTGTGCCGGTTCTTGAATCTTAAATATATTCCAATTCTTCATGGAGGTAACCTTGAAAGTCGGTTAAAACGAAGTCGAGTATTAAGTAATCTTATTTTTAAAAAAGCGTACAAATTAGTAGCGCCATCAAATTTTCTAAAAACTGTATTTGAAAAGTACGGTAATAATAATATTATTCACATTCCTAATACACTTATTATTGATAATTATCCTTTTCAGAATAGGAGTTCTAATCCTCCACGATTATTATGGGTGCGTTCGTTTTCAAAAATATATAACCCAAAATTGGCAATTCATGTATTCAACGAAGTAAAAAAACAGTATTCAAATGCTACTTTATGCATGGTTGGTCCCGATTCTGATGGAACTTTAAGAGAGGTTCAAGAATTAGCTTCACAACTTAAGTTAAACGTTAAATTTACAGGCAAACTAACCAAAAAAGAATGGATTTTAATTTCAAAAGAATATAATATATTTATTAATACCACTAATTTTGATAATACACCTGTAAGTGTTATAGAAGCTATGGCTTTGGGTTTGCCGGTTGTATCAACAAATGTGGGTGGTTTACCGTTTTTAATATCTAATAATATTGATGGAATATTAGTAGAACCTAAAAATGTTAATGCAATGGTAGGCGCTATAATCAAATTAAGTTCGGACGAAGATAATAGAAATAAGTTAGTTTCCAATGCACGTTCTAAAGTTGAAAACTATGATTGGTCAGAAGTAAAACATAAATGGGAAGCCCTTTTGTCCTAAAATTATGTTAAAAATCATTTGTACTTATTATATTTACACCACAGTTTTTCCCAACAATGTCTAAAAAAAAAGGTATTCATTTCGAAGTTTCTGAGCGTAAAATTCTACTTAGAGTTTTAGACTTAGTAATGGTGTACTTAGGTGTATACTGTTTAAGTCTTTACTTTGATTTTGAGTATATTGTTGTTAGTGCAGAAAATAGTGTTGCGTTAATTTTATTAGGTGTTTATGTCTCTATTTTTGCTACCATCTTTGAGTTATACGATTTACAAAAGGCAAGTAGACTAGATACCACCTTTAAAAATATTGTAATAACGGCCTCAACGGTAGTCTTATTTTATTTGTTAACACCTGTTTTGTCACCATTTTTGCCGATAGAGCGTATCCAAATTGTTTATTTATATGTTACAATAATTGTTTCAATTCTCTTATGGAGATTAGTGTATATCAACTTAATTGAATCTCCTCGTTTTTATAAACGAGTCCTTCTTGTTGGAGAAGTATCTAATATAGATGGCCTAATAAAAGCATTAGATACATCAGATCCAAATTATAGAATAGTTGGTTTTATAAATAGTGAAGCTTCCAGTGCTGATTCAGTGAAGTTTACAGGGTTAAAAGAGTTTGCAGCCACAGAATTTTTAGAAACAATTGATAAAGAACGAATATCCGAAATTCTTGTAGCAAGCTTTAATACCGAAGCTATAATGGCTGAGGTTTATCATGATTTAATGCTATTACTAGAACGTGGTTTTAAAATAAGAGATTATTCTCAAGTTTATGAAGAGCTGCTTCAAAAAGTACCTATTCAGTTTGTTGGTAAGGATTTCTATAAGTATTTTCCTTTTAGTCGAAGTAATGAAAATAAGCTCTATATCTTTTTTCATCGTGCCTTTGATGTTACGTTTTCATTAATAGGCCTTATAGTAGGCGTACTATTGTTACCTATTATTTTAATAGGTAATTTAATGGGGAATAAAGGACCTTTATTTTATGTTCAAGAGCGTGTTGGTATAAACGGAAAACCGTTTAATATTGTTAAGCTTAGAACCATGGTTGTTAATGCCGAGAAAGATGGAGTAAAGTGGGCTCAAAAAAACGATAAAAGAATTACATCCTTTGGGATGTTTTTAAGACGCTCTCGTTTAGATGAGGTGCCTCAATTTTATAATGTACTAAAAGGAGATATGAGTATTATTGGACCTAGGCCAGAACGTCCTTTTTTTGTTAGCGAGTTGTCTCGTATAATACCATTCTACGAAACACGTCATATGATAAAACCAGGGTTAACTGGTTGGGCACAGGTTAGTACAAGGTATGGCTCTTCAGTAGACGATAGTCTTACCAAGCTTCAATACGACTTATATTATATTAAACACAGAAGTGTTTTTTTAGATTTTAGTATTACTATAAAAACGCTAAGTACTATTTTGTACTACAGAGGACAGTAGTTTTAGTGGGAATTAATTCTTATTAAAGAATTGTATTAAAAAGACATACCTTACTAATAACGCCACAAGTAACGGAATTAAACCAATAGCAAATACTTGAACGCCACCCAACCAATGAAAAGTCATAAGTGCTAACATGATAATTAAAAACTTAAGGTAGCGCTTAACCCAATTTTTAATTTTAGGTTTTAATAATTGTCCTATTACAATAATATTAAGTGGAAAAGCCCATAGCAAATTATAGTTTTGAGCTGTTGCAGAGTGGTCTGTTAAGAACCATAAAAAGAGTATAATAACACCTATGGCACCTGTAGTCCCAAATATGGTAATATCTAACCAATTGCTTCTAGTATTATTTTTATAATCTTTATAGGTGAAAAATAAAATACAAAGGCTAATTAATCCTATTATAATTAAAGGGCTAAACAGAATATTTAAAGATGAATCTGTTTCCTTTTTTTCATACAGAGTAGAAGAGCTTTTTACTAAATTTTCAGTGTTGTTTAGTGTTGCAGTTTCAAAAAAGGTATGAATATATTGTGGTAAAAACATATGCTCGTTAACAGTTGCTGTTCTGTCAATAACGGAACCCAAAGCAATGTCTATCCCAAAACTTCCCCAAGTATTTAAACCTACATGATCGTGAATAAGGGTTCTAAAGGTTTTTGGTTTAAAATTTTCAGGTAGCTTAAAATCAATTTTACGTTCAGAAACTTTTAGAGTGATATCTCTAATTCGTGTCGCACAATTGTCATAAAAGAAATCGTATAAATAACGTCTGTTTTCTGGTTTATAATTGTTTTCTAAATAATTAAATAGTTTTTGTTTTTCTTCTGTAGATAGGTTTAAGATTTGTTCGTCTATGGTGCGATTATCTTCTTTATAGGCAAAATAAAAATCTTTAAAGTAATGTTTGCTTATCAGGTAATTGAGTTTTCCTTGAGCGAATTTCAAATAAAAGTTAGGAGCTTCAAAGTCGTAAGCACCATAGCCATAAACTACATCAATACCTAAATTTCGATCTTTTACTCTAAAGCCATTGTGGCCAAAAGCATCATTTAAAGAGTTGCCAGGACCAATAGTTAATACCGTTATCTGAGCATCAGGTGATAATTGCCGTTGCTGTGCAAAGTTTGAGAAAAATGTAAATAGGAAAGCAAAAACGAACAGTTTCAATTTCATAATAATGATTATCTAAAGATGCTAAAGTCTATTTTTAAAGAAAATACATTAGAGTATAAAGCTGCACTTTGGTCACCAATATCAGTAAAAGCATAATCGATTTGAATGCCTCTATATTTAAAACCAACACCAAAGTTAGGTTGAAATGAAATTTGTTCAGAATTATCAATCTGAATTTCATTCTGAAAATTACCAACTCCAGCCCTTAAAAAGACTAAATCTGTATAACCAAACTCAAATCCCAAAGCAGGATTTATACTCGCAAAAGATGTTGAAATAATATCGTTGTTTTGGGCAAAACGCATGTTTAGGTTTACAGCTGCTAATAAAGAATAATCATAATGAAAAATCCATTTTTTAGACATTCCTAACTGTAACTTAGGTATTGTTATTTCAGTGGTTTCAGGAAGTTCTTGATTTTCTCCTTCAATAGCACCGCTTATTTGTTCAAACTTATCTTCGTCAATTGACCAAGCATTATAAGTGGTTGTAATATCTCTTGCCATAAAACCAAACTTCCAATTATTGTTACCTTCAAATTGAATGCCTGCATCTAATCCAAATCCCCAAGAAGACGCAAAGTCACCAATAATTCGTCGGATTATTTTAGCATTAACTCCAAAGTTTAAACCATCTAAAGGTAATTTTCTAGCATATGAAAAGGTTAAACCATAATCTGCAGTAGAGAAGGTACTTATTCTATCGTAATTAATATTGCCTTGATCGTCTATTAATTGCGTGGTGTCTAAAATGTCATCAACTCCAAATCTAATTAATGAAATACCTAATGCACTTTCGTTATCTAAAGGCATCGCATAAGCGATATAATTATAATTGGCAATGTTTGCAAAATAGCTAGAATGCATTAAGGAAAGTTGACTGTCTTCAAGATGTACCAATCCTGCAGGATTCCAATATCCAGAATTAACATCAGCAGTTTGTGATACAACAGCATTACTCATACCTAAAGCAGCAGCATCAACACCAATATTCATAAATTCATTAGAATATTTTCTTGTAGTTTGTGCCGAGGCTATAAGCGTAGTAAGTGTTAAGAGAATTACATAGTAATTTTTCAACAGCAATAATTTTTTACAAAGATGCACATTATTTTTCTGAAGTAGTTTAAACTTTTTGTTTGTAATGAAGGTTTTTTTTATCTCACAAAGTCATTTTTAGTTAGATATCCTACGATACAGAGAACAAAAATGATAAATTTTATAGGTAAAATAAAAAGTTTAAATCACTTCTTCCTATTTAACTGTTAAACGTCGTTTTTATTGCATTCTTTATATTGCAATTTGAAATAGACTCAAATACTTTTATATTTTTACAAAAATTAAGTTTATGAGATTAAAACAACATATTCCCAATATAGTAACACTTCTGAATTTGTTTTCAGGATGTATTGCTTTAATATTTGCAGTGAATGGTAACTTTGTTGCCGCAGCATTCTTTGTGTTTTTAGGTATATTTTTTGATTTCTTTGACGGACTTTTAGCAAGAAAGCTAAATGTACAAAGTCCACTAGGTATTCAGTTAGATTCGCTTGCCGATTTGGTAACGAGTGGAGTTGTACCAGGGGTTATCATGTTTAAACTTATTTCATTAGCCTTAGATGCTCCAAATTTTTCAACTCATAGCGATAGCTGGAATTCAGTGTTTCATTGGCAAGGGTTTAAAATGTCTGTTTTGCCATTAATAGGTTTGTTTATTGCTTTAGCTTCTGCTTACCGTTTAGCAAAATTTAATTTAGACGAGGATCAACAAAGTTATTTTAAAGGCTTGCCTGTGCCAGCCAATACGTTAGTAATATTGTCATTACCCTTAATTTTAGAATACCAAAATAGCGATTTAATAAATTCAATAATTATTAATAAATGGTTTTTAATAGCATTAACTCTGCTTAGTTGTTATCTATTAAATTCTAACATAAAGTTATTTGCTTTAAAATTTAAAAATTGGGGATTTAAAGACAATGCTATTCGTTATATTTTTCTAATTTTAAGTGTGGTGTTATTAATTTTACTTCATTTTGCAGCAATACCACTTATAATTGCATTATATATAATACTTTCATTATTAACAAAATCTAGTATAGTTTAACTCAACACATTTTCTAAATAGAATTTATAATTAATGGCTTCAGGATTTTTTGCATTACTAGATGATATAGCGACTTTGATGGATGATGTCGCTGCGATGACCAAGATAACAACGAAGAAAACAGCAGGTATTTTGGGGGATGATTTAGCCGTAAATGCAGAAAAAGCATCAGGGTTTGTATCTTCTCGTGAAATTCCAGTACTATGGGCAATTACAAAAGGCTCATTTTTAAATAAATTAATAATTTTACCTTTAGCGTTTCTATTAAGTGCGTTTTTACCTTGGTCTGTTATTGTTATTTTAGTGCTAGGAGGGTTATACTTGTCTTATGAAGGGGCTGAAAAAATCTATGAATTTTTTGTACCTCACCCTAAGGAAGTGACTAAAGAATTTAAAGGAAACTTTACAGAACAAGAATTGTTAGATTTAGAAAAAACGAAGATAAAATCTGCAATTGTAACTGATTTTATCCTATCTGTTGAAATTGTTATTATAGCCTTAGGATCTGTAGTAGGAGAACCAATAACAACTCAAATCATAGTTGTATCTATTGTAGCATTAATAGCTACCGTTGGTGTTTATGGTATTGTAGCATTAATAGTAAGAATGGATGATTTTGGATTACAGCTAATTAATAAAAGTAATGGAGGAAAAGGTATTTTATTTTCAATCGGAACTTTTTTGGTTTGGGCTTTACCAAAACTAATAAAAAGTTTGTCTGTTATTGGGACTATAGCTCTACTTCTTGTTGCTGGTGGGATCTTTGTCCATAATATTGAATTTTTACATCATTTCTTAGAACAAATTCCTTCTATTTTAAGAGACTTTATTGTCGGATTAGCCGTTGGATTAGTTTGTTTAATTTGTGTTGAAATATTTAAAAAGATATTTTTTAGTAAGCGTTCTAAACATTAAAAATAGCAACGTTAATTGGTGTGAAAACTTGTTAAATTTAAAGTTGGTTAATAGCATAACCCTAACTCTAATATTGAAATGAAAATATTAGGACCTATTAAATTAAAGCGAGTAAAAAATGAAAAAATTTAAACTTAAAGAGTTAGTAAGAGTATTTTTATTTCTATTAGTAGTTCAGTTTATTATTGGTTTAGCAGATGTTTTACTATCTCAAGCTCACAGTGAGTTATCTTCAATAACGTCTTTACTAATAGCTATTTGTAGTTATCCTTTGAGTCTTATCAGTAGCGATTTACCATTTTATGTCTCAGAAAGCATATTAATGGTTATTTTATATTGGATTATAAATCTAATGATACAAGCTGTGATTTTGTATATAATGCTAATTGTGGTAAAAAAGATGAGAGAGAGTAAATAATCTTAAAACTCAAGCTTTGTTTTACGTAGCTCAAAATTCTGACCTAAATAAACTTTTCTTACCATTTCATCACTAGCCAATTCTTCAGGTTTCCCTGCTTTAAGAATGTTACCTTCAAACATCAAATAAGTTCTGTCAGTAATTGCTAGTGTTTCTTGTACGTTATGGTCTGTAATTAAAATACCAATATTTTTCTTAGTCAGTTTAGCAATAATTCGCTGAATATCTTCAACAGCAACAGGATCTACACCTGCAAAAGGTTCATCCAATAGAATAAAACTAGGATCGGTGGCAAGTGCTCGTGCAATTTCTGTTCTACGACGCTCACCACCAGAAAGTAAGTCGCCTCTATTAGTTCTAATATGGCCTAAACCAAATTCTTCAATTAGCGATTCCATTTTAGCGTGTTGCTCTTTCTTACTTAATTTTGTAAGCTGCAATACACTTAAAATATTATCTTCAATACTTAGTTTTCTAAAAACAGAAGGTTCTTGGGCTAAATAACCAATACCATTTTGAGCACGTTTGTACATTGGATATTTCGTGATGTTGGTATCGTCTAAATAGATGTTTCCTCCATTAGGCTTAATAATTCCAACAATCATATAAAAAGAAGTGGTTTTTCCAGCTCCATTCGGACCCAATAAACCAACAATTTCTCCCTGATTAACCTCAAGGGAAACATCTTTTACTACTTTTCGTCCGTTATAGGACTTCATTAAATGTTCTGCTCGTAACTTCATATTATTTCTAAGAACGCTAAATTTAATAAAATCATATAGATTCTATTTGCTTTGGCAATCATTTATTAAAAGTTTAACCTTGCTCTGTGTTTAAAATTTAGATAATGCTATACAAATAATCTAAAATTTTAAAGCGAATTGGCACGTTTTTCTTTTCTTTTTTGATTTTTAACAACTATAGCCGAGATATAAATACTAATCTGATATAATAATAATATAGGAATAGCTACAATAACCTGACTTGCAATATCTGGAGGTGTAATAATTGCAGATAATACCAATACTATAACTAGTGCAAATTTTCTATATTTCTTTAAAAACTGCGGAGTTACAAGACCTACTTTTGTTAAAAAGTAAATAATTATAGGTAATTCAAAAACAAAACCAGAGGCAATAGCAGAAGAACGTACAATCGCAATTACGGAGCTTATATCAAATTCATTAGAAATCTGCTCACTAATTTGATAATTGGCTAAGAAATTTATAGATAAAGGTGTCACAATATAATAACCAAAGAGTACACCAAGAAAGAATAAAAAGGATGCAATAACTATAAAACCTCTAGAGTTTTTACGCTCACTCGGTTTTAGTCCTGGACTTATAAAACTCCAAAGCTGATAAAGCACATAAGGAAATGAAATTATAAAACCAGCATAGATAGAGGTCCAAATATGTGCTGAAAATTGACCAGCAACAGTTCGGTTTTGAATGATAAAAGGAAATTTATCAGCGCAAAAGGTCGTATCTGTCATACCTAAAAACTGAGACATCTTACAAAGGCCTTCATAGGTAGGGAAGTCCATATGTGTTGGCCCAAAAATGATGACATCAAAAATAAACTTTTTAAAAATAAAGGCTAATGTTGCTGCAATTACAATACTAATTGTTGCTCTAACTAAATGCCATCTTAAATCTTCGAGATGATCTAAAAACGACATCTCATCCATTTGTTTTTTTGCCATTATATAATGCCTTCTTTTATTAAATCGTGAAGATGAACCACACCTGAGTACTTGCCATCATGTTCTACCAATAGTTGAGAAATTCCAAACTCTTCCATAACTTCCTTAGCATCAACAGCCATAGCGTCTTCAGAAATGCGTCTTGGATTATTACTCATAATGTCTTTGGCTTTTAAACCCGTAAGATCATCACTTTTACTTAACATACGTCTTAAATCACCATCTGTAATAATACCTACAATTTTATCATCTTCTACAACAGCAGTAACACCAAGCATTTTCTCTGTGATTTCTACAATTACTGTTTTTAATGAAGCTTCAAGATTAACTTGTGGTTTTTGGTTTTGTGAAGATAAATCGTTTACTCTTAAATAAAGACGTTTACCAAGTGCACCGCCTGGATGATATTTGGCAAAATCTTTACTTGAAAAGCCTCGTAATTCCAATAAGCAAACCGCTAAAGCATCTCCCATTACCAATTGTGCAGTAGTGCTAGTTGTTGGAGCTAGATTATTAGGACAAGCTTCTTGAGCGACATAAGCATTCAAAATATAATCGGCTTGTTGTCCTAAAAACGAATCTTTATTGCCCGTAATAGCGATCATTTTATTATTTGCATTCTTAATAAGTGGTACCAAAACTTTAATTTCTGGCGTGTTTCCACTTTTAGAAATACAAATAACAACGTCGTCTTCTAGAATTAATCCAAGGTCGCCATGGATGGCATCAGCAGCATGCATAAAAACAGCTGGAGTACCAGTAGAATTTAAGGTTGCAACGATTTTGTTAGCAATGATAGCACTTTTGCCAATTCCTGTAATAATAACACGACCTTTAGACTGGTAAATTAACTCTACTGCATCTGCAAAATCTTCCGTTAGTAAATCTGATAAATTATCAATAGCTTTACTTTCTAATTTTATCGTTGTTTTTGCAGTTTTTAAGATGGATTGTTTAGTGTTCAAAACTTATTTTTTATAGAGTTTTTTAAATATAAAGAATTTGTTATCTTTAAAGTTGTTGCAAATGTATATAAAATACTAATAAGGATTAATGAGTATTGCAGAAATTGACTTACATACTTCACTAAAAAAACACTTTGGATTTTCAGAATTCAAAGGTCTTCAGGAAGAAGTTATAAAAAACGTCGTAGCAGGTAATAATACTTTTGTTATTATGCCAACAGGAGGCGGAAAATCGTTATGTTATCAGCTACCAGCTTTAATAGCAGAAGGCACAGCTATTGTTGTGTCGCCTCTTATTGCACTGATGAAAAATCAGGTAGATGCTATAAGGGCTGTATCTGAACACGAAGGTGTAGCACATGTTTTAAATTCGTCTTTAAATAAAACAGAAGTAAAACGTGTTAAGGATGATATTACAAATGGCATTACTAAATTGCTATATGTAGCCCCAGAATCATTAACCAAAGAAGAGTATGTTGACTTCCTACGGACAGTTAAAATTTCTTTTATGGCTGTTGATGAAGCGCATTGTATCAGTGAATGGGGACACGATTTTAGGCCAGAATATAGAAATTTAAAAACTATAATTAAACGTATTGGTGACGATATTCCTATCGTTGGTCTTACCGCTACAGCTACAGAAAAAGTTCAGGAAGATATTTTGAAAAGCTTAGGAATGCCTAATGCTGTAACATTTAAAGATTCTTTTAATAGACCCAATCTTTATTATGAGGTACGACCAAAAACTAAAAATGTAGATTCAGATATTATTCGTTTTGTTAAGCAGAATGAAGGAAAATCTGGAATTATTTATTGTTTAAGTCGTAAACGAGTTGAAGAGTTAGCACAAGTTCTTCAAGTTAATGGAGTAAAAGCCGTACCATATCACGCCGGTTTAGACGCTAAAACTAGAGTAAAACATCAAGATATGTTCTTAATGGAAGATACAGATGTGGTGGTGGCGACAATTGCTTTTGGAATGGGAATAGACAAACCAGATGTGCGTTTTGTAATTCACCATGATATTCCTAAAAGTATTGAAAGCTATTATCAAGAAACAGGACGAGCAGGACGAGATGGAGGAGAAGGACATTGTTTGGCCTACTACGCTTATAAAGATATAGAGAAACTTGAAAAATTTATGGCCGGGAAGCCTGTTGCAGAACAAGAAATTGGACATGCATTATTACAAGAAGTTGTTGCTTTTGCAGAAACATCTATATCTAGACGTAAATTTATCCTTCATTATTTTGGGGAAGAATTTGATAATGAAACTGGAGAAGGTGGAGATATGGACGATAATGTACGTCATCCTAAAAAACAAGTACAAGCTCAAGATGATGTTCAGATTTTATTAGATACAGTCAAAAAAACTAACGAAAAATATAAGGCTAAAGATTTAGTTCAAGTGCTTGTTGGAAATTCAAATGCACTTATTTCGTCTCATAAAACAGATCAACAAGACTTTTTTGGAGTTGGTAAAGCTAAAAATCCAAGATATTGGATGGCATTAATCAGACAGGTCATCGTTGCACGTTATTTGAAAAAAGACATTGAAACTTATGGTGTGCTAAGATTAAGTGAGAGTGGTTTGGATTTTATAACCAATCCTCAATCTTTTTTAATGGCAGAAGACCATGTTTATGATATAGATTCAAGTGATGGTATTGTTACAAATACTAAAGGAGGTGGAGCCGTTTCAGATGATAAGCTCATGAAAATGCTTAAAGATTTAAGAAAACGGAATGCTAAAAAATTAGGTGTGCCACCTTTTGTAATTTTTCAAGACCCTTCTTTAGAAGATATGGCTTTAAAATATCCTATTAATATAGAGGAATTATCTAATGTACATGGAGTAGGAGAGAGTAAAGCCAAAAAATACGGTAAAGATTTTGTGAATTTAATAGCGGATTATGTTGAGGAAAACGACATTATGAGGCCTGATGACATGATTGTGAAGTCTACAGGAACAAATTCTGCGATAAAGTTATATATCATTCAAAATGTAGATCGTAAATTGCCACTAAATGACATTGCCTCTTCTAAAGGTATGGAAATGCCAGCTTTTATAAAGGAAATGGAATCCATTGTGTTTTCCGGAACAAAATTAAATATTGATTATTGGATTGATGATATTTTAGACGAAGACCAACAAGAAGAAATCCATGACTATTTTATGGAATCTGAAAGCGATAAAATAGACGATGCAATTGAAGAATTTGATGGAGATTACGATGATGAAGAATTACGTTTATATCGAATTAAGTTTATGAGCGAAGTGGCGAACTAAGTCCTTATAATATTTGATGCTTACCCTAAGCCGTCTAAAATTATATTTATATATAGTAAAGGCGAGTTGTAAAATAGTATCGAGAACACTATAAATAATCAACTAGTGTTCTCGATACATCATTTTAAATGTTTGCTAAACTTCAATTTTAATTTTACTCGAAAAAGAGATTATAGCTATTCTTCCTCATCAGAAGCATCAATCACAACATATTTACTAAACAAAAGGTCGTGTTTTTTTACTTTGATTTGAATACTTTTAAGTGTTGCTTCTTCTAATTTTTTTACATCATGTTCTTCAATCTGAAAATCAATCTTAGTAACATATCTTCCTTTAATATCAGAACTTTCAGATTCAAACTCTGGCATATCAGCATCTAACTGTAGTTTAAAGTTATCATCAGAAAACACAAGTTGAGCGCCATTTTTAGATTTAACATTTAGCTGACCAACAATAACTGTCTGAAAAAAGAAATATCCTCCTAATTCGTTTAAACCAGCAAAAAGCACATTGTTTTCAGAAACACCAAAAGGTTTGTTTTCCACATCAGTTATAATAGCTTCAATAGTATCTCCAGGTATAGAATTAGAAGTTTTAGAGCCAAAGAGTTTAGATAGGGAAAATGCCATGTGTTTTGTTTTTTTTCAAAACTAACTTTATTAATTTAAATGTCAAATTTAAATTCTACTCTTTAGTTTCAAAGTGGTGTGCTCGCTATTTAAATTATTGATATTCTGGTTGGTATTTTTCAAAATCTATTTGGCGATGCTATGAGGGAATTTTGCAAATCTACAAACCTCCTACTTCAAACTTCCAACTCAGTTCACTATCTTTGCAGTCTTAAACAAAAGAAAACACAATGCAAGACGGTTTATACGCAAAATTTAACACCTCAAAAGGTGTGATATTAGTAAATTTAGAGTTTGAAAAGACTCCAGGAACAGTTGGTAATTTTGTAGCTTTAGCAGAAGGTAATTTAGAAAATTCTGTTAAACCACAAGGGACTCCATATTATGACGGATTAAAATTTCACAGAGTTATTCCTGATTTTATGATTCAAGGTGGTTGTCCGCAAGGTACAGGAACGGGACATCCTGGTTATAAGTTTGATGATGAGTTTCATCCAGATTTAAAACATAGTGGCCCTGGTGTTTTAGCTATGGCAAACTCTGGTCCAGGTACCAATGGAAGTCAGTTTTACATTACTCACATTGCAACCGATTGGTTAGATAATAAACATACAGTATTTGGAAATGTAGTAGAAGGACAAGATGTTGTAGATTCTGTAGCTCAAGGAGACATCATTGAAAGCTTAGAAATAATAAGACAAGGTGAAGCTGCCGAAAAATTTAATGCCATTGAAGCGTTTAGAACATTTGAAGGTTCTAGAGAAAAGCGTATCGCAGCAGAACGTGAAGCTGCAAGAGCAGAGTTAGATAAGTTAGCAGCAGGTTTTGATGAAACAGAATCTGGTTTACGTTACCAAATTATTCAAAAAGGTGAAGGTAAAAAAGCAGAAAAAGGAAATACAGTATCTGTACATTACAAAGGTCAGTTAGCAGATGGGACGGTTTTCGATTCGTCATACAAAAGAAACTCACCTTTAGATTTTCAAGTTGGTGTTGGTCAGGTAATTCCAGGTTGGGATGAAGGTATCTGTCTTTTAAACGTTGGTGATAAGGCACGTTTAGTAATTCCTAGTGATTTAGGATATGGCGCAGCAGGAGCTGGAGGTGTTATTCCTCCAAACGCAACATTGGTTTTTGATGTAGAATTGATGGATGTAAAAGCTTAAGATTTATCTTGATTTAGTAACAAAACAATAAAAGAATCGTCTCACTATTAAGTGAGACTTTTTTTTGCACTTAGATCAACCAAATAAACTGACCATTATGAAGGCTAAAATTTTAATAGTGTTTATTGTAATTATTACATGGAGTTGCACTAATTCTGTAAACTATTCTGAATCTTTTAAAAAGGAAACAGCAGGATATTACCTTTATAATCCTGATGAACTTATTGAGGTGTATTATGAAGGTAATGTGCTCTTTTTAAATTGGAAAGAAGGTAAAATTGAACCAGTAGCCTTAGAAGAGAATGAATTTTTTGTTGCAGATATGTATAAGAAATTCCGGTTTGTACAACATCCCGAAACCAAAGCACGCTATTTATCTGTAATTCCTGAAGGTGATGAAGCTAAAATTACTTACGATTATTTAAAGGCACCAAAAGGTTATAAAACACCAAGTATGCATTTAAAAGATGGTAATTATAAAGAAGCACTTGAAGGGTATTTAGACATTAAGAAAGAAGATTCTACAAGCTCTTATATAAATGAATGGAGTTTTAATAAAATAGGCTATAAGCATATGAGTAACCACGAGTATGATAAAGCTATTGAAACATTAAAAATTAATGCGGCTTTACATCCTAATAGTATTAATGTTTACGATAGTTTGGCAGAAGCTTATTTGCTAAAAGGGGATAGTTTACAGGCTTATAATAACTATAAGAAGGTCTTAGATATATCACCGACAAGTAAACGTGCAAAACGGTTTGTAGAGGGCAATGCTAGTAAGTTTCAAAAGTCATTGTAGGTTCTTTGCTTAATAAAACAGTTTAGTTGTTATAAGACATGGTCTAATCTAGACTAGAAGTTTTGTTTAAAAAAAAAAGTGAACCTTTTTTAAGTTCACTTTTTTTATAATTGTTAGTACAAATAAATTAGGCCGTCTGCATCTCGTGTTTACCTTCATAAATTTCTTCAACGAGTTTTGAAGTAAATGCCGGTAAATCATTAGGATTTCTACTCGTTACTAATCCTTGGTCAACAACGACTTCGCTGTCTTCCCAATGTGCACCTGCATTAATTATATCTTTTTTAATTGAAGCATATGATGTAACTTTTCTACCTTTTAGGACGTCTGCTTCTGCCAATAGCCAAGGCGCATGACAAATGGCTGCGACCGGTTTATGGTTTTCAAAAAATGATTTGATAAAATTTACAGCATCCTTGTTTTTTCTTAAGGTATCAGGGTTCATTACTCCTCCAGGAAGTACTAAGGCATTATAATTGGATTGTGAAACGTCATCTAATGTTTTGTCCACATTATATGTATTACTCCAATTTCCATCTTGCCAAGCTTTAATTTTTCCAGATTTTTCAGAAACAATATCAACATCAGCACCAGCTTCTTTTAAAGCGTTTAATGGTTCTTTTAATTCACTTTCCTCAAATCCATTAGTTGCTAAAATTGCGACTTTCTTTCTATTTAATTTTTCCATTTGTGATTGTATTTATTTTGTTATTAGTAATTCGATTCAACACTAAGATAATAAATGCTTTAGGCTATAGCGAATTTTAAAAGGGACTTAACGTCAGTTTAATACTAAGTGTTAAATGAAATCCGAATAATGTTAAAGATTAAAAAAAGCGTTAAAAAATTAACAGGCTTTTAATCAATAACATTGAGTGTTTTTATGGTTTTATGACATTTATTTCAATGACCATCTATCGATAAAAGTTGATTTTAGTCGTCATTACACATAATATTTTTTAATTTTATATCAACTAAAACAACAACGATATGAAGAAAAAACTACTCAATTTATTTATGATTTTTGGTCTTTTTGGTAGCCTTATGGCACAAGAATACATTACGCCAGATACTGGTATAACTTATACTTTAGACGACCTTGTCGCTGCTAGTCCCGCAACAATATCTGTCTCAGGAACCACTTATACCTTAACAGACAATCTTACTATTTCTTCAACAGATACTTTTCTTATAGATACAGATCTCACTTTAGAAATTGGAGCAGATGTAAGAATTACGGTTTATGGAACATTTAATGTAAATGCAGATAATACTACTTTTACGGCAATTGATACAAACTTGCCATATGATGGCTTCCGTTTTGAAGAGTTTTCTAATGTTAATATTCAAAATGCTACCATTCAATATGGTGGAGGCTTACGTGTTTTAACGGAAACCTTTACTATTAATAATTGTACAATAACTAACAATGTTTCTGGTGTAGCTACTGGTGGTGTTATTGCATTGTCTAGAGGTATGGCTCAGATAACTAACAATACAATTACTTTTAACGAAACTCCTGCTATTAGTTCCGGTGCAAATAGTGCTGTATCTCCTTATATATTTAATAATTATATAGAAGGAAACAACCAAGCTAATGCTAATAGACCACAAATTAATATGGGGACAACTATGGTAAATGAGCCAATTCAAATTATTCAGAATACTATAAAAGGTGACCGTAATTTAACTCAAGCAGGAGGAATAGCAGTTTCTAATTTTGTTGGAGGAGTCATTAACGCGGTGATTGATAACAATATAATAGTAGACAATCGTTATGGTATTGCTATACTTGGTGATAATGCTTCTGGATTTATTAGAAATAATGTTATTGAAGATAATGATATTCAAGGAAACCCTAATATAGGTGGAAGTGGTATTTCATTAAATGCAACTAATGAAGGCATGGATATTATTGCGAGTGGAAATGAGATACGTAGAAATTTATGGGGAATTACACTACAAGGAGAATCAAATATCAATTTAGGTGATGATGCTGACAATGTAGGGGAAAATGTGTTTTCTGAAAATGGTAATGGAGGCGTTACGTATGCCCTATATAACAATACTGATAATACTGTGACAGCATTACATAACTGTTGGGATGAAGCCAATGCACCTAATACTCTTGCAGATGCCGAAGCTGTTATTGGACACCAAAACGATAATGCAACTTTGGGCTTAGTTACATTTGATCCTGTAAATTGCGCATTCTTAAGTGTTAATGAACTCACGTTAAATGATATTTCTGTATACCCAAATCCGACGGAAGGTGAACTAAACTTGGATAACAATGCATTATATACACAACTGTATGTATACAGTATTGATGGAAAATTAATAACACAAAAACCACTTGAATTTGGTAAGAATACATTACATCTTGATTTAAATTCAGGGATTTATATGTTACAATTACAAGGTGAAAACGCTAAGGCAATTAAAAAACTTGTAGTAAAATAATTATTATATTCTATTAAATAGAGCTGCCTTAAAAGTGAATTTTTAGGGCAGCTTTTTTATTTTAGAGATTGCTTATACTAAAAGTGTTGTTATCATTATTTAGTCATATATTCTGATAATCTCACCATTTCCTTTCCCTTTTACACTTCTCACATATCCGTTTATAACTTTGTTCATTGGTATTGGGTTATGTCCTGGAAAAGCATCTTTATATTTTTCGTAAGCGTCTTCAACCATCCCTGAAGACACCACGTTAACTCTAATTCCGTTTTCAATTTCGAGTGCTACAGCTTTTACAAAACTGTGAATAGCTCCATTTACCATTGCGGCACTTGTTGTTTGTACAACGGGATCATCTGCTAAAATACCTGTTGATAAGGTTATTGAACCATTTTGATTTAAATAGTCTTTTCCAATACGAACAAGGTTCACTTGTCCCATAAGTTTACTTTTTAATCCTATATAATAATCTTCTTCAGTAAGATTATTAAAATCATCCCATTTTGCCTCTCCGGCAATACATATTATAGCATCTAATTTTCCTATTTTATCAAACATAGATTTGATAGACTTGCTGTTGGCAATATCTACAGTTACATCTGCATTTGAGCGACTAGCTATTACTATTTCGTTATCTTTTTTTAAATGGGATACAACTGTTTTTCCTATTGTTCCATGACCTCCGATGATTACTATTTTCATATGTTTTGTTTTAAATTATACATTGAGTTTTATCACATTATATTTTCTTCTTTCTTGTTTTATAAATTGTTAAGGTTGCAATAACACTCCAAAGTAAGTTGGTTACAAATGGAGAAATTGTATTATAGCAGTAACCGTTTATAGCAATTAGATTTCCGCCGAGTAAGTTTAAATACTTGACATGTTCTATATCTTTTTATGTTTTCCATAAGTGTGAGAGCATAAGCAAGAATTATCAACCCAGAACCGGTCTAACCAAGAATGTCTATCATAACTTTTATATTTTGTTATATCGCTATATGTCGATGTGTTCAATTAAATTTTTTTAACTTATAAAGTTAATATATGCTTTAATTGTATCTTCATTCCTTTTTAGATATGACCATTTTCCGTATCTAGTTGATATTAAAATTCCGCATTTTTCCATATTAGTTAAATAGGTTGAAATGGTAGATTGAGAAAGTCCGGCTTTCTCTTGAATATAAGTTACACAAACCCCATCGTTAAAATGCTTTAATGTTTCGTGTGGCGGAAAATGTTTTTCGGGATCTTTTAACCATTCCATGATTTGTACTCTGGTTTGGTTAGATAGACATTTTCCTATTTCAGTGGCTGTTTTTAAATTCATACTACAAACATATCTATAAATATCGATATGTAATAATGAATTAATAAAATTTTATAAAGTTTAGCCTGTTTACTTCTCGTTAGGACAATTTTGCCTATGTGCAGTTGATTACAAGTTTTTTATTAACTTATTTTTTATCCGCTAAAACTGAGCTTAACTGCTTACCAAAGACCGCAGCTATACCTGCAGCCAATCCGCCAATAAGTCCTGTAATCAAAATTAAAGCATAAGGATTGCCATCTAATGGTAGAAGCACAGCAATACGTTTGGCTAAGGTAAAGTCGTTACCACTACTGAGAATAAAACTATACACAGCCCAAAATAAAAGAATGGCTAAGAATGGAATAAAAAATACGGCTACTTTCTTCAGTGGAATAAATAGAGCTGTAGCAAAAGCAGCAACCATTACAGACCACCAAGGCAGAAACAATGAGAGTACAAATGCGATTATAATAGTAACTATAAAATTGATGATATTTTTGCTCATTAGTTGTTTGGTATTAAGGTTTGTGTGCCAATGATGACATCCGTTACTTTGTCGCTTTGTAAAAAATTAAGACTATAATATTTACCAGCGGCCCAATCGTCTATAAAATTATCGTAATATTTACTTCCGGGATTTCCAGATTGTCCACCAGGATAAACACCTAAGGCAGTAGGAGGTGAGGTCATTTCTACAATCATTCTCCAAGACGGTCCCCAATTTTCAGATGTAGCGTTAACAATGTTTTTTCCTCCGCCAATAGGAATATCAAACCTAGAAAATGCAGGTAAAGCTTGTAGTAAATGGCCTGCATAAGTGCCTTTGTAATTCGTCCAATTAAGATCACCATTTTCAGTTTTCCAATCGTTAAGCTTTTTAACGGCTTTTCTAAAGCTTATTAGAAATAAATCTTTGGCTGTTTCCTTTTCAGGTGTGTCTAAAATATCCATAAAGGCATCATCGCCTTTAGTTTTTAATAAGTAAATGGTTTGATAGGTAAATGGAGTCGTTATAGCTGTGTCTTCTACATCAAATTCATCCCAAACCATATTGTAAAGGATACTCCACCAAGCTTTCCAGATGCTTGGACCTATTTCTTCCATGTCATTATTATATTGCCATGCTTTGGCGATGCTGTAAATTTCTTTTTCCTCTTCGGTTAGGTTAGAAACATCCATAGTTTCTAACATATATGGCATGAGTTCTGAAGCTTTAAGATTGTAATTGTTATTATGCAAATCTTTAAAATCTTGAACGCTAAACTGTTCTTTGGATCTAAAAAAATCATTTATCACACGATTTCTGTAGGTTTCATAACCATCATTAAACACAAAATAGGGATAGGCTTCATCAACTGGAGTTTGGTTTGCAGAACTCACAAAACCACGTTTTGGGTTTTTGGTGTGAGCATTAAATTCTTGCGGAATAAAACTCTGCCAATCGTTTTCAGATTTACTGCCATCCATAATAAATTTTCCTTGGCCTTCCCATTTATTTGGTAGTTTTCCCTGTACCCAAATCGCAATATCTCCCTCTGTTGATGCAAAAACAAAGTTTTGAGCAGGTGCTGTATAGCTGCTTATAGCTTTTACATAATCTTTGTAATTTTTAGATTTATTGAGCTCTAAAAACGTTTTTTGATTGTTGCCTCCAATATGTCCAATCCATTTCATGGCATATCCTTTTTTGGCGTTATCAGATTTAAAATTATCATCGTAAAAGACAGGGCCATGATGTGTATAACGGATAGTATCTTTATAATTTTCTTTTCCTTTTATTTTAATATCTTCTATTCTATAAGTAACATCTTTCCAGTCGTCATCAAACTTATATTTTGTACCGTCTTCGTTAAATTCAATTTTATACCAGTCAATAACATCTCGTGTAGCATTAGTTTCTCCCCAAGATATATATTGGTTAAAGCCAGATATAACGCCTAAGGCTCCTGGTAATGTTGCTCCAAAAGTATTATGAGTTGGTGTGCTTAATTGCATAACAAACCAGATAGAGGGTAAATTGAGTCCTAAATGCGGATCGTTTGCTAAGATTGGGTTTCCGGTTGTTGATTTGCTGCCAGATACTGCCCAGTTATTACTACCATAGTTTGGGTCTGGTTTGTCAATTACTGTAGCAATAGAATCTAAAACAGGCTCGCTATTTGGCATTGGTGTTTGTGGTATATCTATATAGCTCCAATCATTATCTTTTGGAATTATAGGATCTGTAATATCAAAGAAATCAGGGAATAACAAATCAAAACGTTCTTTTCCAAACAAGCGTAAGGCATTCGTGTATTCAATATCTTCATCGCCACCAGCCAACATCTTGGTCATGTACATTAAAAGCAAAGCTGTTTTTTTAGGCGTCCAAGCTTCGGGTTTATAGTCGAGTAATTTATATTCAACAGGGATTTTGTCAGTTTCTAATTGATTAATATAGCTGTTTATACCCGCTGTATAGGCATCTATATATGCTTTTGTTTCTTCATCTTCATTCATTTTTAAAAGTGATTGCTCTGCTCCGTAGCCCATGCCACGTCTGCGTTCTTGCCTGTCGTAGCTTAATGCAGACTCACCAATAATTTCAGATAAACGACCTGCTGCGGCATAGGTTTGAAATTCCATTTGCCATAATCTGTGTTTTGCTGTAATATAACCTTGTGCTCTGTATAAGTCGGTTTCGTTTTGAGCAAATACATGTGGAATTAATTCGGCATCATAATGAACCGTGACTTTATCTTTTAATTCGGGAATAGAAATGTTTCCAGAAATTGATTCATCGGTTTCATTTTGCCAAACACCAGAATAAGGATTTAGAAATTTGCCTATTGGAGGAATAGAACCAAATTTGGTATTGAGCGCATAAAAAATGCCTATCGTTAAAACGAAAGATAATAGGAGTTTGAATATTTTCATGAAGTTGAATTATAGACGAATTTAAAAATAGTAATTATTATGGTGATTTTAAAATACGAATCGTATTAAATTATTTTCGAGGCGTTAGTTTTAAAAAAGGATAGTGACTTTGTATTAGGGATTTACACAAAGAGTCCTATACTTAACGGAAGGTTTACAGAGATGAAAAAGGAATTTTTAAATTGAAGAACAGATTAGCTAATTGCTGATATTATAGGCTAAAAAAATTAGCGAAGTACCAATTTTTTAACAACTTCCTTTCTAAGCGATTCGTTAAGCATTTTTATTATCTTTTCTGTTCCATAGCTTAATTCTTCACGAAGTACACTAGAGCTGAGTTGTACATAAAGTATATCGTGTTTTAATTCTATTGCTGTTGTATAATTATTAACGCCATTTCCCATCAGATTTGTCCATGCCTCACGTACATCTACTTTGTCTAAACCAGATTGTAAATTGTTGGTTTGTACAAATTCTTTTAGAATGTCTTGTATAGGTTGGTTTTCGTTTTTTCGTCTTGCCATAACTATTTTCTCTTTAACTATTTATCAATCTTGTTATTTTACCTTTAATATGAACCTTTGTGTGAATGACAAAAATTAAATTTAATAAATGTATCACTCTAAATCTAATTCTATTGAAGAATAACGTTCATAAAGATATATATTCTCACTATCATTAATAATGCGAAGTTGATTTTCTGTAGCTTCTAAAACCGTTTCTTTCCAATTAGCATAGGGGGTAGAGTAGTAGATGTTTATTTTGTTATTTTCAATTTTTAATTGAATAGCTTCAGCATCACCAGAAGTGAAATAAGTGTTGTTAATACCCGGTTTTAATTTTTTTCTAAAACCTTTTAAATCGTCATTTATACTAATATAATCTACTGTTTCATTGAATTTGTATGCTTTTTTGCTGCCATCAGACATTGTAACTTCTTTAATTTCCCAATAGCCTTCAATATATTGAATGTCGTTTTCAGGATTTTTGGAGCAGCTAAAAATGCTTAACATTATGAGTGTTAATAATACCGGTTTGAAGTTAGAAAGGTAATTCATTCTTTTATTGTCTTTTAATAGAATTTATAGGTGTTTTGCGTTTGCTAAAGTGCTCAAAAAAGTGTGTTCTAGAATGCCATCAACATGTGTTATAATTTAAAAATTTTATAAGATTGATGTGTTTGTTTTATGACATCTTCTGTACGTTCTGCATGTGTATCGCTAATAAAAATCTGTCCAAAATGAGCATCGTCTACCAACTTAATAATTTGAGCTACTCGGTTTTCATCTAGCTTATCAAAAATATCATCTAATAATAGAATAGGAGACACACCACTTTGTTGTTTTATAAAATCGAATTGTGCCAACTTTAAAGCAATTAAAAATGATTTTTGTTGCCCTTGGCTTCCAAATTTTTTAATAGGAAAACTGTCTATTAAAAAGATTAAGTCATCTTTATGTGTACCCACACTAGTGTATTGCAATGCTTTATCTTTATTAATGGTTTTGTTTAAAAGTTCGTTTAATTCAATATCAAATAAATCACTTTTATAAGTTAAGTCAATAGTTTCTTTACTCTGACTAATTGCTTCATAGCGTGCTTTAAAAATTGGGATAAACGTCTTTAAAAAAGCCGCTCTCTTTTTAAATATTTCACTGCCATAGGTGTGGAGTTGTTCATTATATATGGCAAGTGTATCTTTATTAAAGGTGTTATTTAGTGCAAAATACTTTAGTAGTGCGTTACGTTGCGTTAATACTTTATTGTAATTAATAAGTTCCGTTAAATAGCTTTTATCGCTTTGTGAAATAACACTATCAATGAATTTGCGTCGCGTATCACTACCTTCAATAATTAAATCACGATCTGCAGGAGAAATAATAACCAAAGGAATAAAGCCAATGTGTTCGCTAAATTTTTCATAAACTTTAGCATTGCGTTTAATGACTTTTTTCTGTCCTCGTTTTAAGGATACGATAATTTTTTCAGTACGTTCGTTTTTGGTGAAATGTCCATCAACTACAAAAAACTCTGCATTGTGATTTATATTTTGAGTTGCAATAGGATTAAAGTAACTTTTACCAAAAGCAAGATGATATATGGCGTCTAAGGCATTTGTTTTTCCGATACCATTAGCTCCAACAAAACAGTTGATTTTGGCGTCGAAATCGAAAACCTGACTTTCAAAATTTTTATAATTAACTAAAGATAGCGTGTTTAGATTCATGAAAAGATAACGTTATGCCTAATTTTACTGATGTAATAGGGCATTTTCAATATGTAATTAATAATTCAAAAATAACAAATAAATAGGCTTTTAAATCCCAATAAAAATTTTATTTTTGCGGACGCACAAAATGACAAGTTATGGCAACATATAAGAAAAGAGGCTACAAACCTAAAACCAAAAAAGAGAAGGAAGAAATTGTTGAAGATGATTCAACAACAGCAGAAGTATTTAATACTTTAGATGAAGGAGCTTCCAGAACTGAGGAATGGGCTGTTAAAAACCAAAAATATATTATTGGTGTGGTTGGAGTAATAGCTCTAATTGTACTAGGATATTTAGGTTACAATAAAATAGTAGCAGAGCCAAAAGCAAAGGATGCTATGAATGAAATGTACACAGCTAAAAAGTATTTTGATGATGCTGTTAGTGGTGTTGCTTCAGATTCACTTTATAAAATGTCTTTAAATGGAGGTGAAGGTAAATATGGTATGTTAGATATCATTAATGAATATAGTGGAACTCCTGCAGCTAATTTAGCTAACTATTATGCTGGTGTAGCATATTTAAACTTAAAAGATTACCAAAATGCAATCACGCATTTAAGCGATTTTTCTAGTGATGATAAAATGTTAAACCCTATTGCAAAAGGTGGTATTGGTGATGCGTTTGTTCAATTAGAGCAACCAGAAGAAGCTTTAGCATACTATGAAAAAGCATTTGCAGCTAATGCTAATGATTTTACAACACCTTTATATTTAATGAAAGCAGCAAAAGTTGCTATCAGCTTAGGTAAAAACACTAAAGCTTTAGATTATTTAAAGCGAATTAAGTCTGAATATTCTTCGTCTGACGAAGCTAAAGAGGCAGATGTGTTATTAGGAAAAGTAGAAGTAAGCTTATAATATATGGCTACTGTAAATCATAATTTATCGGATTACGATAAAACAACAATCCCAAACGCGAAAGATTTTCGGTTTGGGATTGTTGTTTCAGAATGGAATGATACTATCACCGAAGGTCTATGGCAAGGCGCTTTTGATGCTCTTTTAGATTGCGGCGCGATAAAGCAAAATATTGTGCGCTGGAATGTGCCAGGAGCTTTTGAATTGACGTATGGTGCAGCTCGAATGAGCAAAAGCATTTATGCCGATTCAGGGATGCTAGATGCTATTATTGTCATTGGCTGTGTTATTCAAGGAGAGACCAAACATTTTGATTTTGTTTGTGAAGGTGTTACTCAAGGCATCAAAGATCTTAATGTAAAAGGAGATATTCCAGTTATTTTTTGTGTACTTACCGATAATACCATGCAACAATCTATTGATCGTTCTGGCGGTATACATGGTAATAAAGGCACAGAAGCTGCAATTGCTGCAATAAAAATGGCTGCATTACGAAGAGATACAGTTTAAGTATACTGTTCTCTGTCTTCAATAGGAGATACCTGTTTCTAAAATAAGAGGTTTTTATCTTTTTAGGAGGAAGTTAAAATTTAATTTCACCTAACGACCTACGACCTACTGCCATTAACTCTGGCACTCTTTTTGTTAATAATTTTAAGGAATCCTTAAGCATTATTTCCTTGTATTTTCAGTACTTTTGAGATTAATCAAGTTTAATTTAAGAGTCACTTGTTTCAGCAAAGAAAAAATAAACGTTTTTCATATAAACCTCGCTTTCAGGATTCTGAAGAAATAAAGTCGAAGGACGACTTCGAGACCAAATGGAATAAAGTTAAAGGGAACGATAAGAAACGCGGAAGTGTTTTAACATCATTACCAGCTTTAATCATCATGTTAGTTTCGCTTTTTGTTTTAATTTATATCCTTGACGGATATATTAAATAAGGAAATTATGGGATTAATGAAAATGAAGAAGAACCGAAAGTATAATTATAAACCTCGCTTTTATAAAGGAGAGGGCAGTCCTTTTGAACTTAAACATAAATTTGATGAACACAGAACAACAGTATCTCCTGCAAAGGGTATAAAAGGTAAATTAAACGCTGCAATAAATGATTATAAGCATAATCCAGATGATGATGTGAATAAACGTGTTATTATTATAGTTGTAGTTTTAGTGTTGTTATTTTTATTTATTATTGGTTTCGACCTTTCTATTTTTCTTCCAAAAAGCTAATGTCAGATATTATTCAACTTTTGCCAGACCATGTTGCTAACCAAATTGCAGCGGGTGAGGTCGTTCAACGTCCAGCTTCAGTAGTTAAAGAACTATTGGAAAATGCTATTGATGCTAACGCTACTGAAATAAAACTTATTATTAAAGATGCTGGTAAAACTTTAGTACAAGTTATAGATAATGGAAAAGGTATGAGTGTTACTGATGCCAGATTCAGTTTTGAACGTCATGCAACATCAAAAATTAAAGCAGCGGAAGATTTATTTCAACTCAATACCAAAGGTTTTAGAGGTGAAGCTTTGGCAAGTATTGCGGCCATTGCACATGTAGAGTTAAAAACAAAACAAGCTACAGACGATTTAGGAACTACTATTGTTATTGAAGGAAGTGAAGTAAAATCGCAAGAAGTTTCGGTAACACCTACAGGAACTTCAGTTAGCGTTAAAAATTTGTTTTTTAATATTCCGGCCAGACGAAATTTCTTAAAATCAGATACTGTAGAATTACGACACATTACCGATGAATTTCATCGTGTAGCATTGGCACATCCAAACATTGCTTTTTCATTTTATCACAATGGAAGTGATTTGTTTAATGTACCTCAAGAAAATTACAGACAACGTGTGGTACATATTTTTGGTTCTAAAACAAACGAAAAGTTAGTGCCTGTTGAAGAAGAAACAGAAGTATTAAAAATTTCGGGATTCGTAGGTAAGCCAGAATATTCTAAAAAGACTAAATCTGAGCAATTCTTTTTTGTAAACCAACGTTTTATAAAGAGCCCTTATCTTAATCATGCTATAAAATCGGCATTTGAAGGCTTGTTAAAAGATGGGTATCACCCTAGTTATTTTCTGAACCTCACTGTAGATCCTAAAACAATAGATATTAATATTCATCCAACAAAAACCGAAATTAAGTTTGATGATGAGCATACATTATATGCCATTTTGCGTTCTGCAGTAAAACATAGTTTGGGTCAATTTAATATTGCACCTGTTTTAGATTTTGAACATCAGAGTAGTTTAAATACACCATATGATTATAGAGACAAAAAAGCTTCTACTCCAGCGATTGAGGTAGATCGCAGTTTTAATCCATTTGCAGAAGATTTTGGCGGAAGTAAACCAAAAACAACAAGCCATAATACCGGATTTAAATCAGCTCCTACAGCTTCTTGGGAAAGTTTATATGTTGGATTAGAATCAAAAGGAAATAATTCTGAGACAGACTATAGTCAGGTAACATTTGAAAGTGAGTCTAAAAACGAATCAATTTTTAATGATTCATCTATAGAAACTAAAAAAACGACCTTTCAATTACAGCAAAAATACATTGTAAGTACTTTAAAATCTGGGATGTTAGTTATAGACCAGAATAGAGCACATCAACGTATCTTGTATGAGAACTTTTTAAAGCATATTACAATAAAAGAAGCTACGAGTCAGCAATTATTGTTTCCATTGCAATTGCATTTTACTCCCAATGAAACTAAAATTATAGACGATTTAAAAAACGATTTAGAACATACAGGTTTTGTTTTTTCAGAATTAAGTGAAAAAGAAATTATCATTACAGGAGTTCCTGTTGGAGTGCCAGAAAGTGAAGTGTCTATTATTTTAGAACAATTAATTAGTGATGTTGAAAATGATGTGCCAGACACTAATTTCAGTGCTGCCGATTTACTGGCAAAATCAATGGCAAAGAGTTTGGCAATTAAAAACGGGCAATCATTAAATAGTACAGAACAAGAACACATGGTAAATAGTTTATTTGCCTGTAAGGAACCTAATGTATCACCAACTAACAGACCAACGTTTATTACTATGGCGGTTGATGATATTGAGAAAAAATTTATGTAGAATATGAGGTTTAATATAACAGATGCAGTAAAACATTTAATCATCATTAATGTAGTAATGTTCATTGGAACAGTGACATTAGGTGATGGTCTCTTGTTTAAGAGATTGTTTACAATGTATTTCCCTACAAACGATTTGTTTCAGCCATGGCAAGTTGTAACACATATGTTTATGCATGGTGGTCCTGCGCATTTACTTTTTAATATGTTTGCGCTTTGGATGTTTGGTACACCTGTAGAACAAAGATTGGGGTCTAAAAAATTCTTATTTATTTATTTTTCTGCTGGTTTTGGTGCCTTATTGTTTCAACTAGGATATTACTATGTTGATTATTTTACAGCAATGCAAAGTATTGCCGATTTGAATATGAGCAGTGAATTATTGAACAAGATAATAAATATAGATGCAACGTCTGGGCAATATATAAAGGGTGAAATTCTTCAACAAAAAATGATACCTATCTTAAATGAAGCAAATTTTAACACCAATATATCGAGTTCTAATTTTGCAGGATTATTTAATTTAAATGTTGTAAATACTAGTGCTATGGTAGGAGCCTCTGGCTGTATCATGGGAATTTTAGCGGCCTTTGGTATGATGAATCCAAATGCCAAATTAATGATGATATTCTTACCAATACCAATAAAAGCTAAGTACTTTATTCCAGGAATAATATTATTAGATGTCATCTCTGCATTTACAGGGCAATCCTTCTTTAGTCCAAGTAATACTGCTTATATGGCGCATGTTGGTGGTGCTGTAATAGGTTTTATAGTTATGTATTTCTGGAAGAAAAATGAAAAAGATAAATACCGTTGGAATTAATTATGAGTACTATTCAAGATTTAAAATACAAGTTTAATAATCTAGATGTTTTTGGTAAAATCATTGCTATTAATGTCGTAGTGTTTATTATTGGTCTTGTTTTTAATTCGTTATTACGAATTAATTTATTTGGGTATTTTGAGTTGCCATCAGGTATCATGGATTATCTATTTCAGCCATGGTCTTTAATTACTTATGGGTTTTTGCATAATGGTCTTTTTCACTTGGCGTTTAACATGTTATTCCTTTATTATTTATCGCGTATAACAACCAACTTGTTTCGATCCAAAATGGTTCTAAATGTTTATTTTTTAGGTATTATTTGTGGAGGATTAGCATATTTAGCCTATACCAATCTAATGCCAACGTCATTGTTTTCTGGTAAAGGTGTTTTAGTTGGTGCTTCTGCTGGCGTAAGTGCTTTGTTGCTTTTTGTGGCTACTTATATGCCAAACACAGAAATTCGTTTATTTAATGCTTTTAACGTAAAATGGAAGCATATTGCTATGGTTATTGTTGGCTTGGATTTATTTAGAATGTTACTAGGTCTTAATCAAGGAGGTTATGTGGCTCATTTTGGAGGCTATGCGCTAGGTTATATATATGCCAATAAACTACTTAATGGTTCAGATATAGGAACAGGTTTTGAGCGTACAATGGATAGTTTTATGAGTTGGTTTAAACCAAAGTCTAATTTAAAAACGGTTCATAAAACAGCTAAAAAAAGTGCAACAGCGAGTAAGACTAAAACTGAATCTGATGCGTTAAATAAACAGAAGAAGATAGATTCCATTTTAGATAAGATTAGTAAGAGTGGTTATGAAAGTTTAACAGCCGATGAAAAAGCATTTTTATTTAAAGTGGGTAAAGACTAAAACAGGTGAAAGGTTTAAAATTTGGTAGTAAAATTATATTTGTAATCAATTCGTTGGTCGCATTTTTACTGCTTACTTCTTATATCTTACCTTACATTCCTCCTAAGAGCTTTGCTACCTTATCTGTTCTAAGTTTAGGTGTGCCATTGCTCATTATTCTTAATGTTATATTCTTTGTTTACTGGTTACTGCGTGTTAAAAAACAAATGATATTGTCATTGATGGTTTTGCTTTTAGGCTGGAGTTATATCAGTTCTATGTATAAGTTTTCGTCATCATCAGACATTAAAGACGACGCTAATTTTTCAGTAATGTCTTTTAATGTAAGACTTTTAAATAAGTTTGGTTGGTTGCCAAGTAAAACGGTAAAAGAAGATATTATTAAATTAGTAAAAGAGGAGAATGCAGATATTATTTGTTTTCAAGAATACCGAAGATCTGATGCCATTGAACTAGAAGGTTACTATAATTTTAATGCCACCTATACTGATGGAGTTAAGGGCGGACAATCAATTTTTTCTAAGTTTCCTATAGTAAATTCAGGTTCATTAGAATTTCCGAATACTTATAATAATGCCATTTTTGTGGATATTGTAAAACAAAAAGATACGATACGTGTTTATACCTTTCACTTACAATCTTCTGGGATTGATACTGATGTTGAAAAGTTAAAAAATGAAACTTCAGGGCACTTATTTAAACAAGTTGGTGCGACCTTTAAGATACAACAAGATCAGGTAGATTTATTTTTAGCACATAAGGCAAAATCTAATTATAAAACAATTGTTACGGGCGACTTTAATAATACACCCTATTCTTATATATACAGAAAAATAAAAGGTGATAATTTAAAAGATACGTTTGAAGAAGCAGGTAATGGTTTTGGTAGAACTTATGATTTTAAATTCTTTCCAATGCGAATTGATTTTATTTTGGCAGATAATGATTTTACGGTTAATGGATTTAAGACGTTTGATGTAAAACTTTCAGATCATTACCCTATAAAAACAACTTTAAAGTTATCACATTAGTCCGCAATCTGCTGTGTCTGCTATAATGTGAATTACGAGCCCTAAGCCAAGCAATCGAGTCTTTTTAGGAATTAATAATAATAGGTAAACGGCAATAGCATAGTAGGAGTGAAGTGGGTGAAAATTGATGCTACAGCGGTTAGGATCAAAAATAGGGTTTGCCAATAGATGATCTAAATCAATCAGCATACCTAATATCATAATACAGTAGGCTTTTATCCAATATTTCTTATAAAACAGAATAGCAATAGCTAAAGGTAAACCGAAGTGTATGCCGTAATGAACAAATGACTGAAGCATTATTTTTCGGGTTTATAGTGTTTGTTTCTTTAAGTATAACTCTGTATTTGGACCTTCATTAAATAATAAGTCTAAAATACTAAGATTGGGTATAAATCCATGCTTTTCAGTAAAAACTTGGGTGTAAGGCTGAAATGATTCCACTTTAAAATTTCGCCTTACTAAAGTTCTAAAATCTGTTTTGTCTGTGGTATCTTTTTCAAAAACCGATGTGTGTTTTGGGGATAGATTTAATTGTAAACTATCTGAAAGTATATCGAAGCATTTTAAATTAAAATTTAAAATATAATCGAAATGTGTTTCAAAAAGTGGCATTAAATCGTCTATATAATACTCAAAAAAAGGCGACATACTATAAGCCGACTGTAAAGACTTTAAATGCTGAATTTGCCATTTTTCTTCATTAGCAATTCTTACATCCTTATAGAGCTGTCTGTTTTTTTGTGAGTAACTTACCGGAACTGTTAAGGCCAGTTTTCCATTAGCGCCATAGATTTCAGCACGATTTCTAAACGATTGTTTTTGATAATTATCACAAACTTCAAAATAAACAGAATCCGAATTAACAATTGCCCAAAAGTGCGCAATGTTAGGAAAAGAGGTTGGATATATAAGACTATTCAAAATTTAACTCTCCTTAGCTTTCTTTTTTCTTCTCCATTTGTTAAAAATGCTGATGCCTATAATAAGAACTATAAAAGGTATCAAATAAGATGTACGTTCGCCAGTTCCGCTTACAGTGGTAAAAATTCGGTCCCAACGGAAACGCCAATTTTTAAGGCCATCATTAATACCATCAATACTCATCCATATAAATACAGGTTTCCCGATAACGTGATCATATGGTACAAATCCCCATGCTCTAGCATCAATAGAGTTATGACGGTTATCACCCATCATCCAATAATAATCTTGCTTAAACGTGTAAGATGTTGCAGGTTTATCGTCAATAAATATTTGATTGCCTCTTGTTACAACTTTATGACCTTCATATTCAGCGATGGCACGTTTATAAAGTACAATGTTATCCATGTTTAGCTCAAGAGTACTTCCGGCTTTAGGAATCCATATAGGTCCAAAAAAGTTATAATTCCAATTGTGCTTTAAGTCGTGAGGAAATACGTTTGGATCTCTGATGCCTTCATCCTCACCATGAAAGTTTATTGATGCTATGTTAGGATGTACAACGGCTTTTTTAGCCGCTTCTTGTGTCGCTTGTACAATAAAGGTTTCGCGTTGGCTATCGTAACGAATGCCGTCAGTTATATCATATTTTTTTAGAATAGGCCTAACTTTTTGATTAAGCTCGTACATCGTGTTAGCGTTTATGTTATTAAAAACAACATCGTATGAAAACTGAACTTTTGCTCTATTTGGTAGTTTATTTTGCTTCCCATTAATATAAACAACTCCATTTCTAACCTCTAAGGTATCTCCCGGAATACCAACGCAACGTTTTACTAAGTTGGTCTTTTTATCAATAGGTTTGTAATAGTTTCTGTCTGGTGTAAACTTGTTCATATCCACCAAAGTATCTGCAGGTTGCCCAAATACAACGATATCATTACGTTCTATTTTTTCAAAACCTGGAAATCTGAAATACGGCAATTGGAGTTTGTTCATCCAAGAGGTGTTTCGTTCTTCAAAATGATCATTGAATAAGTACGACTTTGTTCCTAAAACAGGAATAGTGTCATGTACCATTGGTGCTCCAACAGTTGTCATTGGTGCTCTTGCTCCATAATGTATCTTACTTACAATAAGAAAGTCGCCTACCAATAACGATTTTTCTAAGGAAGATGAAGGGATAACAAATGGTTGAAAAAAGTAAGTGTGTACAATGGTTGCAGCTACAATTGCAAATAGGATAGAGGTAATCCATTCGCCTGTAGATGTTTTAGGTGTAAGTCTTCTGTTCTCTATATAATTAACGTCTGCCACATAGTTTAGGTAGTACAGATAAAACCCTAAAGTAACGATACATAAAAGGGCGTCAATTTTACTGTCTTTTCCAAACGCACGAGCCGTTTCTACCCAAGCAGCAGGAATCATAATAAGATTTACAATAGGCAAAAACATTAAAATTACCCACCACCAAGGACGTGTGATAATTTTCATTAAAATTACAGCGTTGTAAATTGGTATAAAGGCTTCCCATGCTTTACGGCCTGCTTTTATATATAATTTCCATGTGCCTAAGCCATGTATAATTTGTAATACGAGTAAAAAGATAAACCACTGTGTCCAAGTCATACCGTTATGTTTTGTCTATATGTTGGTTGAAAATTATTTTAATTTGTTTCAAAATATTGGCAAGTTAACCAATGTTTAACACATCTTTCATGCTAAATACGCCTTTTTTGTCTTTAATCCATTCTGCAGCAATTACAGCTCCTAAAGCAAAGCCTTGTCTGTTGTGCGCAGTATGTTTAATGCTTATAGCGTCTATTTCAGAATTGTATGTGATTTCATGTGTGCCAGGAACGTTTTCTATTCGTTTGGCATCAATAAGAATTTCTTTAGGTTGAGGTTGGTCTAAAGTCCAATTGTTATAATTGGTATTTTCTATAATCTGTTCTGCTAAAGTAATTGCTGTGCCGCTTGGTGCATCTAGCTTTTGTGTGTGATGAATTTCTTCAATGCTAGTTGTGTATTCAGGAAAATCAGACATTAGCTCACTTAGTCTTTTATTAATTTCAAAAAAGATGTTTACACCTAAGCTAAAATTTGAAGCGTATAAAAATGCGCCATTTTTTTCCTTGCAATAGTCTAATATATCTTGGTATTGATCTAGCCAACCTGTTGTTCCGGAGATTACAGGAACACCAGCGTCTAAAGCACGTTTTATATTTGCTACAGCTGTTGTAGGTAAGCTAAAATCTATGGCAACATCTGTATTTGAAAAATCAAAAGCTGTTGTTGCACTCGAAACTTTTAATGAGATAGTGTGGTTGCGATTTAGAGCAATTGTTTCAATGCTTTTGCCCATTTTGCCGTAACCAAGTAAAGCAATTTTCATATTAAAACTTGAAATTGAGTGTTAGTCCTAAGTCTGAAGTGTTTTCCATTTCATTGTATTGGTAATGTGGACTTAGACTTAGATTTTCATCGACATTAAATTGAAGTAAATGTGCATCAACGTTAGCATCAATAATATTAAGAGCATACAAGCCAAAGGTAATTAATAGCGACATTTCTTTATTTCGTCTAAATTGTTCTTGAGCTCTAATAAGACCATCATCTGAAATTAAACCATAAAATTCATCATCTTTAAAACCGGCTAATCGGCTTTTATAAGCATCTCTATAACGGTCAAACTGTTTGTCGTTTCTAACGTAAAAGTAAACGCCAGCTCCAATAGCTCCCCAAACAATTGGGATTTTCCAATACCTTTTGTTATAGGCTTGGCCTAAACCCGGAAGTATAGTGGAGTAAAATGCTGCTTTTGATGGCCTTAGAGGGTCAATTTCTTTTTTAACCAATGTTTTATTAGCTATAATAGGACTTTGGTCTAAGGCAATACTAGTACTGTCTTTTTCTTTTTGAGAAAATGAATATAATACCGAGAACATGCATAGTAAAAGTGTATATAAACCTTTATTTGTCACGTTGTACTAGTTTTTTTATTCTATTAAAATCTTCTTCAGAATGAAAAGGGATTGTTATTTTTCCGCTTCCGTTTTTTGCGATTTTAACATCTATTTTATGGCCAAAATATTCTGAGAATTCCTTAACTCCTTTCTTTATATGTTTAGGGACTTCTGTAGCAGTATTTTCTTTTTTAGGTGTCTCATCAGAATTAAGGTTCTTAACCAGTTGTTCTGTGGCTCTAACAGACAGTTTATTACTTATTATTTTTTCATAAACTTCAAGCTGGTCAATTTGGCTTTCAATATTAACCATAGCTCTTCCGTGTCCCATGGTAATAAAACCATCTCGCATACCCGTTTGGATAATTGGATCTAATTTTAATAAACGTAAATAATTAGCAATTGTAGAGCGTTTTTTGCCCACACGTTCACTCATTTGTTCTTGAGTTAAATCTATTTCGTCTATTAAGCGTTGATAGGATAAGGCAATTTCAATAGGATCTAAATCTTGACGTTGAATATTTTCAACCAAAGCCATTTCTAAGGACTCTTGGTCGTTAGCAATTCTAATATATGCCGGAATTGTTGTTAGCCCAATGAGTTTTGAAGCTCTAAAACGACGCTCACCAGATACCAATTGATAATTGTTAAAGGCTAGTTTTCTTACGGTTATAGGTTGAATAACGCCTAATTCACGAATTGAAGAGGCGAGTTCTCTTAAGGATTCTTCATTAAAATTTGTTCTTGGTTGAAAAGGGTTGACTTCAATACTGTCAATATCGAGTTCTACAATATTACCAACAACTTTATCTGCATTTTTATCTTCTGCAGAATTAATATCGTTTTCAGGATCTTTCAACAAAGCCGAAAGTCCACGTCCTAATGCTTGTTTTTTTGTTGCTTTGGCCATTATAATTCGTTTTTCTTAATCAGCTCTTTGGCTAAGCTCAAATAATTAGCTGCCCCTTTACTGCTTACATCATAGTTAATAATGCTTTCACCATAACTTGGTGCTTCGCCTAAACGTACGTTACGTTGAATAATAGTGTCAAAAACCATATCTGTAAAGTGTTTTTGGACTTCTTCTACGACTTGGTTAGATAAACGTAAACGCGAATCGAACATAGTTAAAAGTAAGCCTTCAATATCTAACGCTTCATTATGTATTTTTTGTACACTTTTAATAGTATTTAACAGTTTGCCTAAACCTTCTAGTGCAAAATATTCGCATTGAATAGGAATAATTACAGCATCTGCAGCCGTTAAAGCGTTTAATGTTAGTAAGCCTAAAGATGGAGCACAGTCAATTAAGATATAATCATAGTCTGATTTTAAATCTATAATTGCCTTTTTTAGCATATACTCGCGTTCTTCTTTATCTACTAATTCAATTTCTATAGCGACAAGATCTATATGTGCAGGCATAACATCTACATTTGGTGCATTAGAAGCGATTATAGCTTCTTTGGCAGTAGCAGTATGCTCTAATACTTGGTATGAGCCTATTTCAACAGTATCTACGTTAATGCCCAAGCCAGAACTTGCGTTGGCCTGAGGATCAGCATCTATTAGTAATACTTTCTTCTCAAGAGCGCCTAGAGAAGCGGCTAAATTTACTGAGGTTGTTGTTTTTCCAACACCTCCTTTTTGATTAGCAATTGCAATGATTTTACCCATTAAATGATTTGGTTTTTCTAGGGCTTAAAAATACGATTATTTACGAGTTTAGGAAACTGAAGTTGTTAACATTGACTTAATAAAAAAGGCAGTCAAAAAAAAGACTGCCTTTAAATGACTCTAATTTAAAATTATTATTCCTCAGGCAATAAAATAGCCTTTATATAGCCTCCTGTTAAATACTTCTTAGCAACATCGTGAATGTCTTTTGTGGTTAACGCATTAATATTGCGTTCGTAGTTTATAACATTATTAATGTCGCTTTGGTTGTAGTCTGCACCTTTTATAGTCGATAGCCAAAATCGATTTTGTTCTAAATCATCTTTTCTACTTAATAATAATGCTTTTTTTACTTTATTTAAATCAGTTTCTGTTGGGCCATCTTTAATGATTTTTTCTAGTTCGGCAATAGAGGCCTGAGATAGTTTTTCTGCATTTTCAGGTGCACAAGGGAATGAAATGCTAAAATTAAAGCGACCATAAGGTAATTTGCTAATAGAGCCTCTAGCGCCAGCTCCGTATACACCACCTTCTTCTTCTCTTAGTTTTTCGATTAGTTTAATACTTAAAATTTCACCTAAAACATTCATTGCTCTTGCGTCGTTAACATTGTATTTTGCTTCGCCAGAATAGGTGAGGTTGACCTGACTTTTTGGCTCTGTGCCTTTATAGTATATAAACTCATGCGCACCTGATTTTGGTCTAAATGTAGTAGTTTTATACATTTCTCTCTCTGAATTTCCAGGTAAAGAAGCAATATAAGTTTCAGCTAATTCAGCAATCTTATCTTCATTAATATTACCAACAAAATAGAAGTTAAAATCTCCTGCGTTGGCAAAGCGCTCTTTGTATTTTTCGTATGCTAAATCATAATTGGCCTTGTCTAGATCTACTTCTGTTGGGAAGCCTGTATATCTAGGATTTCCTTCATTGGTGAATTCATTAAGTGCAATTGAGAATGAGATATTAGGATTAGATAGAATATTACCTAAAAAAGCTTTTTGTTTACTTATATACGATGCAAAGGCTTCAGGGTCTTTGTCTAATTTAGTAAAGTATAAGTGAATCATTTGAAACATGGTTTCAAAATCTTTTGGTGAAGCAGCGCCTCTCATCCCTTCACTTAAGTTACCAATAAATGGACTAACGCTAGCAATTATACCAGACATTAATTTGTTTAGATCGTTTTTAGTGAGTCCGTCAATACCAGCTTCAAATAAGCCTCTATTGGCGTTTGCGGTTTCTTTTAAAACTTCATCAGAGTATAGAGAGGTGCCTCCATAACTATATGCTTCAAATAAGATTTCGTCATTTTTAAAATCTGTTTTTTTGTAAATGACTTTGGCACCATTGCTTAGTGTAAGCGTTGTGGTTTCATTAATTTGACCTTCGTTGCTAACTTCTTTTTTAATTATGCTGCCTTTTTTAGGTTTAATGGGCATTAAGTGCTCTCTTACAGCTTCGTCTTCATAATCTTTAATTTCGGCTTTTTCTACGCTTTTTAATAAATCAATGACTTCTTGTTCTGTTACTTTTTTAAGCCCTTCTTTTTTAGGGCCTGTTAATATAACTAGTCTATTGTCGTTATGTAAGAATTTGTTAATTAAAGCATTAACTTCGTCTAGTGTTATTTTAGGTAATTCTGTTTGTGCAAAATTGTAGGTCCACTCAATTCCAGGAATCGGGCTTTCTTGTAAGAAATTTTGAATATAACGGCCAACAATTCTACCTGATTCTTGCTTGTCTTTATTTTTAAATTGACGTTCTAATCGTGCTAAGAAATCTTTTTTAGCACGTTTTAGTTCTGAAGCTTTAAAGCCATAACGCTTAACACGTTCGTTTTCTTCTAATAGCGTTTTTAGGGCTTCTAATTGACCAGTGTCATTGGTTTGTGCAAAAGATTGGTAGGCGTCTTTATTACCAATAATACCTCCTTTGTATGAAAATCCGTAGATAAAAGGCGGATTTGGTTTGTTGCTGTATTCGCTTAATCTATTATTAATCATTTGGTCAAAAAGACCTTCAACCATATTGTCTCTGTAGTCGCTAATTGTTTTTGTTTTTTTTCTTTCGCCTTTATCTTTATAATATATTTGAACTTGTGAGCCTGTGGCTTCTTCATCCCATTCAATGGCGATAAACGTTTCTTCGTGGTTTTCTGAACCAAATTCTTCTCTTGGCTTCGGATTCTTTGGATTTTTAAGGTCGCTAAAATTGTCTTTTATTTTCTTTTCAAGTGTTTCTACGTCTAAATCACCAACAGCAATTACTGCCATTAAGTTTGGACGATACCAATCTTTTTGAAAGTTTCTAAGGCTTTCGTATTTAAAGGTCTCTAAGTTTTCTTTTGTGCCAATTGGTAAGCGATCTGCATATTTAGATTTGTAAGCAATTTTGTCTAAATATTTAGATTGCATTCTGGTTGCGGCGCCAAGACGTGTTCTGTATTCTTCAATAACGACACCGCGTTCTTCATCAATATCTTCTTCTGTAAGTAGTGCGTTGCCAGCCCAATCGTGCAAAATTTGAAACCCTTTATCTAACTTCTTAGGATCGTCACTAGGAATAGGGAGGATGTAAACCGTTTGGTCAAAACTTGTGTAAGCATTTAGGTCTGCACCAAACTCTATACCAATACCTTGTAGGTAGTCTACTAATTCGTTTTTCTTAAAATTGGTGGTTCCATTAAAATTCATGTGCTCCATAAAGTGAGCTAGACCACGCTGGTCTTCAGTTTCTAAAATAGAACCTGCATTAATGGCTAAGCGTAATTCTACTTTGTCTTCAGGTTTGCCGTTATTCTGAATGTAGTAAGTAAGGCCGTTTGAGAGTTTGCCTATTTTAACTTCAGGCGAGGTTGGTAATTGGTCTGTTGGAATGTAGCTGCTGGTTTGGTTTTCTAGTGTCTTAGTTTGTGCATTCGTTGTAAATGTCGCAAGTAAGCAGCAGACAAAAAATGTTTTAAACACGAGGGAAATCTTTGTTTTCATGTGAATGATGGTTTAAGTGGATTAATTTTTGCATAAGAAAATTCCTCTAAATTTAGAGATAATATGTTAATTAGAAAAGGAATAACATTATTTTAACTAATTTCTTAGTTAAAAAAAAGCGGTTTTAGGTATACGTGTGTTATGGGTGTTGTTTAAGAATTTCCTGAAGGTTTTGTAGGTATTTGTCCTTAATGTTTGCTTTTGCGTATTTTTTTGCAAACTCTAGTTTTTCGTTGGTAGGCTCGTAGTAATTCTTGTTTTTATCTTTAGCTAAATTGAGTTGATGTGTAATGTAGCGTTCTGTAAGTTTGTAGTATTCAACACTATTTTTACTCCATTCTTCTGAATTATAAATTTCCAAAATTGAATTGTAAAACTCAGGGTCTATATCTTTATTTTCTTGAAGATTAGTCCAGATAAGAAAATCATTTACGGCTCCAAGGCTAATTTCGGTTATTAGATAGTTTTCAAAACTGTTTATAGGGGACGTGTTCTTGAGATTGTAGTCTTTGATTCTTTTTTCTTTTTCTTCTAAAATGATGTCCCAAGCCTCTGTTGTAGCTATGTTTAGTGGTTGCCTGTTTTCATCTGTCACAAGGCCTCTATAGTCTATAGTTCTATAATAATTTCGTAACAAATTTTGATTCTCATTATTAAAAATAATTGATGAGTTATGGTTTTTTGTATCCCAATGTGTAATTGAATAGTTCTTTTTGGTATCAATGTATAGGCATGGTTCGTTGGCAAAGAAGTTAGCGCAAAAGGAGTAATAGTAGATGTTAGGCGTTTCTTTGAATACTTGATACGAAAGTGGAGGTAAGCTGTATTTTGATATTGTAATTAATTCTGGGGAATCTGCTTTAATAGAAAACTGAAAATCACCTAGACTATCAACTATTGTTGAGTCGAGAATGTAGCTTTTATTTAAATAATTAAAGTGGTTGTATTCTTTAAGATAGATGGTGTTGTTAATTAGCTCTTTGGAATTACCTGTGATTGTTATTTTTGATTCTATGTCTTTTTTGCATGACAAAGTGAATAAGAATAAACAGATCACGAATAATTTAAAGCATGTGTTCATGTAGTCTAGTCAATTAATATCTCTAGTATTTGAATAGCTGCATCGCTAATTTTTGTACCAGGGCCAAAAACAGCAACAGCTCCAGCGTCGAATAAATATTGATAATCTTGCTTTGGAATTACTCCACCAACAATAACCATTATGTCTTCACGACCATAGTTTTTAAGTTCTTGTATAACTTGAGGTACTAATGTTTTGTGTCCTGCTGCTAAGGAAGATACACCTAAAATATGAACGTCATTTTCTACGGCTTGCTTTGCGGCTTCTTTTGGTGTTTGAAAGAGTGGTCCAATGTCTACATCAAAGCCAACGTCTGCATAGCCAGTGGCCACTACTTTTGCGCCTCTGTCATGACCATCTTGTCCCATTTTAGCAATCATTATACGAGGTCTACGACCGTCTTGCTCTGCAAATTGGTCGGCAAGTTCTCTTGCTTTTTGGAAACTTTTATCGTCTTTTATTTCTTTGCTATACACTCCTGAAAATGATTTTATTTGTGCTTTGTGTCGTCCAAATTCAGCTTCTAAAGCATCGCTTATTTCGCCTAATGTCGCTCGTTTTCGTGCGGCATCTACTGCTAAAGCTAGTAAATTATTTTCACCTGTTTTAGCAGAATCGGTTAATTTTGATAAAGCTTCGGTTACAGCTTCGGTATCTCTACTTGCTTTAATGCTGTTTAAGCGTTCTATTTGTTGAGTACGAACTGTTTGATTATCTACTTCTAGTGTAGTGATAGGGTCTTCTTCGTTTAATCTATATTTGTTAACACCAACAATTATATCTTGGTTAGAATCTATACGTGCTTGTTTGCGTGCTGCTGCTTCTTCAATACGCAGTTTAGGTATTCCGGCTTCTATAGCTTTGGTCATACCTCCTAATTCTTCAACTTCTTCTATGAGTTGCCATGCTTTTTGAGCGATATCATGTGTTAGTTTTTCAACATAATAACTGCCGGCCCAAGGGTCTACCGTTTTGGTGATGTGTGTTTCCTCTTGTAGATATATTTGAGTGTTCCTAGCAATACGTGCAGAAAAATCTGTAGGTAAAGCAATGGCTTCGTCTAAAGCATTGGTATGTAAACTTTGGGTACCACCAAAAGCTGCAGCAGAAGCTTCAATACATGTTCTTGCGACGTTGTTAAAAGGGTCTTGTTCTGTTAAACTCCAGCCAGAAGTTTGGCAATGGGTTCGTAATGCTAATGATTTTTGATTTTTTGGGTTGAATTGTTTTACGAGTTTTGCCCAAAGCATTCGTGCTGCTCGCATTTTAGCAATTTCCATAAAATGATTCATGCCTATAGCCCAAAAGAATGAAAGTCGCGGAGCAAAGGTGTCTATGTCCATACCTGCGTCTAGCCCTTTTCTTATGTATTCTAGTCCGTCAGCTAATGTGTAGGCTAATTCAATATCGCAAGTGGCGCCAGCTTCTTGCATGTGGTAGCCAGAAATACTAATACTGTTGAATTTTGGCATATTGTTGCTGGTGTATTCAAAAATATCTGAGATAATTTTCATTGAAGGAGTAGGTGGGTAGATGTAGGTGTTACGCACCATAAATTCCTTAAGAATATCATTTTGAATGGTTCCGGCAAGTTGTTCTGGTTTTACTCCTTGTTCTTCGGCTGCAACAATATAAAATGCCATAATAGGTAAAACAGCGCCATTCATGGTCATGGAAACAGACATTTTATCTAAGGGAATTTGATCGAATAAGATCTTCATGTCTTCCACGGAATCAATTGCAACGCCAGCTTTTCCAACGTCTCCAACTACGCGTTCGTGATCAGAATCATAACCTCTGTGTGTAGCTAAATCAAAAGCTACTGATAATCCTTTCTGTCCGGCTGCTAAATTTCTTCTGTAAAATGCGTTGCTTTCTTCTGCAGTTGAAAAACCTGCATATTGTCTAATTGTCCAAGGTCTACGAACATACATTGTTGAATAGGGGCCGCGAAGATTAGGTGCAATACCAGCTACAAAATTTAGGTGTTCAAGATCTTTTAAATCGTCTTTATTGTAAGTGGATTTTACCATGATGTCCTCAGCTGTTAAGAAGTCTTTTTCTTCTTGATGCTGTGAGCTTCGTGACTCGTTTTTTAATTCTATATGTTGAAGATTTTTTCTTGACATTTTAAATGTGATTTTAATGGAAACGCAGTACTATAGTTTTTCTCTATGTGTGGTTTTATTCATTATTCAATCTGTTAATTTCCAGGTCTTCAGATAGTCTTTTTTCTAGTATTGGTTCAATTAATGTTTTTCGCTTTTCAATTTTTAAAAATGGACTAATTTCTAGTTCATTTTTCATTTTGTCTGCTAAATTAGGATGTTTGTTTGTACCTAATAACACTAATTTTTCAGCTTCAAAATCGGCTTGCTCACTAGTCGCATTTTCTTTAATTTTTCTTTGAATCGTCCCTTCTTTTAGTTGCCTTAAAAAGCCGCCATTGCTTTCGATATCTTTAAAAATAGTTAGTGCTTTTTCCGCTAATTGTTCTGTTAAGCTTTCTATATAATAAGCTCCATCTGCGGGATTATTTACTTTGTCAAAATAGCTTTCGTGCTTTAAGACTAAAAGTTGGTTTCTCGAAATTCGTTCTCCAAATTCGTTTGATTTGTGATATAAAGCGTCGTAAGGTAAATTACAAACAACATCTGCACCTCCTAAAATGGCACTCATAGATTCCGTTGTAGTACGCAATAGGTTTACGTTATAATCGTAAATGGTTTTGTTGCGTTTGCTTGGTGTTGCTATAATTCTACATGTTGTGTTTACATTGTATTCTGATGCTAAGGTAGACCAAAGTTGCCTTAAAGCTCTTAGTTTGGAAATTTCAAAGAAATAGTTTGAGCTAATTGAGGTGTAGAATGTTACATTAAGCGATTGTTTTGCGTCGCTTGAAATGATGTTTTCCAGATGATTTAAGTACTCGTTGGCATGAGCTAAGCCGTAAGCTAGTTGTTGGGTAATAGTTGCTCCTGCATTTTGGTATAGGCTAAGGTCTATGCTTAGTTGGTTTGTTGACTTGACGATCGTTTCAAATTTGCTAAAATCGTCTTTGAGGTTGTTGTACCAATTTCCTGTTTTAGCTAGGTTACCAATGATATCTGTGTGAATATAGCATTGCGATTGCTTTACTGTATTTACGACAGTATTAATGAAGTTTTCGGAAAGAAAATCACATTTAAGATCAATTGGTGTTTTGTTTAAATCAATATTTTGAAATAAATCTTCAATACTGATTGTTTTAGATTTTATATTGAATAGAATGCTTTCAGCACCACGATTAATAGCGTCTAATGCCTTTAGGTTTGAAGCTTGTGCGTCAGTTACATCAATAGATTGGCAGATTTTCCAATCGTTTGTTTTGCTGTCTGATCGTTTTGGTGTTGTTTCAAATTCATCGGCATGATAAAAAGGCTTTACATCAATACCTTCTTTTGTTTTCCAGATTAAAGTATCATTGTAATCTGCTCCTTTTAGGTCTGCTTGTATTTTCTGTTTCCATGCTTTTGAAGAAACGTCTTCAAATTCATTAAATAATGATTTACTCATCTTTCTTTTGTTTGGCTATGCTGTCTTCGTATTCTATAATATATATGTCTTCGTTAGGCTTTTTCATATAGTAGGTTTCTCGCGCTGTACGCTCAATACCTTCATCAGTACTTAGTTCTTTTATGGCTTTATTGTCTTTAGCCATTTCGTTTTTATAATGTTCTTTTTGGTATTCTAATTCGTAAATATCGGAATTTAATTCGTGATGAAACAACCAGGAATGTGCATCAAAAAATAACATCCAAACCACAAATACAGCAAGAACAACGATATAGATGTTCTTGAAAGGTTTTAGATATTTAGAATTAAAAATGCTCATTATAGACGTTCGTTGATTATAGTTTTTACGATATCTACAGCAACAGTATTGTACTTGTTATTTGGAATGATGATATCTGCATATTCTTTCATAGGTTCTATAAATTGCTGATGCATTGGTTTTAGTGTGTTTTGATATCGTGTTAAAACCTCATTAATATCTCTACCACGTTCTGTTATATCTCGTTTTAAACGACGAATTAGACGTTCGTCAGAATCTGCGTGAACAAATATTTTTATATCAAAAAGATTTCTGATTTCTGCATGAGATAAAATTAAAATCCCTTCTACAATCATTACTTTTCTTGGTATCGTATTTATAGTGTCTCCTGTACGATTGTGTTTTACAAAAGAATAAACAGGTTGGTCAATAGCATTGCCTTTTTTTAGTTCTATAAGATGTTTCTCCAATAATTCGAAATCTATAGAGCGTGGATGGTCAAAATTAATTTTAACACGTTCGTCGTAACTTAAATGTGATGTGTCTTTGTAGTAAGAATCTTGTGAAATGACTCCAACCTCTCCTTCTGGTAATTCATTTAAAATTGTGTTAACGACAGTTGTTTTTCCGCATCCTGTTCCGCCAGCAATTCCTATTATAAGCATGTTTTAATTTTTGATTTAATTGAGGCTGTAAAGTTAATTAATATGACCTTAAGATGAATCCTATAATTTAGAAACTTTATCAGGTGTTATAAAATTACCAATCTTATTTCCCCAACTGTTGTTTATATAGTTAATGACGTCTGCTACTTCTTCATCTGACAGTCCTAAAGGTGCCATTGTACCATTGTAAGTGATGCCATTTACTATTATTTCTCCAGATAGACCATGTTTTACAGCTTTGATGCTTTCGGTTTGATTTTCTCTTAAATAATCTGAGTCTGCTAAAGGCGGAAAGGCTTTTGGTACTCCTTTGCCATCTGGTAAATGGCAAGTTATACACATATCATTATATACTATTTGACCTCGTTTCATGCTTGCTTCAAGTTTTGATTGGTCTTGATTTTGAGCAATTAAATTAGATGTTTTAGCATTTGAATTACAGGACACAAATGTTAAAAAAGAAATTGCGATGATAATTACTTTTTTCATTTTCTAATTAATTTTACGATACCTAAATTTTCAATTCCTACATAAATATAACCATCGGGGCCTTGTTTTATACTTCTTATGCGCCCCAAGCCGTCTAGTAAACGTTCTTCTTTTATAACTTTATTGTCTTTTAAGGTACACATGTCTAAGTATTGAAATTTTAATGATCCAATAAGTAAATTTCCGTTCCAATCTCCATATTTATCACTGTTTATGAATGCCATTCCGCTAGGCGCTATTGATGGATCCCAGTAGTGAAGAGGTTGCTCCATACCTTCTTTTTTTGATATTTCGGTAAATTTTGTGCCGCTATAATTTATGCCATAGCTAATAATTGGCCAGCCATAGTTTTTACCAGAGGCGATAATATTTATTTCGTCTCCACCTCTTGGGCCATGCTCGTGTGTCCATACAGCACCTGTTTTAGGGTGTAGTGTCATGCCTTGAGGGTTTCTGTGGCCATAAGAATAAATAGCTTTTTTAGCGTTGTTGGAGTTTACAAATGGATTGTCCTCTGGGATTGTGCCATCAGCGTTGAGTCGGTATATTTTTCCACAGTCTTTAGTGATGTCTTGCGGGTTTTCATCTCTATTGCCACGATCTCCTATGCTAAAAAATAAGTAACCATTTTTGTCAAAAACTAAGCGTGATCCAAAATGTTGGCCTTTAGTTGTATTAGGTTGGGCTTTGTATAGTACTTGTAAATCGGTTAAGCTATTATTTTTTAATTTGGCTCGCGCAATAGATGTATTGCCTCCAGAGCCTTCGCCTTTTGGTGATGCGTAAGAAAAATAAATCCAACCATTAGTCGCATAATCGGGATGTAAAATAATATCCAATAAGCCACCTTGACCACGAACATAGATTTCGGGTAATCCTGAAATAGCTGTCTTTTTTCCATCTTTAAAATGAATAAGTTCTCCTGATTTTTCAGTAATTAGAATAGAATTATCTGGTAGGAATGTAAATCCCCAAGGATTATTAAGATCTGAAACGACAACCTCGTGACTGTTTTTATTGTTGACAGGATTTTTGTCTTGAGCACAAGCTAGTGTAGTAGTAAGAATTAAACTGATAAAAAGGTGTCTTGGGTTCATAGTTTTTTGTCTTAAAAAAAGAATAAGTTTTAAAGTTACTTAAATGTTGTTGAATTATAAAGAAAAATTATATATTTGCAGTCCGAAATCGGGAAACCACAATTCGGGGTGTAGCGTAGCCCGGTTATCGCGCCACGTTTGGGACGTGGAGGCCGCAGGTTCGAATCCTGCCACCCCGACTTCATATTAAAAAACCTTGTAAATTTATTTACAAGGTTTTTTGTTTTTTTAGAATAGTTGATTTCTATTTATTATATATAAGATGAAGTCGCTAAATTATTTCAAGCTATCTTATCAGGTTTAATATTCAAGACCTAAAAATTCAGCATCACTTAAGGTTTTCATAAAAGCAATTAAATCTGTTTTTTCTTGAGCTGTAAGTGGGATTCTATTGTTATTATCTTTTAAGATAGGGTCGAGGTTATCTGCCTCTAATACTCCGTTATCTAAATAATCGAGTAGGTCTTCTAAAGTTGCAAATTGTCCGAAGCTGCCGTAAGGAGCAGTATATTCTATATTTCTTAAGCTAGGCACTCTAAAACGCATATAATCTTCAACAAGACCTGTGATTCTGGCACGTCCTCCTTCTTCAGAATCTGGATTTATAGGAAATCCAATATTTCTAAAACTTTGATCCGTAAATAATTCTGTGCTGTGACAGCTTATACATTTGTTTTGAAAAACAGCATAGCCTTGTGCTTCACTTGTTGTAAATGTTTCTCCTTCGTTTCGTTTAACTCTATCGTATTTACTGTTTGAAGATATGAGCGTGTATTCATATTGCGCAATACTATTGTAAATACCATTTGCTGTAATACCTTCTCCTTGAAAAGCTTTATTAAATAGCTCTATATAAGAAGGATCGCTTTCAAGTTTACCAATAACCTCTAAAATAGAGGAATCCATTTCTTCGTGTGTAATGATAGGAACCAATGGTTGGTTTTCTAATTGGAGTTTATTACCATCCCAATTATAAAATTGCATAAATGCCATGTTTTGTACAGGCGGAGCATTACGAAGTCCTATTCGTCCCTCAATTCCAATAGCTTTTGGGTTGTGATCAGCAAAGGCACTTTCTTGTATGTGGCAACTTGAACAGGAAATGGTGTTGTCTGCACTTAATTGTCTGTCAAAGAATAATTTTTTACCTAATTCAACTCCATATTGCGTTGGCATATTATTGTAAACCGAACTGTTTAGTTCTGGAAAATCAATTGGAATATTCAGTGTTAATTCAGGGTTGTCATATATAATAGGCTCAGTATCATTAGTGCTACATCCTGTAAATAAAAGGATGATAGCGATACTTTGTATTGTTTTTTTCATTTTGCTATAAAACTATAATGGAGTCGGCTATGGTGTTTTATCATAGCCGACCCATTAATTTTTTAGATTTAGTTTTCTACTGAAGTAACAGAGAACATTCCTGTATGGTCCGTTGTACCATTACCACCAATATTTTCTACAAACTTCATCATTTCAGTAGCTGTATGAGCACTTGGTGTTGCATTATTGGTAATGTCTTCTGTAGAGACTAATGTTACCGTATGACTTTCGCCACTTAAGAAATAATCAAAATCGGCTTTAATGTTAATTGTAGGTGCACTATTGCCAACAGTAGTTGTTGTAGGAAGTACAATTGTAATATCTCTATAAGCATCAACACCTTGCGTATAAGCACCTTCTTCACCTTCTACTGTACTTCCAGAATGGAAAGACAATTGCTTATTATCGGTATCATAGAATCCTTCGAGTTTTGTAAAACGGTATCCCGTTCCCCATTCCCAATGCATTTGTGTATCATTTGCTCCTGCATTTTCATAAAATGTAGGGAAACTTACTTGATCTAAAGTGTTTAAATCAGATCTTACACCTAAACCAAATTTTATTTCTGTGTAATCTCCTGCAGGAATATCACTCATAACATAACTCAATGTTTCTGGTTTTGACTGATTTACAACCGTAGCTCCGTTATCTAAATCATTTACATGATAAGGAATTTCAGTGCCATCTGCTTTTATAAGACGAATGTTACTAATAACGTATTTAACTTCTTCAAAGTGGTGAATTTGTCCAGCATCAGAAGTGTTTTTAGTCGCAGCACTAGATGTTGCATCTCCTAGAACAATAGGTGTGTCGCCAAATGTGTTATTGAATTCTAAGGTTACATTATTTGCAACAGGATTATTGTCATCGCTACTACAAGACATGAATGCAACGACTACGGCTGCTGATAAAATATATTTTTTAAGATTTTTCATTTTTAAAATTTATGTTAATTGATATGTTTATTTTTTTATGTTAAGCGTTTTCTAAATCAGCACTTAACATCGGAGGAGGTACTAGGACTTCTAGATAGGGTTCCGAATGATGGAACTCTATATATATCAATTTTACTTTGGTTTTAATGACGTTTGGAGTTTCTATTTCATATGCAATATTTGAATAAAAAACCAAATCGAAATTTTTGGTATTAAGTATTTTTTCAGAATCGCTGTTTTCCGTTTCTTGTAATTCTTTACTTAAATAACATTTTCCATTACAATGGAGTTCAGGTTTGTTTTTATTGATACAAAACTGTTCTGTAATTGCTTTTTGGTTGAGTTTAAAGTGCATTACAACGACGGCTTGCTGTGAAACAACAAACAGAAATATTAAAGTCATTATGGAGCTAAAAACCCGTTGCATTAGTTTAGAAGTTGAATTTTAAAGAGGTGAAAATATTGCGTCCCATTCTTGGTATATTTCCCCAATCGGCATAAGTACTGTAATACTCATTAAGTATATTTTCTGCGCCAACCTGAACAACGGTCTTGTAATCTTTAATTTTAAACGTGTAGTCTGCAGACAGGTTCCAAATGGTATAAGAAGGAGTTTGATCTTCTCCGTATTCTGGACTGTAATTAATTTGTTCTAAATCGCCATTAACCGACGTTTGAAAATTAAATCGGTTGTATCTATAATGGATTGATGATTGGTAACTTAAAGGTCTAATAAATGGTAAGTTGTTTTTGTTATCGTCTTTTCCACGAGCATAAGTTAATACACCTTTCCAATGAAGATTGTCTAAAATGGTATAGCTAGTATTTAATGAAAAATTAAATAAGGTTGAGTACTCTAAGGAAGTATATCCTTTAACACCAACAGACTGATAATTCATGGGGCTTCCCAAACTTAAAATTCGACCAATGATGTAATTCTCAATGTAGAAATAATTTACGTTTGCTTGTAAACTGAATTTATCATCTTTATAACCAGCACTAGCATTACCTTCGTATGATATCTCGTTTTTAAGGTCAGGATTACCAATATAATCGTAACGGTCAAAACTATTATAAATGTAATAACCATAGCCTTCAGAAACAGAAGGAGCTCTATGGCCATAGCCACCTCCTACGGAAAAATTAAAATTTTTAATATCTAATTGATAACCTGCGTGTAAACTAGGTAGTATTCGTGTTTTTTCTTGAGGCGTTCCAGGGTGAAAAATCCAGTTAAACTCTACGTATTTAGAGTGGTTGTAATTGATGCCTAACGCCCCACCAAAATTAAGTTGACTTTTGTCTGAAATCTCCCAAGAGTTATTTAGAGAAAGTCCTGCAAAAGTCGTCGTAACTGCAGGCCAACTGTAAGCAAACATAGAGCGTTCACTTCGGTCTTGTGGATACATGCGCATTTCGGCTGTAGATAAATTGTTATAAGCGTTCAGCTGAATTTCAGAACTAAAATCATTGCTTTTTAAATTTGCTTTAGATAGTAAGCCATAAGTAGTGCTCCAGCCAGGCATATCCATATGTACTAAATTTTCTGGACGTGTGGTATCGTCCATATAATGTTCTATAGCATTAAAATAAATTTTAGTGTCTAAGGCTCTAAATAGTCCTTCTTTAAACAATTGCTTATATGTTGCTGATGTAATTAAGGCACGAGACAACCATAAATCCATAGGTAAAGCTGGGTAACCAACATCTTTAGCTTCATCATAAATTGCTTCAACTTTTACAGAAGATAATTCGCTTGTTTTATAGGCTAATCCTAGTGATGCATTGAATTTAGTAAATTGAGAGTGTTTGACTTCCTCAGTGTTACCATCACTATAGTTTTCAGCTTTTCTATACGCCAAGCTTCCATCTGCCACAAATTTGCTGCCGGAATAAGATGCATTGGCCAAATTGAAAAATTGTTTGTTATTAAATTCAAAGCCGGTTTGGTAAGCTCCATTCCATTTTTTAGAAAGGTTAAATGGTGTGCTTTTTCGTTTTAAATCAATGCTTCCTGCAACAGTAGCTCCATGCATACTGCCTTCTTGTCCAGACTTGATATCAATTTTAGAGAGGTTGTTACTTTCTACATACGAGGTGATAGGATCCATTTTATCAGTACAAGCACCAAAAACATGCATACCATCAATAGTAATTGTAGAGCGTTCTGAGCTCATATTATTTAGTAAAGGTTCCCAAGCGTATGCTCCACGTTTTATAAAACTAATATTATCTGAAGACGCCAAAAACTCGTCAACTGTAACGGCCATTTTCATGTCTGTTTCAATTTTCTTTTTAATTATAGTAATTAACTGTACCTCGTCTAAAGCGACAATGCTGTCTTTCTTTTTCTCTTTTTCTGTGTTTTGTGCCGTGGTAAATAGGCTAACAAAAAGCAGTATGACTAGTGTTATGGGTTTTTTCATTATTAAAACAGTATATCAATATGCAATTCGCTTCTTTCTCCTTCAATACCTGGTGTAAAATCAGTTGAAACTTCGGTGCCTTTAATAATGTCTCCGTCTGGATTCTGAAGTCTAAAATTTAAGGTCCAGTTTCCGGTCATGGTATAATTAACTGTTCCGTAATACAAGCCACCTTCCTGTTGTGTTAAATCTTGATTGTTTGGAGATGAGTGATTTCCCATTGAAGGTTCTGGCATTCTGGGATCTAATAATAAAGTGTAGTTGGAAACTTCTGTATATGAAAACTGAGAAGGGTCTGGGAATGTTCCGGCTTCATTGGAAGGCTGGTTGTATTTGTAAATTCCTGCAACCAATTCGTTTTCTGCAATTTTAGGTTTCTGTGGTGCAACCAAAGCGATAAAATATTGCTCTCCGTCATTGGCTGTAAAAGCAGTCATGTTTAAGTTCATGTTCGCCTGTTCTTCAACAATGATGTCTTGATTTACAGTATAGGTTTCTCCATTATCTGTAAATGAAATATGCACTTCCCAGTTTTCTAACTCATTACTTTCGCTTGTAAATACAGCGTAACCAGAATAGTAGTCGTTTTCTGTACTATAATTTAAGTTGTATTGATGTGGACATGAAGCGTTGTTGCCATTATAATTAGTAATAATGGGTAAGAACGTGACGTTAGACGTGCTAATGTTTTCGTTAGTTTGGGTATTTGTAATTGTTAAATGGATGTCATTATAGCCTTTATACAGTGTCCCATTTAAAGCTTCTATACGAATTTGATAGTTGTTTTTATTTATTGAAACGACTTCGTTGTACTCAAAATGCTCAACAACTACAGTACTTATTTCAGCTTCGTAATCGGTTTTATCTAGGGTACAAGATGTCACTGCAACAAGTGCTGCAATGACAAAAAATATATTTTTCTTCATCACTTATAGGTGTTTTATTAAAAAAACTTAAAAATATAGCAGCGGATATCCCAACTAATAAATACCTATTGAAAACGCAATAGCATTGTATTAAATTAGGAATGTATGAAGACAGAAAAGGTCTTAATACCGCTACAAGAAATAAATAGAAGACTTGTGTATAAGATTACTTTTATTGTACGGATTGTACAACAAGACTAGTATGTACGCTCATATGTTAAATTATTAGTGTAAAGCATACCACATAATACCTATGTAAAGCGTTTGGCTATTGATAGGATTATAAATTACAAGGTCTCTATTTAAACTTAAGCTAAAGGAGGATGAAAGATAAAATTCATAAAATCGAATTTATAAATTTTATTATAAGAAGATTCAATTTTTAAATGTTCTGTATTAACAGCAATAACGAGATTGTCATCAAAAAGATCTTGAAAGAAGACGACTTGATGTTCTGTTGAAGAAGAGTGATTTTTGTCGTTACTTTTTTCGGAATCGGAAGCTTTTGCTAATTCTTTTTTTAAATGACATTTACCGTTACAAGCTAATTCGGGTTTGTCTTTATTGACGCAAAGTTCATTTTTAATGTAGTCATAAAAAGCAGCGTATTCCACAAATGGAATAGTAGGTTTGAGAAGCATAAACAATGCTAAAAAAAGTGTAGCTGTTTTCACAGCGTAAAGGTCTTTATTTTTTTTAAAACTTCCTAATATTTCAAGATTTGAAATGAGTCATATAAGCTTTTAAAAATGGTTTTTATATTAGCTTCAAAAAATCTAATACTGCTTTCAGTTAGACTTGATTTACTATTTGTAAACCTGTTTAGGTTTTCAAAAAATAAGATAATTAGCTTGTCTTTTTTGTAATTAAATGATATTATTTTAGAGCATTAAATAAAAGAGACTTTATTTAGCAGACAGAAACAAAGTGACCATACATGAGTATAAAGGTTGATAAATTCGTCATATCCATTATTATAGTAATCGTTTTAGCTTATTTCTTTCCAGAATGGGGAATAGAAAGTAGTCAAATTCCTATAGACGCTATTAGTGCGATAGGCATTTCGCTTATATTCTTTTTTTACGGACTTAAACTAAATCCAACGCAACTTAAAGCTGGGCTTAAAAACTGGAAATTGCATGTTTTAGTGCAAGGTTCTACATTTTTAATGTTTCCGTTGTTGATTTTATTACTGCGCCCATGTATTCAAAATGAAGCTCAAGAAACCATTTGGTTAGCGTTCTTTTTTTTAGCAGCATTGCCATCTACAGTATCATCGTCTGTAGTGATGGTGGCTATGGCTAAAGGAAATGTACCAGCAGCGATTTTTAATGCAAGTATATCAGGTATTATTGGTATTGTGTTGACTCCACTTTGGATGGGATTGTTTGTAGATAGTATTCAAACGGATTTTGATTTTACTGAAATTTATATCAAGCTCATTGTTCAAATTATTTTACCTGTAATTGTTGGCCTCTTATTGCAACGTTATTTGGGTGATTTTGCTCGTAAGCATAGTAGCAAATTAACTTTGTTTGATAAGGCTATTATCTTATTAATTATTTACAAGAGTTTTGCGGCATCATTTGACAATAATATTTTTAGTGTGGTGTCATTTTTAGATTTACTCTTCCTTTTTATAGGAGTCGTAACGTTATTTATAATTGTTTATTCGCTAACGGGATTTATTTCTAAAAAACTTCAACTTAATAATGAAGATCGTATTACAGCACAATTTTGTGGTACTAAAAAATCATTAGTTCACGGTACTGTTTTTTCTAAAATACTATTCGGAAATATGGCAACTTTAGGTATTGTGTTGTTACCATTAATGTTGTTTCATGCGACACAAATCTTAATTATAAGTGTTATCGCATCTAAGAAAAGCCGTTAGTTTTTATGTTTTCTAAAACCATTCAAAGTGGATTCCAGAGGCAACTACAGCACCTACTAAAATGATAAGTATAAGAATTATTATTCGTGCTCCAAATTTTGTTTTGTTATCCTTTTGAAAGACGTAATCGCGTCTTTTTTCATCTTCTTCTTTTACAAACTTCATAATTTTAAATTTTACTTATTAATATATACGGTTTTCCTATTTACAAAGGCTAGCATACCTTCTTTTGATAATTCTCTGCCATAGCCTGAAATTTTAGTGCCTCCAAACGGTAATCTTGGATCTGATTTAACCATTTCATTGATAAAAAAAGCACCGTCTTCAATTTCTGATGTGCGTTGTAATGCCGCATCGTAATCTGATGTAAACACCATGGTACCTAACCCAAACTTATACTTTGATGCCATTGTATATGCCTCGTCTTCTGACTGTACTTTAATAATGGCAGCTACAGGACCAAAAGTTTCTTCTTTAAATACAGGCATTTCCGCTGTAACATTAGTTAGGATTGTAGGTTGAAAATAAGCACCATCTCGTGTATTTCCAAGTGTTACTTTAGCACCTAAATCAATTGATCTTTGAACTTGTTTTTCTAAAGTTTCAGCTAAATCTTCACGAGCTAAACACGATATTGTAGTATCGTCTTCTAGTGGATTTCCATAGTTTAAGGCTTTTACTTTTGATGTGAATTTTTCAATAAAGTCATCATAAATATCTTCTACAACTATAAACCGCTTAGCTGCAATGCAACTTTGCCCAGAATTTTGCATTCGTGCTTTTACAATCGTTTCTATGTGTCTGTCTAAATCGGCATCTTTTAAAACAATACACGCGTTGTTTCCACCTAATTCTAATAGTGAAGGTTTAAGGTTTTTTCCTGCGAGTTCTGCTATTTTTCGACCTGCTTTTTCACTTCCAGTTAAGGAAACTGCTTTAACAATGTCATTTGACATAAGTTTTTCAATGCCTTCATGATCTGTAACTAAAGTTTGAAAACATCCTTTTGGAAACTTAGCATTTAAAAAAAGTTTTTCAATAGCTATAGCACAACCTGTAACATTAGAAGCGTGTTTTAGAAGTGCTACATTGCCTGCTGCTAATGTTGGCACAGCAAATCTAAATACTTGCCAAAACGGATAATTCCAAGGCATTACAGCTAAAATACAGCCTAAAGGATCATAACTTATAAAGCTTTCATGTGCTTCGGTTGCAATAATGTCGTCTTGTAAAAAATGATCCGAATTTTGGATATAAAAATCAATGAGATAAATACATTTTTCTATTTCAGCTCTACTTTCTGCAATGGGTTTTCCCATTTCTTTTGTAATGAGTAGGCTTAATTCGGTTTTATTCTGGTGTAATTCATTAGCTAAATTTTGCATTAGCGCTACACGCGTTTTAATCTCTAATTGTTTCCATGTTTTAAATGTTGAATCGGCTAATTTTAATTTCTCTTTTAGTTTAGATTCAGAATCCATAGTATAGGTTTCTAAATGATTTCCGTTAAATGGATGGTATGTTTTAATACTTGTTTTCATAGGATTATTCTATTCTTCAAATCTAGATTTATTTATGTCTTTGAGTTAATTCAATTGCTAAAATGTTTGACGCTAACACTAAACTAGCATTACAGCTAATATTGCTATGTAAAGAGTTAAGCTGTGGCTTATCTTGACTATATCTTTGTGTAACAGCAGTGTGCTGAATAATAAAATTAACTATAAAAATTAAATAACATGAGTAATAACGGAAATACAGTTTTAGGGATACTAGCAGGAACAGCAGTAGGAGCGGTTTTAGGAATTTTGTTTGCCCCAGATAAGGGTAGTGTAACTAGACAGAGAATTGCAGACGAAGCAGCAACGAAAAGAGATTTGATGGCAGAGAAGGCTACCGAATTAAGAGATTCTTTAGGTAATAGCATTTCTTCTCATAAAGAAAATTTAGACCATCAAGTAGAATCTATAGTTTCTAATGCAAGTTATAAGGCAGAAGATGTCATCACTACACTTGAGGCGAAATTAAAGGATTTAAAAGCTAAGAATAAGAATTTACAGAAAAAAGCCTAATAAATGAGTGTTTTTGACGACATAAACCATACAGCAAGCAAAGTTTCACATATTGGTGAGCGCTACGTTAAGGCGTCTCACCAATATTTTAGATTGAAAATTTTTCAACAACTAACATTGTCATTAAGTTTAGTGACTAAGGTATTGGCTGTAGGAAGTCTATTGTTTGCAGGCTTAGTATTCTTATCTATTGCAGCAGCATTAGAAATAGGTAATGCTTTAAATAGCTATGCGCTAGGATTTTTAATAGTAGGTGTGGCTTATGTTATACTGTCACTTATAATCTATAAGTTAAGAACAAAATTCAATTCGTTTATCATAAAAAAAGTAGGACTTAAATTTTTTAATTAATATGAAGACATACGCCACATTTGAAGAAATTGATAACGATTTAAAACGTTTTAAGCTAGAGCGTGATATTGCATGGGAAGAATTAAAATTGACAAAAGGTGAATTTAAGGAAGATTTACAGCCATTAAATTGGGTAAGTACAGCCTTAAAATTAACTGGGAAATACAGTTTTATTGCACTAATTAGAAAATGGATTTTTAAAAAGTAATTTTCAGCTTGTTTTAGTCTTACATGTCTAATAAATATAGTTTAGTTTTTATGTAAAATTTAAAACGACCTTAAAGTAAGATATGGGGTAAACTAAACTCCTTCAGATCGGTCCTCTAAATTATATGGTTTAGCAGGACTTTTTAATGCATTCTCACCAGCGCTCTAAGTTCTATACAGTTAACTTTTAAACTTATAGAGCAAATTTGTTGAGGTTCATAAAATTACCTTTGATTAGTAACCAAAAAGAATTACAAATGAACATATACGAAGCCATACGAATTGACCACGACATCCAAAGAGAGCTTTTAGACAAATTAATACAGACTAAAGGAGACTCAAAAGAGAGAACGGAAATTTTTAATAAACTAAAAAAAGAACTCGATTTGCATGCCAATGCAGAGGAGCGACACTTCTATAAACCCTTAATTCCAACAGATATGATGCAAGAACATGCCAGACATGGAATTGCAGAGCACCATGAGATTGATGAGCTTATAGAACAGTTGGAAGAGACTGAAATGGACTCTTCAGCCTGGCTAAAAACAGCCAAGGATTTAAAAGAAAAAGTAGAACACCATTTGGAAGATGAAGAGCATACTTTTTTTCAGTTATCAGGTAAAATTTTAACCAAAAATCAAAAGGAGGAATTAGCAACAAAATATAATGCATATATGGAAACGCATCGGTAAAAATTAAGAATTAAATCTATTTTTTATTTGAGCTAAAACTGAAATCTTTTGCATTAAGTTAGGTTGGATAATTCCCTTAATTTTATCAAATAAAGTAAAGATGTTAAGTGATACACATCTCTAAAATAAAGTATCATAAATTTTAAAAAAAAAATAGAATTATGAGTACTTACACAGAAGAAGTCGGAGAAAAATTAAACAATTTATTAGAAAAAACATACGATGCTGAAAAAGGTTTTACTAAAGCGGCAGAAAATATAGAACACGCTTCATTAAAATCATACTTTAGAAACAAAGCGCAAGAGCGTCTTAATTTTGGACGTGAATTAAAGCAGGAAATTAGAAGCTTTAATCAAGATGTAGACAAAGGGGGAAGTTTAACAGGAAAAGCGCACAGAGCGTGGATGGATGTTAAAAGTTTGTTTTCAGCCGATGATGAACAATCGATGTTAAACGAAGCCATTAGGGGAGAAAAAGCTGCTATTGAAGAATATGAAGATGTAATAAATGAGACAAGCCTCCCAATGAGTACAAAATCAATATTACAATCGCAGAAATCCACCATTACTAATGGGTTGGCAAAAATAAATGTATTAGAAGACTTACATTAATAGCGGAACATAGTTAGATTAGGTTTGGTTAGGTTGGGAAAGGTGTCATATGTAAATATGGCACTTTTCCTTTTTATAAATATTAGTTATATGAGTTAGTAATCGTATGAAATGTGTTAAATGTTTGTAGGTTAGTTGTTTATCTTTATATCATAAGGAATTAGACGAGCTAGTTTCGAATATTAATACTAAAAACCAAAAAATTATGTTACGTTGGACAATCACATTCGTTATAATAGCAATCATAGCAGCCATCCTTGGATTCGGAGGAATAGCAGGAGCAGCGGCAGGAATAGCAAAAATTATCTTCTTTATCTTTATAGTGCTTTTTGTACTATCTCTATTAAAAGGATTAATAAAGAAGTAATATAGATTATATAGCATTTATAAATAGCCTTGAGAAACATAAATCTCAAGGCTTTTTTTATTTTCACGGAAAACCGTGATAATTAGCATTTTCGATGTATGTAGTATTGTAATATTAATGAAAACACAATAGTAATGCCGTCTAAGTTTAGATAATAGAATAGCAATATATTACATTTGTCAATAGATTTTATAGCAATAATGCAAATTAGAAAAATAGTTTTTCTTGTATTCGGGGTGATGTGCTTTCTAGGTTTTACTCAAGAAAAGCAGCACAATTTTAGGGCGTTTGGTCACATGCCTAATGTTGTTAGCAATGATATTTTTATAAAATTAAATGCAGCAGAAACACAGCAAGTCCGATTTCAATATTTAGATACTATTGCACAGATTTACCTTAAATCAGGTCATGCAGATTCTTTAATGCATTATGGTAAATTGATGAAAAGTGAAGCGTTTTATAAAGATTCAACGTTTCAGGATCTTAAAGAGATTAAGCTTAGAGCTTTATATTTTGAAGGGGTTGCTGCTCAAAAAATGGGATTGTTAGATGAAGCTACAAGCTCGTATATTCAAGGTATTGAAACATCAACTCCCAAAGATTATATTCATAATTATTTAAAATTACAATTAGCAGAAACGTATTTGTTTAAAGGTGAATTTAACAAAGCTCAAGAGCTTTTAGAAGAATTACCACAAGCCTATACAAATGATGATTTCTATTTGAAAAATGTGGTGATAAAAAGCTTTTTTTTAATTCTACATAAAGATTATGATTTAGCAAAAACGATGATAGATAAAGCATTGTCTAAAGCGTTTATAGAAGATTACCAAAAGTTAAAACTAGAATTACAACTCAATTTGTCAGAAATAGAGTTGAGGCAAGGTCATTACGAAACTCTAATTGATAGTTCAGAAGCCATAAAAACTGAAGCTTTAAATAATGGGTTTTACGATTTGTACATTGAAGCAATTTTAGATATTGGCTATGGCTATGCGATGTTAAACAACTACGACATTTCACAAATGGCGTTAAGTACAGCCTATATAAATACCATTCAGTGGAACCGTTTAGAATTGCAACAAAAAGTTATAGATGCATTAGCAAGACTTTATAATGCCAAAGAAGATTATAAAAACGCCTATAGTTTAATGACCCAATACCAAAGTGTTAGTAGGGAAATAGCACGTAAGCAAAATCAACGTTTGGTAAAAGATTTAGAACTTAAATACGAAACCTTAAAAAAGGAAAAAGAGATTGATAAATTACAAAAAGATCAAATATTAAAAGAGGCAGAAATTGAAAGACAAACAACAATAAAGTATGCTTTTTTAATAGGTTTTTTAATCATTCTTATACCCGTTGTTTTATTGCTTGTGGTTTATTATCAAAAGCTACAAACGCAGAGTTTATTAAACAAGCAGCAAGAGGCTATAAATCAACAAGAAGTTAAGACTTTATTACAATCGCAGGAATTAGAATTGGCAAAAAATGCCATCGCAGTTCAATCTAAAGAACGCGACAGAATCGCTAGAGAATTACACGATAGTATAGGTGGTAATTTAGCAGGTATTAAATTAAAGATGAATAGTTTTGGTGACCATCAACCAGAATTTAGGCAGATTTTAAATCAGTTAGATATGACCTATAATCAAGTGAGAGAGATTTCTCATAGTTTAATTCCAAAAGAATTCGAAGGGGCTGCTTTTACGGATTTGCTTAATAATTATGTAAACACCCTAAGTAACACTTCAGTAGATTTGCGCCTAGACGTTTTTCCTAAAGAGGCTATCAATGAAATTAATGTGTCTATTCAAGTTGCCTTATTTAATATTATAAAAGAATTAATTACTAATGCTTTAAAACATGCTAAGGCCGAAGAAGTTAGTATACAGCTCACATCACTTCCCGAAGAAAAGAGTATAGAACTTATTTATGAAGACGATGGTATAGGATTCAATTTAAACGCTAATAATAAAGGCATAGGGCTACGTAATATTGAAACCAGAGTTGCCGATTTTAACGGGACAATTTCTATTAATACAGCTGAGAATAGAGGAACTGTAATAAGTATTAGCTTACCACAAACATAACTTATGAAAACACCATTTTCTATAATAATTGCAGACGATCATGCTATGTTTTTAGATGGCTTGACGAGTATTTTAGCAGAAGAAAAATCCATCAACATTATTCTTACAGCAAAAACAGGGACACAGGTTTTAAAGTATATAAGAATTAATACAGATCAAAAAGTAGATTTAGTTATTACAGATATAAATATGCCAGAAATGGATGGTGTAGAGCTCAATGCTGTAATAAAAGAAGAGTTTCCACACATCAAAACCCTTGTGGTTAGCATGCTTGAAGATGCTAAAAAAATAAAAACACTTACCGAAGCTAATGCAAATGGATATATTTCTAAAAATGCAGAAAAGACAGAGTTATTAAAAGCTATTACATCTATTTTAGGAGGTCAAAATTACTTTTCACCTCACATTAAGCAGATACTAATGGAAGCTATGTTTTCTGCTAAATCTGAACCTGAAATTTCATTAAGTAAACGAGAAACAGAAGTCTTAAAACTCATCGCACAAGAGTTTACAACTCAAGAAATTGCAGACCAGTTGTTTTTAAGTAAGCATACTATTGAAAGTTATCGTAAAAACCTTATCTCTAAGCTAGGAGTACGCAATTTGGCAGGTCTTACGCGTTATGCCGTAGAAAAAGGAATGCTTAAATAATATCTTTATCCCTGAAAACAGGGTAAGCACTTTTACTAGTTACCGTCTGTTTTGCACTGGCTTGTTTATTGAAATTTGCATCATAATTAATCACTAAAAATTAAACATTATGATTTACGGAATTTCATTAATTCTTTTGAGCATTATTGCAGTGCCATCACTTATTTTATCAAAAAAACCTAACGCACAAGAACTGTTAGACAAAGTCGCACCTTACCAAGGTTGGATAGGTATTGTCTTTTGCTTTTTTGGAGTTTGGGGAATTATTTCTGCCTTTCTTAATATGGGCTGGTTATCAGTAGCACCAATTTGGTGGATAACCTTATTAGCAGGAAGCTTTGTAGAAGCTGCACTTGGGTTTATGCTTGGCTTTGGTATGATAAACAAATTATTGCTAAGTAAAAACGAAGCGGCAAAGGAAAAAGCGGCCAAATTAAGAGAAACATTAGCACCCAAACTAGGTAAATTAGGTATTCTAGGCCTTGTAGTTGGCGGTTGGATGATTGCTGCTTCTTTTATGTTTACAGTATAACCACTATAATTCAAACCACTATATTTTATTATGAAACCTATTATTTTAATACTCATGCTATGTGCTTCAGTATATGCAAAAGCACAACAAATAACACCAGAAAGATCAATTACAGTTCATGGTACAGTAGAAAAACCATTAGATGATGTAATGTACAAAACAGAAGTCACCTTGTCATTAGAAAAAGGCTATTATGGAGATGGTCCATATAAAACTTTAGACGAGTTGTTGGCTAAGTATTACGAAGAGGTTAAAAGTCTAAATATTGATACTTCAAAGTTTATAAGGGATGATTTGGCTTTTGCGGCAATGGGTTATAGAACAGAGGGAACTGTTCTTAGATATGAAACCAAGAGCAAAAAAGATATTTTAAAACTTACTAATATAAAAATGTCTCAGGCCATGCCTTCTTATGTTCAGGTTAAATCTAAAATATTTGATGCAGAGATTAAGTTATTAACTCAAAAAGCTCTGGAAAATGCACGCAAAAATGCAGAATTACTTGCGGAAGTTTCAGGAGAGGAAATAGATAAAATATTTTCTATAAGTAGTTACGATTTAGGGGAGGAGTCGTATTGGAGAGCTGCAAATTCTGGCACGGAATATCTTAGATTAACCGTTGTGTATACATTAAAAGACTAATATTTAGTTTTTATTTAGGGGTAAAGTCTGCGTTACATTATTTTAAAAGATGTGCGCAGGCTTTATATATTTTAAAATTTTTACCGTTTGAGTTTTATTCTATACGTTTATAATTTTCAGAATAAATACGATTACCATCTTCATCTAACTCAATTTGTTGAAAACGATTGTTCTGTAATTGTAATTCAAATTTAAACGCTTTTTTTTCAGCAATCACCTCATTCATTACCGCAGATCCAAAATCTAAAACTTCAGTAAGAGTATCGTCTTTATACTTATAAGTGCCATACCCAAACCATTCAGAAGAATCTGCAGGTTTATGTTTACACCACATGACTTTTGTGTCTGTATACATTTTTAATTGTCTAGAGCTTGAAGATGTATTAAAAGAATCTACAGCCACATTATCTTTATAATTATAAAATCCAACTAATTCCCATGTGCCTTTGAGATTTTTGCTATTTGTATCAATAGTTTCCTCAACTTCAACAGCTGTTGTAGTCTTTTCGGGTTGGTCATTACAAGAAGATATAAACACCAATGCAAGGCTTAAAACTAAAATTTTACGAGACATAATTTCTTGGGTTTTACTATTAAACACCTTTAAATTACGAAATTATGAGTAAAAGAAGCCATGATTTAAAATATTTATGATACTATAATTACTGTTAATAACTTCTATGTAAGGATTTATACAAAAAACCTACTTTTGTTTTACGTAATAAAATACATAATATGTCTGATACAATTGAAAAAGTAAAGTGTTTAATTATAGGTTCTGGCCCAGCAGGTTACACAGCTGCAATTTATGCGTCAAGAGCTAATATGTTTCCTGTTTTATACCAAGGAGAGCAGCCTGGTGGTCAATTAACAACTACCAATGAAGTTGAGAATTTTCCTGGATACCCAGAAGGAATTACGGGACCAGAAATGATGATTGAGCTACAAAAGCAAGCAGAACGCTTTGGTACTGATGTGCGCCATGGTTGGATAACTAAAGTAGACTTTTCAGGAGATGTTCATAAAGTTTGGGTAAATGAAGAGAAAGAAATTCATGCAGATACTATTATTATTTCTACAGGAGCATCTGCAAAATATTTAGGTTTACCTTCTGAACAAAAATATTTAAAATTAGGAGGCGGTGTTTCTGCTTGTGCTGTTTGTGATGGTTTCTTTTATAGAAATCAAGAGGTAGTAATTGTAGGAGCTGGAGATTCTGCTTGTGAAGAAGCTCACTACTTATCTAAACTTTGTAAAAAAGTAACCATGTTGGTAAGACGTGATGAATTTAGAGCCTCTAAAATCATGGCACAACGTGTAAAGAATACTGAAAATATTGAAATACTTTTCAACACTGAAACAGATGAGGTTTTAGGTGATGGACAAGTGGTTACAGGAGTTAGAGTCTATAACAACAAAACCAATGAAAAACACGATATTGAAGCTACAGGATTCTTTGTAGCAATTGGTCATAAACCCAATACAGATATTTTTAAAGACTTTTTAGATTTAGATGAAACAGGTTATATTATCAACGCAAAACCAGGAACAAGTAAAACCAATGTAGAGGGAGTTTTTGTAAGTGGAGATGCTGCAGACCATGTGTACAGACAGGCAATTACTGCTGCTGGAACAGGCTGTATGGCTGCTTTAGATGCTGAACGTTATTTGGCAGCTAAAGATTCTGATTTTGAGGTGGCTACTTCTAGTTACAATTAAATAAAAGTAAGCTTAATGAAGAAATACTTATTAGGTGCGTTTGTATTTTTAATTTTGGTATCGTGCTCAAGTGATGACAGTACTGATAATGCAAATAATTCATTACTAATAGGAACATGGACAGGTGTCTCTAGTGTTTTTAATGGGAATAATATAGGTGTTCCTGATAGTAATACAGTGAAATTTACATCTAATAATCGCGTTGAATTTATATATGGAGGCTTCGGAATTAATGGAGAAAATATATCTGAATTTGGAAGCTGGACTAAAAATGAAACCACACTTACAATAACTTGGGATGACTCAGAAGCTGGTTTAGAAGCTTATGTTTTAGAAGTTAATGAGCTAACAGAATCTATTTTAAAGTGGACAACTAATATAAGTGGAGAAGGAACGCTAGTTGAAACATACCAACGTTAGAAAAAGCTATTATTACAATCTTAATAACTAAAAGCCGAAGCAAATAAACTTCGGCTTTTTTATGCAAAATTTTAAAATACCTTAAGCGTTAATTTTTTGTAAGAAATAATTGATGTATGACTTTTGTCATAAATTAAAATGCTTTTTATGTAAATCTTTGCACAAACATAAAAACGCAACTATGAAACATTCAATTAAATTTCCGGTATTTTTTCTAACAGTATTTTTAAGCAGTCTTTTTTCTTTTCAGGTTGCTTTATCTCAAAATTATATCTTAAATAATAACGCTTCAGTTCTAGAAGTTCATGGTACATCTTCTTTACACGATTGGACCTTAGAAACAGAAAAGCAATCAGGTAAAATTGTTATTGCGCATTCAGGAGATTTAGAAATTAAAACTTTAAGTTTTTCTGTAGAAGCAGAGAGTCTTAAAAGTGGGAAATCTTCAATGGACAAAAACACTTATAAGGCCTTAAAAACAGAGGATTATAAAACTATGACTTTTGACCTTGTATCGGTTAAAAAAATAGAGAAGTTATCCGATAAATCGTTTAAAGTTTCTACAACAGGTAAAATGACTATTGCTGGTGTTACAAAAAATATGTCTATAGATATGATTCTAAAACTAGAGGGAAATAAGGTTTTACTCAATGGCGAAAAATCATTTAAAATGACAGATTTTGGAATTGATCCACCTAAAGCATTATTAGGAACTATTAAAACAGGAGATGCAATTAAAATCGAATTCAAATCTGTATTCGAAACCAAATAATATAATTCAAAATCAATTAAAAATTAAACCAATAAATTATGAAATTAGCACTAAAACTCGTAAGCTTTATCATTGTATTGACAATGGGGTATTCTTTATCTGCACAGACAAAAAATAAAAGAGACTTCGATAATTATAGGCAACCAGATCAACGAGGTGTCAATGTTTTTGAGGCAAAAAAGGATACAATCACTTCTTTTGAAGACTTGTATGTTAGAATTGGAGGTTCATTTGCTCTTCAATACCAAGCGCTAGATAACGAAAATTCAGGTACATTACCTTTAGCAGAAGTAGGTAGCAACTTTAACTTAGCAACAGCTAATTTAGATTTAGATGTAGCACTGTATGATGGTGTAAGCATGCATTTAAGAACGTATTTGTCTTCTAGACACCACCATGAGCCTTATGTAAAAGGTGGCTATTTTAAAATAGACAAATTAGATTTTATTAGAGAAGGTTTTATGGAAGACCTAATGAAGCATACAACGATTAAAATTGGACATATGGAAAACAACTATGGTGATGCGCATTTTAGAAGAAGTGATAATGCACAAGCACTATACAACCCATTTGTTGGAAACTTAATAATGGATTCATTTACAACAGAAGTTGGAGCAGAAGTATATTACACAACAGATATGGGACTTTTTGGTATGATAGGATTTACTAATGGTAAATTAAACCAAAGTACAACTGTATCTGATGGAACAACAGGTGGTGCTGCTTTTTTAGCAAAGTTAGGTTATGATAAACAAATCAATGATGATTTCAGATTCAGATTAACAGGATCTTTATATAATACAGGATATGCACCAAATGTATATTTGTATTCTGCAGATAGAGCAGGTTCTAGATATTATAATATTATGCAAGATGCTACTGCAACTAGTGATAATTTTAGATCTGGACGTTTTGATCCTGGATTCAAAAATCAAATTACTGCAATTATGATTAATCCATTTGTGAAATATGGTGGATTAGAAGTATTTGGTACGATTGAAATAACATCAGGTAAAGCATTAGCAGAAACAGACAGAAGAGATGCTAACCAATATGCAGGTGAAGTTATTTACAGATTTGGAGAAACTGAAAATGTGTTTTTAGGCGCACGTTACAATACTGTAAGTGCAGAATTAGCTGGAGGTGATGATGTAAGTATTGATAGATTTCAATTAGGAGCAGGTTGGTTCTTAACTAAGAATGTTCTAATGAAAGCAGAGTACGTAAGCCAAAGTTATAATGATTACCCAGCAGGAGACCTTCTTGAAGATGGTAAATTTGATGGAGTTATACTTGAAGCTGTAATTAGTTTCTAAGTACTAATAAATAAAAAGGCCTTTGTCATTACGATAGAGGCCTTGTTTTTTAATCTTTAGTTATGCTTAAGACATTATCATATATAATTTTATTTTTTTTAGGATCTGCGAGCTTTATTCCTAAAATGGACGTGTCTAAATTTAAGGAATCTACTATAAACCTTTCTTCTGAAAGTTATCTAAAAATTAAAGGAAAAACGAATGTCAGTACTTTTGAATGTCAGTTTGATATGACTGCCATTTCAGAAGCTATTAATATTACATACAAAGATGAAGATAGTATCGTTAAGTTTAACGATACCAAATTAATACTTCCTAATTTAGAGTTTAACTGTGGAGGTAAGGCTATAAATAAAGATTTTAATAAATTACTTAATACTGAAGAGTTTCCAGAAATAACACTCAAGTTAAAAAAGCTTTCTAAATCTAAAACAAAAGCAAACTCTATTACAGCAACTATAGAAATTAACATTAGCAATATCGTAAACACTTATACGATTCCTATTTCTGTAATTAATAATAACGATTTACATGTAAGTGGAGTAATGCCTTTAGATATCAATGATTTTAGTTTAACTGCACCAACAAAAATGTTAGGTATGGTAAAAGTTTCACCTAAAATAGAGATTCAGTTTTCTCTTAAAATACTAGAGCCTTAGTAGTCTTATTTAGCGTTTTTTCTTCTGCAATTTAGCTGTGTCTTCAAATTTCGTAATTGTTATTGCAGGACTTCCAAATAAATAAATTTCACTATTCCCAGAAGCCGCAATAGAAATCTGATCAATTGCAGCAATCGTTAAATCACTACTGCCTTCAATACTTGTATCTGCAGTTTTAACGTCGAATTTTGGACCGTTAAAGTTGGTTGAGTTATCTAATCTAATAACAGAACTATTTGCAGTACCTTCAATAACAGCATCAGAACGTTGGTATAAATCAAAGTCTGCAACTTTACTATTAATTAAGGCATCTAACTTACTGTTGTCACTTAATTCAATTTTTGTAGTATCTGCAGTAAGATTTAACCGTGTTTTCGATTTTCCTGAAGCTTTATAAGTGATAGTTTTAGCGTTAATATTTAAATACGCTCTAGAATTATCTGCAGTTGTTAAAGTAACATCGCCAAGCTCCATAGAGGTTAATGACCTAATTTCTCCGTCACCTCTAGTTTCAATAGTATGAAGGCCATCACTATAGTTTACAGTAATATTTAGTTTCTTTTTAGATGAAATACGAATGGTTTCAACAAAAGTAAGGACACCATCTACAACATTAAACTGAATAACTTCATGTAAGTTATCATCTGCTTCTACATTTACAGAAGGTTTACTATTATAGACAACTTCTATTGAAAAATCACCATCAACTACAATCGAATGGAAATCATCAATATATGTTTGTTTAATAGTGACATTTCTATCTCCTTTAATTTTTTCTGCCGATTGAGCTGATGCAATAGGTGTAGCAACAATCATTAAAAGCAGAATGAGTAATATTTTTTTCATATTCTAAAGTTTACTGTCTTTTAAGAGACACAAAACGTATCAAATTGGTCACTTTTTAAGGTTTTCTACCGCTTAGATCTATTTTAATTGTCAATATTAATGATTTCTATTTAATATAGGTCAAATAAAAGTTATTAAACTAAGATATACAAAAATCATCCCAAACTCTAATTAGAATTTAGGATGATTTATAATTGATTGGTTGTTAGTGTTTTGTGGGTTAAATAAATATCTAAACTTAAATGATTATTGTTGTTTTACACTACCAGCAGATGTGTCAGTTTTTTCTACTTTTTCAGGATTTCCATAATATTTAATATCTCCACCACTTGTAGCCTTAGCGGTTAACGCTTTTGTGGTGTTTACAAAAATATCAGCACCACTTGTGGCTTTTACATCAGATGTTTCAGCCAAAAGGTTAGAGGCATCAATATCGCTTCCACTTGTTGCAGATGCAGTGAGTGCTTTTGTGGTACCGCTAATTTTTATATCGCTTCCGCTTGTAGAGTTACAATATAATGTTAGCGTTTTTACGTCTAATGTAATATCTGATCCGCTTGTTGTGTTTAATTCCAGTTTGTCAACTTCAATGGTGTTTGTAGAATAAACATCGCTACCGCTTGTGGCTTTTATTACAGAAATGTCTTTAAGGTTGAGTCTAATTTTTTTTGAAGATGCACTTCTTATATTTTGAGTAGAATAAATTCGTAATATATTATTTTCTACATCTGTCATAATTAGATCGTGAAGATTTGCATCTGCCTCAACGCTTAAATTAACATTATTAGATTGAGTAATGTAGAGGTCTAAACCTTGGCTAATTTTAATTTCGTTAAAGTCATTAGAAATAGTCCTCTCTTCTGTGATAACTTCTCTATTACCATCTATTCCTTGTCCAAAATTCATGGAAAAGTTACAGGATAGCATTAATAAACTAATAATACTAGTTACGATAATTCTTGTTAATGTAGTCATGATTTCTGTTGGTTTTTTGATTGATGAAATTTTTATAAATTTAAGTTGATTAGGCTTAATGGTATATTAAAATGTGATGACTTGTAGAATTTTTGGTTTCAATTGTCATTAATTTCAATATTAACACCATTCTCTTCGTTAATTGAGATGGTAACTTCTGATTTTTCTTTATTAGTAATGGTTTCAATAATTTCGCTTGTTTCTTCAATGAATTCTTCATTCTCAATTTCATCATCGCAATCTAAACACTCAACATCATCTTCTTTTACTTTTAGGAAATGGTTTTCCATTCCTCGCTTCAGAATTTCGTTTGAAGATTTATAATAGCGACGAAAATTTTGTGTATTGCTGTTGGCAATAAAGATGCTACCTTCAGGTAGGTACAATATCACTTCAATATGTTGATCGCTAAATTTATTTGAAGCATGCGTAATTAAATATGAATCTAATTTTAGTTCGTTATTTACTATAGAATAATTGTATTTAATTTCATTAGCTCGTTTTCTTGCTAATTCATAACTACTACCTCTTGCCAAAGCAATAATTTTTATGCTAGCTAAAGAGTCTGTGGTAGATTTTACAGTAAGCCTTATATCTGTTGTTGATATAATATTGTTACCATCATCTGTACTACTAATTCTATAGCCATTATTGTCGCTATACAAATGTTTGTTATATTCATCGTGACCAACCATTTTAATTTTCAGTGTATCGCCTGAAGCAATATTTAAAGTGTCGTCAACTTTAGTGAAATTCGCATCATATGCTTGTTCTGTGGCTTGTTTAATTCCTGTAATAATGAGTCCAATAATTGAGACAATCCAAAGACCTAATAATGCAAATTTTGCAATATTCCCTATAGACTTTAGGTTGTTTACCAAAATCTTTAAACCTAAATAGAATATAAAGAAAAATGGAATTCCTACAGCAAAAAATAGTAGTAACGACATTAGCCAAATAGGAATATTAGCCGCATTAGAGGCATTAATAAAATCCATGCCAGGGAAATGAATAACATCAGTGATTCCTACAGTAAATAAAGCGATTATCATGGCTATTAAAGCACTTATACCTACAATAATTAAGATAATACCAATGAATTTTGCAATCACTCTTAAGAAGAACATGATAATTGAACCAATGCCATCAAAAAAGTTTTGAGAGCTCGATTTTAGTTTACTGCCTTGCTTTTGAAAATTAACACCTTTTACGGTTTCCGATATATTATCAGATACATGATCAAAGCCTTCTTTTAGTTTGTCTCCATGTTTTTTTAAATCTACATTTTTTACCGTTTCAGAAACGGTATCAATACCATCTTTAATTTTTTTTTCGATATTACTGATATTTACCGGATCACCAGTCATGGTTAGTTTTTCGGCTGTAGTTTTTGCTTCAGGTATTAATGCCCAAAGTAAAATATAAAGCAGAAAACCTGTACCTGCACCAAATATTAAAAGAAACCAAACAATTCTAATCCACAAGGCATCAATACCAAAATAATGACCTAAACCAGCAGAAACACCACCAACATAAGAGTTGTCTGTGTCTCTAAATAATCGTCTCGATGTTGTTGATTTTTGTTTGTAGTGTTGTTTAGGTTCATCTTCAAAGATTTCGTCATCTACGAGGTAATCTTCTGGTTGCCCCATAATGGCAATAACCTCGTCAACGAGTTTAACACCAACCACTTGTTTTTCGTTTTGTATACGTTCAGAGAATAATTCTGCAATACGAGCTTCTATATCTGCTATAATTTCTGAACGACCTTGAGAGTCTGTAAATGAACGTTTTATAGCCTCAAGATAGCGTTGCAATTTAAGGTATGCATCCTCATCTATATGGAAGAATATACCTGCTAAATTTATATTGACTGTTTTATTCATTTCTTTGTTGTTTTTGTATTGGTTACTAGGTTAACGGCATTTTGTAAGTCGCTCCAGGTTGAGTTTAATTCATTAAGAAACAGCTTTCCTGTTTCGGTAAGTCCATAATATTTTCTTGGTGGTCCAGATGTCGATTCTTCCCAACGGTAATTGAGTAATCCAGCGTTTTTTAATCTTGTTAATAGTGGATATATGGTTCCTTCTACAACAAGCATTTTTGCGTCTTTTAGTGTGCCTAGAATTTCTGCAACATAAGCATCTTCATCTTTTAAAATGGATAATATGCAATATTCTAAAACACCTTTACGCATTTGTGCTTTTGTGTTTTCTATCTTCATATGATATAATTCTTAAATTCTATTAAACTGTTCATTTTTTGATTGATTTGTGATACTGAAGTACGTTCAGTACCGATTGATGAATATTTTGGTTGCTGAAATTAATTCAACATTAATTATTTTAAAAAATTGATGGTAAAAGGATATTTAAACGTCTGTCCATCTCTAGCCGATAAGCTCGCTTTAACAATAAGAGCTAATTCTATTATAAAAGCGATTACTGCCAATGCACCCAATCCACCTCCTATATATAATAAAGGGGAAGGCTCGCCTACATTAATATGAAAATCATGAAAACCATGAAAATCTATAACATCTAAGCCTCTAAATAACTTAAAGATGAAAAAAGGAACACTTAAAGTGCCTATAATAATAGCATAGAGTAAAACACTAATCTGAAAATTAATGGCTTGCTTACCATGCGTATCTATAAATTCTGATTTATCCTTGTTAGCTGCCCATAATACTATTGGACCAATAAAATTCCCAAACGGAATTACAAACCTAGAAAAGGTAGACAAGTGTATAAATGTCGCTAAATTTTTATGATGATTGTTTAACATGTTTAAAAGTATATAATAGTTGCTTATACAAATATATGTCTTTAAAAAGGTATTATGTTACGCATAGTACTAAAAATTAACATTTTATTAACATTAGTTATGTTGAGTTTTTTCGATTATTTTAGTGAAAAATATTATCAATCTATATGAAAATCACTCCTTCTAAACTCAATAAATATCTAATGTTTAAGCTGCCTGCAGCATATTTTACAGGTGTGAGAACTCAAGAATTAAATAATAACTCTTGTGTTGTTACGGTAAAACATCGTTGGGTAAATCAAAATCCATTTAAATCTATGTTTTGGGCTGTGCAAGGTATGGCGGCAGAGTTAACTACTGGTGCTTTAGTTATGCAAAAGATAAGAGAAAGCGGAAAAAAAATATCTATGTTGGTTGCAAGTAATAACGCATCATTTACTAAAAAAGCTACAGGAAGAATTACATTTAAGTGTGTTGAAGGTGAAAAGATTAATGACGCAATATCAAAAGCAATAGAAACAGGTGAAGGGCAAACAGTTTGGTTAAATGCTAATGGAGTAAATGCAGATGGAGTAGAAGTCTCTTCTTTTAATTTTGAATGGACACTAAAAGTAAAGTCATAGATTTTGCTTTTAAAGTTTACCGTAAATAGGCATAATAAATTTAGTAATTGAAATTTTTATAAACTGTAACAATTTACATATTCTATCAACATATAAGTGAATCAATCTTAAAACAATACATTAATTATGGAAAAATTACCAGATTTTAGCGATAGAAACGCACACGAAATAGATTACCGAATTTATGGTGAAGAAATGCAATATGTAGAAATAGAGTTAGATCCGCAAGAAGCCGTAATTGCAGAATCAGGAAGCTTTATGATGATGGACGATGGTATAAAAATGGATACCATTTTTGGAGATGGTTCAGAAAAAGATACAGGCCTTTTAGGTAAAATACTTGGAGCTGGAAAACGTATTCTTACAGGCGAAAGCTTATTTATGACAGCTTTTTATAACGATCTTGTAGGTAAACGAAACGTGTCTTTTGCTTCTCCTTATCCTGGAAAAATAATTCCGATTGACTTAATGGAATATGACGGTAAATTTATTTGCCAAAAAGATGCTTTTTTATGCGCAGCAAAAGGGGTTAGTGTAGGTATTGAGTTTTCTAAAAAATTAGGACGTGGACTTTTTGGAGGTGAAGGTTTTATTATGCAAAAGTTAGAAGGAGATGGTATGGCATTTGTTCATGCAGGTGGCACCACAGCCGTAAAAACTTTGGCCGCAGGCGAAACGTTACGTGTAGATACAGGGTGTATTATTGGTTTTACACAAGGTGTAGATTACGATATTGAGTTTGTTGGAGGTATAAAAAATTCCATTTTTGGTGGAGAAGGCTTATTTTTTGCAAGGCTTCAAGGACCAGGAAAAGTATATATTCAATCTTTACCATTTAGTAGATTGGCAGGACGTGTTTTAGCTTCTGTACCAAGAGGTGGAAAGTCTAAAGGAGAAGGTAGTATTTTAGGAGGCTTAGGCGATTTGTTAGATGGTGATAATAGATTTTAAAAATAAATAACTGGCTGTTTTGTAGTTTGTTACGGGTTTGGTGGTTTGTTTTTGCATTCATAAATATTTTAAAGGAGTTATTTCCAAACTTTTAACATAAGAAGCTGTTAAACTTTCTGTGAAAATGAGTTTCATTGTTAATTTTTATTATCTTTAAGACATAATTGAAACAATAGCCTATAGAGAACATCTACTTTTGTTAAACCTAAAACTAAAAATAAACTATGGCGAGAGCGATGTACGAGTACACTAAAATTGTACTTAGCAAAGTGAGTTTTGATGCGACATTATTCTGCAAGGAAGTACAAAAAGCAGTTAGGCGATTACTGCCTCACGAACTTGAAGAACTTAGAATATATATTCAGTCCCTAATCAATCAAAACCCGGAATTAAATCAATGTTTAATTTATTTAAAAGCATAAAAAAAGCGTCCCAATAACCTTGGGACGCTTTTTTTAGTTTTAATCTTTTATTACTTAGCCTTTGGGCTAATAATTTCTACATTCTGAAATGCAATTGCACCTCTAATGATACCAGAAATAACATCGTGTAATGCGTTGATGATTTGCATTTTTAATTCACTTTTATGATAAATAATACTCACTTCTCTAGCAGGAGAGGGCTCTTTAAAGTGTCTTAAATTAGGGTTTAATTTTTCTCTCACATCTAAAGTGTGTAAATACGGCAATAATGTCATGCCCAAACCTTCATTAGATAATTTTATGAGCGTTTCTATACTGCCACTTTCCAATTGAAAATTTTCATCAATTTGATCTTTAAATGTTTTACAGAGATTAATAACGCCATCTCTAAAGCAGTGACCATCTTCTAAAAGCAGCATGTCATCAATACTTAAATCAGAAACTTCAATGGTTTTTTTGTCTTTTAATCGGTGGTTTTCTGGGATGTAAGCCACAAAAGGTTCATAATATAAAACACGCTCTTTTATATTGTCACTCTCTAAAGGTGTGGCTGCAATAGCGGCATCTAAATGGCCATCACTAAGACGCGTTAAAATTTCTTCAGTGGTTAATTCTTCAATTTTTAATTTAACTTTTGGGAATTTCTTTATAAAATTCTTTAAAAACATTGGTAACAATGTTGGCATAACGGTAGGAATAATACCTAACCTAAACTCACCACCTATAAATCCTTTTTGTTGATCTACAATATCTTGAATTCTATCGGCTTCATTTACAATGTTTCTGGCTTGAAAAACAATTTTTCTTCCAACATCTGTTAATTCAATTGGTTTCTTACCTCTGTCAAAAATAGTAATGTCTAATTCGTCTTCTAATTTCTGAATCTGAGTACTTAAGGTAGGTTGTGTTACAAAGCATTTTTCTGCTGCTTTGGTAAAATTCTTATGTTCTGCTATGGCTAAAGCATATTTTAGTTGTGTAATGGTCATAACTATTAATTTAGACTATAAAAGTATATAAAGTATTCATAAAAACTATACGAAATAAGGCTTATTTAAATCGTAACTTTGAATAAACAAAAAAACAACACATTATGACACTTAATAGCATCGGTTTAGATACCGAAAAAACAAAAGTATTAGCTGATGAATTAAACCAGTTATTAGCAAATTTTCAATTGTACTACCAAAATTTAAGAGGTATTCATTGGAACATAAAAGGACGTGGCTTTTTTAATCTTCATGTGAAATTTGAAGAATTATATACAGATGCGAACCTTAAAGTAGATGAAATAGCAGAGCGTATTTTAACACTAGGCGCTACGCCATTACATACCTTTGAAGACTACACTAAAGCGGCAAAAGTACCGGTTGGAAAAAATATTTCTAAAGATGAAAAAGCAGTTCAACTAATTGTAGATTCATTGTCAGAATTATTGAAAATAGAAAGAGGAATTTTAGAAACAGCTGGAGAAGCTAATGATGAAGGAACTAATTCAATGATGAGTGATTTCATTACTGAACAAGAAAAAACGGTTTGGATGATGAAAGCGTGGTTGGGTGAAACAGTTTAAAGGTCATACAAGCTTTTAGTTACAAAAAAAACTTCAGAGAAATCTGAAGTTTTTTTGTTTGAGTATATTGAGTGTTTTATTAGAAACGAATATTTAAATCTAAGTTTTTATCTGCAACTGTAAATTTTGCATCATTATAATTTGGTGGTCCAAAAGCCATAGAGTTATTAGACATACCATAAGATTCTAATGGCATTCCATTTTCTCTAAAGTCCATTTTACTATTCTCATTTTCATCATGAAAAGCAATAATAGCATAGTCGCCTGGCTTAACATTTTCAAAAGTGACTGTAATTTTTCCATCTTTTATTTTAGATTGGGTACTCATGAGTCCTTTTCCTTTCATAAATGTGTCTGCTGTATGTAAAGATAATTTAACGGTGCCTTTATCACTTGTTACGTTATCTATAGTTACAGTGATGCTTGTTTTAGAGTCCTGAGAAAAGCTGAATAAAGTTGTTAATGCTAAAGCGAAAGTTAAAAGTAAATTTTTCATGATTTAAGTTTTTAATGGTTAGTGTAAGATCCTGTTCTTTTTTGTTGATGATTCAAATATCTAACAAACACTTCAGTTTATATAATTGACTTTACTGAATTGTAATTTTATACAGATGAACTGTTATTCGGGTTAAAAACTTATGAGTTACTTTTTAAATTTAGAAAAGTAATTACAAAAGTCCACGAGCTTTAATTTCTAAATACTTATTAATAGTATTAATTGTTAAATTCTCGGGAGCCGTTAAAATAGACTGTATGCCGTGTTTTTGAAGCTCTTTGACCATCAATCGTTTTTCAAAAGCAAATTTTTCGGCTATGGTTTTATGATAAATGGTTTGTAAATCTTCTGCATTTTCATTTAAGATTGTATCTAATTCTGTATTTTCAAATAAGACAACAACAAGCATGTGTTTTTTAGAAATGGCTTGCAAGTAGGGCATTTGACGCTTTAAACCACTAATGTGTTCAAAATTGGTGTAGAGTAGAAGCAGGCTACGATGGGTAACTTTTCGTTTTAATTGCGCATAAAGTAAACCAAAATCGCTATCGGTAAATTGTGTGTCTATGTTGTATAAGGTTTCTAAAATACGGTTGAGGTACGTTAGTTTTTGAATGGCAGGCAAAAAGGTTTCAATCTTTTTTGAGAATGAAATCATACCAACTTTATCATGTTTTTTTAAGGCTACATTACTAAAGGCCAAGGTTGAATTAATGGCATAATCTAATAGTTTTAAGCCATTAAAAGGCATTTTCATTATTCTACCAGTATCAATGATAGAGTAAATAGGTTGTGATTTTTCGTCTTGAAACTGATTGACCATCAACTGTGCGCGTTTTGCCGTGGCTTTCCAGTTTACGGTTCTAAAATCGTCGCCTTGGACATAGTCTTTTATTTGTTCAAATTCTGAAGTATTACCGATACGTCTAATTTTTTTTAAGCCAATTTCGGTTAGTGCGTTACTTATGGCTAGAAAATCGTACTTCTGCATTTGAATAATGGATGGATAAACCATTACCATTTGCTGATTTTGAAATTTATATTTTCGTTTTATAATTTTTAAAACAGATGATACAAATATATTGAGGTGGCCAAAGTAATATTCACCTCTATCTACAGGTCTTGCTAAATATTCAAAATTGTGATTCTGAGTTGGATTTAAAGAGGTTTGGTAAGAGAAATCCCGTTTTTGGAATTGTACAGGTAACTCGTCAATAACGTCTAAATGGATTTTAAAGCCATAATTATTGGTTATTGTAATTGGAATAGGGTTGTTGTCACTATTCGAAAATTTATCGGGTAAAATTCGCCTTGCATTTAAAGCGTTTTTTGGTTGATAGAGTAGTAGTATGTCAATTAATAATAATACAATTATGCAAATAGTTAATATCCAGGCTACAGCGTATAAAACAGGGATCCAATACGATAACAGAAAGCATACCGATGCCAGAGCTATATACATATAGAGCTGTTTGTGTATGTATAATGATTTTAAAAATTTCATATTTGCTTACTGCTTACTGCTTACTGCTTACTGCTTACTGCTTACTGAGACTATCGTGGTACTTCAACCGATTGTACAATCATTTCAATTACGTTTTCAGTAGTCATACCTTCCATTTCGCGTTCTGGCGTTAAGATAATACGATGGTTAAGTACAGGGTTTAACGATTTTTTTACATCTTCTGGAATCACAAAATCACGTCCGTTTATGGCTGCAAAAGCTTTGGCTGTATTTAAAATAGCGATCGAAGCTCTTGGCGAACCACCAAGATATAAATGTGGATGATTTCTAGTTTTAGAAACAATCTCTGCGATATATTTAATGATTTTTTCTTCAACAAGAATTTCTTGTGTTTTGCTTTTGTAATCTTCTAATGAAGCGACATCTAAAATGGCGTTAATTCTTGTTTGTGGTTTCTCGCCTTTGCGTTCGTGATGTGAGGCAATAATTTTAATTTCATCTTCTAAAGACGGATAATCTACTTTGATTTTAAAAATAAAACGGTCTAATTGTGCTTCTGGTAACGCATAAGTTCCTTCTTGTTCAATAGGGTTTTGAGTTGCTAAAACCATAAAAGGATTCTCAAATTTATAGGTTGTGCCATCTATTGTAGCTTGACGTTCTTCCATGGTTTCAAATAATGCAGCTTGCGTTTTGGCAGGAGCTCTGTTAATTTCGTCAATAAGAACGATATTTGAAAAAATGGGACCATTTTTAAATTCAAATTCCGAAGTTTTCATATTTAAAATAGAGGTTCCTAAAACATCACTTGGCATTAAATCGGGTGTGAATTGAATTCGGCTAAATTCTGTTTTTAATACTTTTGCAAATAATTTTGCTGTTACGGTTTTAGCAATACCAGGAACACCTTCTATAAGAACGTGACCATCTGCCAATAATGCCACAATAAGTAGTTCTACAAAATGATCTTGCCCAATAATAACTTTTCGCAATTCGGCTTTAATACTTTCTACAGCATTTTTTAAACCTTCTAATTGTATTCTATTATCAAAATTTAAGTCGTCGTTTACTATGTCGGTATCTTCCATTGATTATGGGATTTAAATTGTTCTATTAAGCTATTTAGCCTTTCTAATTCGATATTACTTATTTCTGTTTTTTGATCTAAACTTCTAATAAGTTTAAATAAAGTCTGTGTGTCTTCAAGTGTATTATTACTTCTTGCAGCTAAGTTTTTTAAAAAACTAGTGTTTATGTCTGCAGTTGATAAGTGCATTGTATTTCTAATATACTCTAAAAAATGATGAATTTTATGTTGCGCAATATCTTTATGCTTTCCGTTTTCGTAATACATATTGGCAATCGTTTTGGTAAAGTCTACAGTCTGATTTTTTAAAGGTTTTATAATTGGGATGGCACGTTGTTTTCGTTTACCTTCGAAAATAATATAGATTAATGCTCCAATTAATACCAGATAATAGGCCCATTTTAAAGATTTAGTATTTAAAAATAAATACATTGGAGAAGTGTAAAAGGTCTTTCCTGTCTTGTAATAAGTGTCTACATAAATTGGCTTACTGGTATCTATATATGATAAAAGTCCTGCGGTATAATTTTGATTAGGGGATTGTAATATAAAGTAATTAGTAAAAGCCTGAGGAAATGTGTTTAGTATAATTTCACCTTTACCAAAGGGCTGTTTTATACTGCTGATTAAAGAATCTTTAATTGGTTTGTTTGCACCTCTGTATTTATCAATTAATCCAATAACTGAAGTTTTTAGAGTGTCAATTTTATTAAAATAATAGAATGTTGTTGCTTTTTCGTACTTATAGGACGTATTATTAGCTAACAAAGGGTTTACTAGTTTTACTTGATATTTGTTATTAAAATTGTCAATAATATTTACGGCTTTAGTATCTAGGTTTAAAGTATCTAGTAATTTATGTTCAAAACCAACGGCAGAAACCATTAGTGTGTTTCCTTTGCTTACCCAATCTAATAAACTATTTAATTCTTCGTTTCCAAAGTTAATCCCTCCATTATAAAACAGATAAGTTCCATTAATAGTGTTGTTTTTTAAGTACTCAAAAGGCGGTCTGTCTATAATATTAACAGTATTGGCAACACGTTTTAACTGCTCATTAAAGACATAAGAGCCAAAAGGGATTTTATGATGTGTAGCATAAGACGGAAACCAATTGAGTTGTTTAGGTTTGGTCATTTCTATTACAACAATTGATAAAATTGCGAAAGCCACAAGTACGATATATAGTTTTCCTTTTTTACTCAAGGTGCTGTAATTGTTTTATTTAAATTTTCGAAAGGCAATTTTAAAGTTTCAAACTTTATAGCATCGACATTAAACTCTCCGTACCATACATAATCATAAATTCTAGTGATATTTTTAAAATCGATTTTTAAATGATCTTTTTCAATTTCATTGATGTAATCTTCATTTGTTTTTTGAGGCTGCCATAAAATATGATCGCTTTCAGTTAATTGTTTTAAAGAAAGTAGATAGTAATACCGAATGGCCAATCTGTAATTTTTTTGCTGAATAGCATCTTTTATCAAAGCATTAATATCTTCATTTTTAATGATTTGTTCTTCTTCAGTAAACGATATTGAGGCTTCTTTTTTTGCTTTGGTTATTAGGTTGTTTGAATTAACTTTTAGGAAAAACCGAATTAATAAAAAGATTAAAACGCCTAATAATATATAGGGCAAAATTCGAAACATAAAGTAAAGAAATCCTGTGGCAGTGCCAACACCAAAAATAGATTCCCAAAACTTAATAAGGAAGTTTCTTAGCCATCGTTTTGCTTTATCAAAAAAGTTTTCTTCGGCTACAACTTCGGTATAATTAAAATCGTCATCGGCTTTATACGTTTCTAAGTCTTTTTCGGAAATGTGTTGCTTTTCTATTACGGAATCATCGTATAATATAGGTTGCTCGTTTTGTTGCGCAAAAGAAAATTGCCCAATACAAAAACAAATAAGAAACCATTTATATACAAGCATTTAGTCTTCTATTTTTCCAATTTCACTAATACGATCATAAGTTCCAGTAAAGTTTGTTTTTTCATGCAGATGAAAATATATAATAGCTCCACCAACAATTAAAATGATGTTTAAAAAGAACTGAAAGAATGTGTTAAGCACATTCAAGAAAATGAGAATAGGATCTTGAGAAAAAGTGCTCATATTAGCGGGGTCAATTTCGCCAGAAAAAACACCTGTACTAATTAGAGTATAAATAACTGTAGGAATAGAAAAGACCATACCAAGAACATAATAAATTACACCTAAAATAAGGAATGCTCCAAAAGCGGTCCAGAAATCTATATTTACTAATTTAAAACTCTGACTATATGCATCTGATGTAGAACGTTTAGGTTCAAAAACATAAATACTAAAGACAATTGCCATAGGAATCATTGCGTAGAACACAGGGAGAAAGCAAAGTAAAGCAGCTATAAATAAGGTAATACCTTTTAAAAAGCTTAACCCTAAAAAGGACCAAAACGACTTGTGTACATTGGTTTTTACCTCTGTTGGATCAACAACCCCTTTGTTATCAACATAAGACTTTATATAAAAAAGAACAGAAGCTACAGTAAGTATATATGCTGCAATTGCAGAAATTAAGTAAAAAATGGCTGTGGTTATTATAACAAAAACACTCGAAGAGTTAAAACTAGGCTCTCCAAAAGAGCTAAAGTTAAGGACATCTCCAGAGACATAATTGTAAGCTGCAAGTGCAATCATAAAAACAACAATAGCAGGACCTGCAATATTGATAACTGTTTTTATAAAAGGTTTAAATTCGTTTCTAATAAATCCAAAAGTATCACTTAAAATACTACTAAAATCGCGTTGTTTTCTAAATTCAATGTATGGTTTGTTCATTATTTAATTGGTTTGGGAAAGTGTTAATGTTGTTGTATTTTTTTGTTCAATATTTAATTTAGACTTCTTGTGTAATTTAATGGGGTAAATTACGTAGTAAAATAAGATTAGAGCAAGTGAACTCGAAATAATTAATATAGCGAGCCAATCTGGCATTTCGGTATGTCTGGTAACAAAACCTTCTAAAAAACCAGCGATTATAAAAAACGGTATAGTACTCATAAGAATTTTTAAGCCATTAATAACGCCACGCTTAAAGGATTCTAATCTAGGGAGTGTCCCTGTAAATAACATGCCATTTCCCATAACAAGACCAGCGCAGCCAGCGACAATAATAACAGATATTTCAATAGTACCGTGAATCCAAATGGTACGCGCAGATTCCCATAATAAGCCTTGCTCGTAAAAAAAGTATTGAAAACCACCTAGCATAATGCCGTTCTGCATCATAAAATATAAGGAACCAATACCTAGTAAAATACCATAGCCAAAAGCAAATAAAGCTACTTTTATGTTGTTTAAAGTAATACCTAAAAACATATTAAACTCACCTTGCTCTTTATATACAGCCATTGGATCACCTTTTTCTATATTCTCTAATGTCATATTTACATAAGCATCGTTAAGTCCAAAAGACCTTACGAAATCGGCATCAGTAGCCGTAGAGTATGCACCTATAAAAACAAAAAAAGCAAAGGTTAAAAAGGTAATAAATAGTTCGCGATGATGTTGATAGAACATCGTTGGGAACTCCGTTTTAAAAAAGCCAATGAGTCTATTTTTAGGTTCTTTTTTAGTTTTATAAATACGTTGATGAGCTTTAGATGCGAGCTGATTAAGGTAGCGTTCTGTGTTGCTATTAGAATAAAATGTTTTTGCGTAACTTAAATGATCGGTAACTTCTATATATAGATCAGAAAGTAAATCGGGATCGATTTGAGTATTATTAGTTAGAATATTTTCAAATTCTAACCATTTATCTTTATTTTGCTTTACAAAAGCTGCCTCGCGCATTATAATCCCTTTTTAGACTTCCAAAGAAAAGAAAATATGGATGAATTTCAAATAGAAACAGCCCAAAATGTAGGGATAAATCAAAATGTTGCTAGTATTGGTGATAGAATGTTTGGTTACCTTATAGATAGTGCTGTAATTCTTCTTTATTCTATATCTGCAATATTACTTTTAACCACTTTAAATTTGGATCCAGGTGATACTTGGGCTATTTATTTATTGGTGTCTTTACCTGCATTTTTGTATTATGTTTTGCTAGAAACTTTTTTCGATGGAAAAACTATAGGGAAAATGTTAATGAAGACTAGGGTTGTAAAATTAGATGGTTCTAAACCGAGTTTTGCGAATTACTTTGTAAGATGGATTTTACGTATTGTAGATGTGGCTTTGACCTCTGGTGGTGGTGCAGTAGTAACCATTTTATTAAAAGGCAATGGACAGCGCATTGGTGATATTGCTGCAGGTACAACTGTAATTAGTGAAAAAGAAAAATTGACCATTGAAGATACACTTATTAAAGATATTCCGTTAGATTATGTTCCTGTATACAGCCAAGTAACGGTGTTAAATGATAGTGATATGCAAACTATTAAAAATTTATATGATGATGCCATTAGAAATGGAAACCATAATGTCATAGTAAACTTACACTATCGCCTTTTAAAAGTGATGGCAATAGAGACAACAGAGAAACCAATAGATTTTGTAGCGAAAGTAATAAAGGATTATAACTATTACACTCAAAACATGTAATTAGAAAATCGTAGATTCAGCGTAGCTAATCTCATTAATCAAGTGAATTCTGTTTTAAGTACAGAATAACTAAAATGAAACCATAATACATTCATGTTTTTTCAAATTGTAGATATATTAGGAACTATAGCTTTTGCTATTTCTGGCGCATTAATAGCCATGAACAAACGTATGGATCCGTTTGGCGTACTCATAATTGCTTTTGTTACAGCAGTTGGCGGTGGTACATTACGTGATGTTATGATTGGCATTGAACCTGTCTCATGGATGCGAAATATGACTTTTGTGTATGTTATTATTGGTTCTGCTGCATTTGCTGTTGTTTTTAGAAAACGCATCAGTTACCTTAGAAAATCACTTTTTTTATTCGATACTATTGGTATTGCACTTTATACTGTTGTTGGTGTAGAAACTGGACTTGTGGCAGGATTACATCCTCTTATTTGTATTGCAATGGGAACCATGACGGCATGTTTTGGAGGTGTGTTAAGAGATATTTTATGTAATGAAATTCCTGTAGTTTTTAGAAAAGAAATTTATGCAACAGCTTGTATCTTGGGAGGCTTAACTTATTTTTTACTACTTCAATTTTTTGAGGACAGAAACTATTTATTTGTTATTGCAGGTTTGGTAGTTATTATTGTGCGATTAATTGCCGTGCGCTATAAAATTAGTTTACCTACTTTGTATAAGAAGGACGAAGATATACTCTAATTTTTAGACCTTGTTATAGCTAGTTTTATCTTTTTTGGTCTTTCCCCAAGCAACAACATTAACACCTTTAGAATATTGAACTTTGTTTGGTTCGTTTTTTAGAAGGTTTTTAAACCTTTGGTAATTGAAGTCAATTGCAGTGATGTTAATGTGATGAATTGGCCATTCTAAATGGTGAATTTCAAACGCGTTTATAGCTTGTTTTGTATCTTGAAAAAGGGCGTATCTTTCCGTTAACCATCGGTCTAACTCTGATTTTGTTTTAAGCGTTTCTCCAATTGAGAATCTAACATCCAGTTTGTCATTAAAGGCAGCATTATATGATTGGTATTGGTTTGCTGTTCTCTTAATTTTTGAATAACGATATGGAAGTTCAGAAATTGCTTTTGCAATTTTACAAGAGAATCGTTTTCCCCCTTCAATACTTAAAAAATAGACACCGGTTTTAGATCCCGATTTTACATAAGTTCTAATATTAATTTCATCAAAATCTGAAACTGCGGAGAGCGATGGGAAGTATTTAGGTCTGATTTTTTCCATAGTGAATGCTACCACGGAAACCCAAGGTTTGCCCTCAAAAAGGTCCATTTCTAATTCTTTTGGTACAAATTTTTTGAGTTCCTCTAATTCAACTTCCCAATGAAGAAATATGGTATTATTCCACTCTTGATAGAATTTCCAATTTTCAGTGGGTATTTTCCAAGGTCTGTGCTCAGTGGTTTTTAATAGGTCTTGGATTTTCATTTTTTGAGTTGAATACTTAGTTTTTGTTAGAATCGTTTTTAAACACCATTAGCTTTATTGTTTTCTCAGAATCTTCTAAGATTATAATTTTATAATGCTTCCATTCTATAGTTATACCCTTATCTTCAGTATTATTTAGAGACGTAAAAGACACCATTTTCTGTGCCTCGTCTTCTGATAACAACATATGATATGAGTTAAAGGCATCGGTTTGGTTGCCATTTATATCCTCAGACCATTCTCCAATATAATCCTTAAATATAATTTCAAGGTTACCAATTACAGCAGTTTGACCCAAATCTATAAACATTGGTTTTTCAAAGTCTAATTGTGTAATAACTAACGCTACGTCGTCTTTATCCATTTTTAAATCAAAAGAATAGTTTTGATATGCTTTTGGATAGTTTGCTTTTTTACGATCACTAAACGCATCATAACACCATAGGAAAGTAGCGTATTTAGTATTGTTTTCAAATACGTTTAATTCTAGCTGAATTTGCGGTGAGTCGTTATTTATTAATGTTGATTGAATGAATAGATTTGAAGGTTCTATAACTAATTTTTCAAATTGAATACTAGGATTTTTTCCTGTTTTTAAAGGTATTGTAATCGAATCGTTTGTCATGTTCTTTTCTGATTGTGTATATCCCGTGTATGGCATACATACAAGTAATAAAATCCATATGTTAAATGTGAGAACCTTCATAGTTAGGTATAATTTATCATTAATAAAGGCTATCAAATTTGAATGCTAACATATAATAAAGTAGGCCTATTGTTGTCAATAAATGAAGTCCAAATCCAATAGCATTTAAGACTTTGACGTAGGTTTTATTAAAAAAACCAAAAATAGCGCAAAGGGCAAATAGTAAAATACAAGCTTCTAAACCAATGACCACTATTTCTCTAAATTCAAAGTGATGCTCTTTTATATTCGGAATAGTGGTGGTCCAAAAGACAAATATACCGATTACTATAACCATATTTAAATACGGAATTATTAATGTTGATTTCCTCTTTTTGTAAGCGACGATAATGGCTGCTAAATGGCAAATCAAGATAATAATTAGCGTTGTATTGATATATGTGTCAATCATAAGTGGCTGTAAGTGAGTTTGTGGCGTGTTTAAGTACCTAATTTAACAAATAAAAACCGAATAGACATGAGTGAAGCGAACTGTGCGTAGCAAAAAATAACAAGGATTTTCAGTAGTAGGCGAGAACAAACAATTACTTATAGCCATTGTTAGGCAACGTTTTTATTCCATTATTTTTTTAATTGTAAAATCTTTTTTTGTGTTTTTTCCATTCAAATAAGCTTTCCAAGTTTGAGGTACTTCGTAGTTAGGTATTACCCCTCGTCCTTTTATTTTTGGTTCTACATTAATTTGAAAATGAACAGTCGGGATTTTTGCCTCAATTTTTGAATTTGGCAATTTCACATATTCTGAATACCCGCTAACATTTCCTTCGTAAGTTCCACCAGTTTCTTCTCCGATGAATATTCCTCTGTCAGTCATTTTTATCAAGCTGGCAAATTCTGCACCGCCCGAAAATGTTCTGCCACTTATCAAAACGTATAGTTTTTCATTGTAAATCAGTTCTTTTTGCGGTTTTTTATAGCCTAAATCGGAATAGTAATCGCTGTACAGGGTAAAATTTCCTCTCTTGGCAAAGGTGTTTTGAAACGTCCATTTATCCTCAATATAACCTTGTTTACTTTTGTTTTTTTGATAGGGTTTTGGAAGCATTGTTACTTGTTTGTATTTCTGAACGACTTTGTTAGATAAGTAGCTAAAAAGTAAATTTTCATTACCTTCTGTTCCTCCACCATTGGCTTGAATGTCAATAATTAGGTGCTTTATGTTCAGGGAATCTATTTTTTTGAAGTTTTTTTGATAAAACTCTTCGTAATCTAGGTTGTCATCGCCAAAACTAGGAATGCTCAAATAGGCAATGGAATCGTTAATTTGCTCAAATTTAAAATGATTATAGTCAAAATCTTGTGAAGCAAATTTGGCATTTTTGGTCTTGAATTTTGTAAATCGGATGGCGGGAACAGTCAATGTTTGAATTTTATCATTTCCGAACTTTTGAATCTGAAGTTCAAATTTTTTCTTTTTGCCGTAAACCAATCTGTAAAGTAAAGAGAAATTCAAGCCTCCAATCCATTCGTGTTTTGAGGTTTCATTAAAACCGTCTGTTGGGATTAAAGGGTAAAGTTTTTCAAGAATATCGGTTATTTTTCTACCGTTAACGGAAACTATTTTAACGCCTTTTTCAAGGTGTGTAATATTGCTTCCATAATGTTGTGTAACAATCAAGTTTCCATCACATAATTTAACCGTTAATGGTATAAAGGATTTTGAGAGTCCAAGTTTTATCATTGCCCCCTTTGGAAGCTCAATTGATGTATGTCCTTCGTTGGTTAATCCAATAACATACCTTAACTTTTCGTAGAACTCTAATTTTGTTTGACGTTTTTTTAATGTGTTTCGTATACTGTCAATTTTCGCATTTGTTTCATTTTTTCCGACATATTCATAAAGTCCCTGATGTTGTAATTTTAGTTCTGTGATTAAATAATCAAAATCTTCAACAAATTTTTTATGTGAATTAGAATCATCTGTTGATTGAGCAAAAATTGAATTTGATATTATAAAAAAGAGAAGAGAGAGGGCTAATATTCTTTTCATTTGGTTTAAATTTTTTCCAAATGTAATGCAGTCATAATATTAGTACTTGTATAATATTGGCAATTATAGTTTTTCAATAATGCTTTGTTGGTATTTTTTAGGTGAAATTCCTACAAAACGCTTAAACGTTTTGGAAAAATGTGCCAAGTCTGTAAAGTTGTATTGATACGCTAATGTTGTAAGTTCTGTATTTGAATTAATTAACATTTTACTTGAAAAAACTTTTTTCATCAATATGTAATTAATTGGCGTCATACCTGTAGCTGCTTTGAATTTTTTAGCAAATCCATATTTATTAATATTCGCAATTTTCGATAGTTCATTTAGACTAAACTTTTCGCAAATGTGTTTTTCAATGTAGTTATTAATTTGCTTAAAACTATTTAGATTTAATTCAGAATATTCTTTATCGTTTTCTTGCGAGTGCGATTTGATGGTATTAATAAATTGATGTAGATTAAATTCAATATTTTCAGTTTCTTGTTTATCAATAGCATTTTTAAGTTCTATAAACAATTTGTTAGCGTTTTTACTATTTATTTTTCTGTTTATAAATTTAATATTCTTTCCATTTAGTATGTCTTTCATCAATTGATTAGGAATGTATATTGTATCAAATTTCAATTGAGTTGTTTTGTCAAATAGTGGATTAGAATGTATTTCGTAAGGGTTCGTTATTGAAATAGAACCAGCTTCACTAAAAAGGCTTTGATGTTCAAAATCAATTTGTTCAATTCCTGAATGTATTAGCGAAATGCAAAACGTTTCGTGAAAGTGCTTTGGAAATTCAGTAGTTTGGTTTTCAATAGTGATATATTCTAAATCATCTAAAATCATTCTTGTTTTCTCAATGTTTTTTCAAATGTTGTCTAACTCACGTGTTTGTGTTATGGCTAGTGGCGTGGTTAAGTACCTAATTTAGTAAATAAAAACCAGATAGACACGAGCGAAGCGAACTGTGTGTAGTAAAAATCCGCAAGGATTTTTGTAAGTAGGTTTTTACCAGTAATTAATTTTATACGTTGTTGTGCTTTCGTTATTTTTTAATTTCGGTTTCCAAGAGATTAATTATTTCCTTATTCAGTTCAATACATTTTTCGTGTCTATCAAGTAATAATGATTTATATACAATCAGGTTTTCAACGATATTTTCAAATTCAATGTTTTTGAGTAGATCATTATTGTTTATTTCAAATCCTGATTTAGGAAATCTTATTTTAGTAATTTCTTCGTCATTGGTTTTTTCATCAGAATTTAACCAACTGCCATTTTTAATAATGTATCTAATAAAGTCATCAGAAAAATCAATTACAGATTTTTCTCTGTCTTTTAATGTTTCAAGTGTTGGTAACCAAGAAGAAAGTTTATTCCGTAAAATATCGTTTTTTATTATACCGAGATTACCCGAGTTAATCAAATCCAATAAAAACCCATTTTGAGGATAGTATTTTGGAACGTTTCCAACCGATTGCAGTAAACTATCGATATCGAATGAAGCTTGATATTTACTACCTGTATTATCAAGAATTATGAAACTATTTTTTTTAATTTCTTTTAGTTCTACAATAGATTTATTTAATTCTGATTGATTGTACTCAAAATCCAGTTTAAGATTAAGAAGTGCCTTTCGTTCAAAATCATTTTTATTTAAGGCATCATTATAATTATTCAATTGCAATGCAATTAAAATTCCGATAACAACAAGAATAATTTCTCCAATGGCATAAATCAGGTACTTACTGAATTTATTTTCAGAGAGTAAATTTTGTCTAATTTTTCTAAAGAATTTTATCATTGGTTAGCGGTTTGTGGTAATGAAGCACAACGTGATTGTGTATGGTTAGTTGCGTGGTTAAGCAACTAATTTAGTAAACAAATACTTGCCAGAGAAAATTCCGAAGGAATTTTCCAGATAAGCACTTGCCAAAGCAATTAATTATACACGGCTTAAGTTTACAATTCATTAAATTTAAGGATAAATCAGA
>NZ_BAABCB010000019.1:0-197177 GCF_039538385.1 Winogradskyella damuponensis | reverse complement strand
GAATTCTTTCTGTTTAGATTAACTACAATCTTTGCTTAAACACAACTTTTGATCTTGATCCATATTTTTCTAGGGGTTATGCGAGAATATAAAAACCAAAAAAGCCTTAAATCATTTATAGTCAAATGTTTAAGGCTTTTTGGTGGTGGTGCCTCCAGGAATCGAACCAGGGACACAAGGATTTTCAGTCCTTTGCTCTACCAACTGAGCTAAGGCACCAGTTGCTTAATTAAGCGGGTGCAAATATAAATGTATTTTTTATATACGCAAAAAGAATTTGATAAAATTTGATTTTATAAATTTGCAATTAACAGAATTGATATGAATCTTATTGTAGATGTAGGGAATACATATGTTAAATTTGCTGTCTTTGATGATGAAAATTTAATTTATAAGCTAAGTTTTAAGCTTAATGGGTTTAAAATGCAGTATGAAATATTGAAAAAAGACTTTCCAAAGTTAAAAAAAGCAATTATTTCATCTGTTGGTAACTTGTCAAGTGAACAAGTTACACTCATAAGAAATGATTTTAATACGGTTGAGTTAACTTCAAAATTAAATTTCCCGTTTATAAACGATTATCAAACACCAACCACATTGGGTGTAGATCGAATTGCTTTGGTTTGTGCTTCTGTAAATCAATTTCCAAATAAAAATGTACTAATTATAGATGCTGGTACATGTATAACTTATGATTTTGTTACAAAAGACAATCATTATCTTGGTGGTGCTATTTCGCCAGGATTGAGGTTGCGTTATGTTTCACTAAATAATTTAACAGCAAATCTTCCGTTATTAGAAACAAAGTTGCCTCATACTATTGTTGGAAACTCTACAGAATCATCAATTCATTCTGGTGTGGTAAATGGTGTTATTAAGGAAATAGATGGAATTATAGATCAATATCTAACAGATTATTCAGATTTAACAGTTATTTTAACAGGAGGAGATGCCAATTTTTTGTCAAACCAATTAAAAAATAGCATATTTGCGAATTCAAATTTTCTATTGGAAGGTTTGAATTTTATTCTAGAATATAATTCAAAATAATGATAAAACGATTCATTGTAATTTGTATTACAATTATAAGTTCTGCTGCTTTTGCACAACAAGGAACGGGTTCTCCATATTCATTTTATGGTATTGGGAGTCTAAAGTTTAACGGTACTGTAGAAAACCGTAGTATGGGAGGTATTGGTGTTTACTTAGATAGCATTCACGTTAATTTAAGAAATCCAGCGTCATATGCAGGTAAGAATGTTGAAGCATTTCCTTTTGATGGAGAAAGTAGACCTGTAAAGTTTACTGTTGCCGGAACCATGTCAGATGTGACATTAAAAAGCAATTCGGGTGAAGCAAAAACAAATAGTACAATCTTTGATTATATAGCCATGTCAATACCAGTTGGTAAATTTGGTTTTGGTTTTGGTTTAATGCCTTACACATCTGTTGGCTACAAGCTAGATGATATTAATAGTGATGGTTTTTTAGTAAATCGTTACAATGGTGAAGGTGGTGTCAATAGAGTTTTTGCTGGTTTGGGTTACCAAGTTACAGACAAATTAAGTTTTGGTGTAGACTTTAATTATAATTTTGGAAATATTCAGAATACAGGTCTTGAAATAAAATACACACCAGAAGGAGATTTGGTGCAATACCAAACTAGTGAGTTTAATAGGTCTGATTTAAGTGGTTTAAATTTTAATTTTGGTGTAGCTTACAAAACCATGATTAATGATAAGTTAGAGCTGTCTACAACCTTAACTTATGCTCCAGAAAGTAAATTAAAGTCAGATAATATCAGGTCTTTTTCAACAGTTTCTTTAGATGCAACTACGTTAGAAATTTCGGGTGTGTCTAGTGAAATAGATGCGGACTTAGAGGCTCAAAACCTTGACCGTACCGATTTAACATTGCCGTCTACCTTATCTTTTGGTGCTGGTATAGGTGAACCTCAATCTTGGTTTGTAGGTGCAGAATATACATTTCAAAATTCAAGTAATTTTTCTAACCCTGTTTTTTCTAATCAAATTTCTACTTTTGAAAATTCATCAAAAGTTGCTATTGGTGGGTTCTATATTCCAGATTATAAAGCGTTTTCAGGGTATTTTAAACGTATAGTTTATAGAGCTGGTTTTAACTTTTCAAATACCGGTTTAGTAATAAAAGATGAGTCAATTAATGAGTTTGGCATGTCTTTTGGTTTAGGTTTACCAGTTGGAAACCGAAGTTTATTTTCTAATGCCAATTTAGGCGTAGAGTTTGGAAGACGAGGAACAACTAATCAAAATTTAATTCAAGAGAATTTTGTAAACTTTAATGTAAGTTTATCTTTAAGCTCTAGATGGTTTAAACAAAAGAAGTATAACTAACAAAATTAATAAAAATGAAGACGAGAATTACAATACTACTTTTAGCGCTTTTTGCAAGTGTTAACATAGGAATTGCTCAAGATAATGATCAAGAAGAATGTATGAATAATCTATCAATATTTGATAGTTATGTGAAAAGTAAAAAATATGATGATGCTTACGGGCCATGGAAAATAGTTAGAGAGAAATGTCCTAAATTTAATAGAGCGATTTATGTACATGGTGAGAAAATACTGAAGGATAAAATAGAAAAATCTACAGGTGCAGAACAAATAGCTCATATTGAAGATTTAATGTTGTTATATGATCAAAGTAGAGAGCATTTTGAGTCTAAATATGATCTTGGTGAAATATTAGAAGATAAGGCAAACTTAGCTTATAAGTATAGAAAAGAGTTAAATAAGTCAGATCAAGAGTTATATAATATGTTTGACGAGGCGTTTAAAAAAGATGCTAAAAACTTTGATAGTGCGATAGGTCTTTATACTTATTTTTCATTAGCTGTAGATTTATACGATGCTGGTGCAAAGACACCTGCAGATGCTCAAAAATTGTTTGATAAATATGATGATGTAAGCGAGCTTATTGAAAATTTAATCAACGGTTATACTAAAAGATTAAATGTATATGCCGAAAAAGAAGAAGCTGGAGAAGCTTTGTCTAAAAAGGAACAACAATATAAAAAGAGTTACGAGTCTAATATAGATGTGTTTGAAACTAAGATTTTAACAAGCATGGACAAGAAGCTTGGTGACAGAGCTAATTGTGAAGTCTTAATTCCTTTATATCAAAAAGATTACGAGCAAAATAAAGATGATGCTGTTTGGTTACAACGTGCCATGAATAAAATGGGGGAAAAGGAATGTACAGACGATCCTTTATTTGAAAAATTAGTTGAACAAAAAAATAAAGTTGAGCCAGATGCTAAAACAGCGTATTATTTAGGTGTTTTAAAAGAAAAGCAAGGTAAAATGTCTGAGGCTGATAAGTATTACAACCAGTCTTTTGATTTGGAAACAGATCCGCTTAAAAAATGGAAGCTTGTAATGCGTGTAGCTGAAAAGAATTACAAAAGAGGTAACTATGGTAAAGCAAGACAGCAATATATGGAAGCTTTAAAATTAAATCCTTCTAATGGTGGACCATATTTGAGAATAGCAGCTATGTATGCTAAAAGTGCAAACAACTGTGGAGACACTAACTTTAACAAAAGAGCTGTATTCTGGTTAGCTGCTAACGAAGCAGAAAAAGCTGGTAGAGTAGATGGAAGATTAAAATCTGTAGCCGCTAAAACAGCAGCTAGTTATAGAGCTAGTGCACCTACTAAACAAGAAATTTTTAGCGCTACTAATGCTGGTCAAACTATTAAAATAGGATGTTGGATAGGTCGTTCAGTAGTTGTACCAAAAGATTAATGAAAAAACAGTATTTACATATTATTAAAAACTTAGTCACAGCAATTGTTGTGACTTTGTTTTTTTCATGTAAAAACGATTTTGACGATGTTCAAAAAGTCGGTGTTTTACAAAATCAACCCATTGGTGAAACAGAGCATATCGATTTAAAATATACCGAGTTCAAAAAAGATACAGTGAGGTTGTTAGCCAATCTTTTAAGTCCTAAAATGTTAGACTATTCTAATAGAGATTTTGCATTTTCAGAATTCCCTAAAGGTATTGAGCTTAAGATTTATGACGAAAACAATAACCAAACTACTATAACGTCTAACTACGCTATTGCCTATACCGAAACTGATATTATAGATCTACGAGGTAATGTTGTAATTGCAACACCTGGAAAGGATACGTTATTTACAGAGCAATTATTTTATAATCAAAAGTTAGAATGGCTATTTACTAATGAGCCTTGGTTGTTTAATCGTGCTGTTGGTCCAATGCATGGTATTGGTTTTGATTCGGATAAAGAGTTTAAGAATTTTCAGATGTTAGAAATGGGAGGTGACTTTCAATTTGATAATTAACTATCTTTGTTTCTTAACCATTTTACTAAACACATGATTCTAGCGCATCATAAAATTGCAATGTTTTATAAATTGTACCATGCGCGAACAGGATGTGACAAATAAAAAACAATACATCAACACATGAAAATACAGAAGATTTTTCATTACGCTTACATTATTTTTGCTGTACTATTTTTATACGATGCCATTTCAAAATGGTCCGATAATAGAAATGGAGCATACATGTCATTGCTTTTTGCCGCATTGGCTACCTTTATGTTTTTCTTTAGAAAACGCTTCAGTAAAAAGTTTGAAGATCGTAATAATAAGTAATCTATGACTGCTGATATAGTCATAATTATAAGTACACTAATACTTTCTGCTTTTTTTTCTGGTATGGAAATCGCATATGTATCTGCGAATAAAATTCATATTGAGTTAGAGAAAAAACAAGGTGATTTTCTAGGGCAAATCTTAGGTAAACTTACAGCCAAACCTTCCAAGTATATTGCTACAATGCTTATAGGTAATAATATTGCCTTAGTTATTTATGGCTTTAAAATGGGTGATGTCCTTGTGCGATGGTTTAATACGATGTTACCTTCAGATAGTGCTGCTTTAAACTATTTATTTAATGACTTACAGTTGTTAACACAAACTGCAATTTCTACTCTGGTTATTCTATTTACTGCAGAGTTTTTGCCAAAAGTGTTTTTTCAAATCTATGCAAATACCTTATTAAAGGTTTTGGCATTTCCTACCTATATATTTTATGTGCTGTTTTCTTGGATTTCAGATTTTGTTATTTGGATTTCAGATGCTGTTTTAAAATATATATTTAAAGCAGAAGGAGAAGATGTTGTATTAGCAATGACTAAGGTTGAGCTAGGAAACTATATTACAGAACAAATGGAATCTGTTGAGAACCATGATGATGTAGATAGTGAAATTCAAATTTTTCAGAATGCTTTAGAGTTCTCAGATGTGAAAGCTAGAGAGGTTATGGTACCTCGTACAGAGATTACTGCTGTAGATATTTCTGAGTCTTTAGAGAATTTGAGGCAGTTATTTATAGATTCTGGTAGAACCAAGATTATTGTTTATAAAGATAGTATAGATGATATTTTAGGTTATGTACATTCTTTTGAATTGTTTAAAAAGCCAAAATCCCTAAAATCTATAATCATTCCGGTAGGTTTTGTACCTGAAACAATTCTGATTAAAGACGTTCTTAATATTTTAACTAAAAAGCGTCGTAGTATGGCTGTGGTTATTGATGAGTATGGAGGTACCTCTGGAATTATGACCGTTGAAGATATTATTGAAGAATTGTTTGGAGAGATTGAAGATGAGCACGATACTATTGAAATGGTTGAGGAACAAATTAATGAAAACACCTATAAATTTTCTGCAAGGTTAGAGGTTGATTATATTAATGAAACCTATAAAATAAATCTTCCAGAAAGTGAAAATTACGAAACCTTAGGTGGTTTAATTGTTAATGCTACTGAAGAAATTCCACAAGAAAATGACGATGTGCAAATCGATAACTTCAAATTTACAATTACAGAAGTGTCTTCAACAAAAATAGATGAAATCATCTTAAAAATACTTGAAGTAGATTAATGCATTTCTAACACTCATAAAAACTGCACTTCTCCTTTTATTATTTACAATAAAATACTATTTTCGCAGACTTATTTACACCAAAATTATACTATACAAAAAAGACTATGGCAGTTTTAAATAAAATTAGACAACGCTCACTGGTATTAATATTAGTAATCGCATTAGCGTTATTCGCATTTGTAATTGGAGATTTATTCAAAAACTCTGATGCCCTAACAGGTAGTTCGCAAGATGTTGTTGCTACTATTAATGGTACAGATATCAATCGTGCAGAGTTTCAACAAAAAGTAAAGAACTATCAAGAGAGAGCAGGTGGAAGACAAACGTCTACACAAGCTATGAATGTAATTTACAATCAAGAGCTTCGTAATATTGTTTTAAAATCTGAGTTTGAAGAATTAGGATTGTCTGTTGAAAAAGACGAAATGAGAGATTTATTGAAAAATAGTTTTTCTTCTTATCCTGAGTTTCAAGATGAAAACGGAAACTTTGATGTTAACCGTTTAAATGCTTTTATTTCTAACTTAAGGGATCTAAATGGTCAAACTGCACCATTAGGTAACTTTATGGTTAATTATGATAGTTGGACAAATAATGAGCAGACTATTGCTGCAAATGCAATTCAGCAAACGTATTATAACATGATTAAAGCTGGGGTTAGTACAACTATAGCAGAAGCAGAAGAAGAGTATTTTGGTGATGCAAAAACGATAGATGTTCGTTATGTGCAAGTTCCTTATACAACAATTGCAGATAGTTTAATTGACGTTTCTAAAAGTGATATTCAAGCGTATATGAATAAGCACAAGGATACGTACGAAACAGATGCAACTAGAGAGGTTGTATATGTTGAGTTTAAAGAAGAGGCTTCTAAAGCTGATGAAGATAAAATAAAAGCAGACCTGTTAGCTTTAAAAGCTGATAAAACAGAATACAATGAAAGCAGTAAGAATACTGAAACAATTCCGGGATTTGATTCAGCTTCAGATATTGAAGAATTTGTAAACTCTAATTCAGATATCAAATACAATGACTCATTTTTAAGAGCAGATCAATTACCGGCTGTAGCTAAGGATACTTTACTTAAATTAAATGTTGGTGATTATTATGGTCCATATAAAGATGGCGAATACTACAAGTTATCTAAAGTTATTGCAAAAAAGCAAATGCCAGACTCAGTAAAAGTTCGTCATATCTTAATTCCTAATGTTGGTGGTACAAGAGCAGATGCATCTGTAACAAAGACGCCAGAAGAAGCAAAGAAAACGGCTGATAGTATTTTAGCTAAAATCAACAGTGGAACTAAATTTATGGATTTATTAGAATTATCTTCTGATAAAGTAAGTAATGAGCAAGATGGTGAAATTGAATTTGATTACAAAGCAGGTATGGCACCAGAATTTAAAGCTTACGCTTTTGATAACAAAGTAGGTGATGTAGATGTTGTTCAAACATCTTTTGGATATCATGTGATTGAAATCTTAGAGCAAAAGAGCTTTAACCAAACTGTAAAAGTTGCAACTATAGCAGATAAAATTGAGCCATCAGATCAAACACTTCAAGATGTGTTTAATAAAATGTCTAAGTTTGAAATTGCTTCTAAAGATGGTGATTTTAATGCTTTAGCAAAAGAACGCGAATTAACAGTTAAGCCAATTACATTTAATGAGCTTGATGAAAACATACCAGGTTTAGGAAGTCAGAGAGAAGTAGTGCGTTGGGCATTTGATGATGATACTGATACTGGAGAATTTAAGAATTTTGCAATATCTAATTTCGGATTTATTGTTGCTAAATTAGTTGAGAAAAAAGAAAAAGGTTTAATGAGTACAGAAGATGCTTCTATTACTGCATTACCAGAAATAAGAAAAGAAAAGAAAGCGAAAATGATTCGCGAAAAGATAACTGGAACAACATTAGCAGATATTTCTAAAAACCAGGGTCAGAGTATAAAGACTGCTGCAGCTATCACAATTAAAAATACAACCTTGTCAGGAGCTGGTGTTGAACCTAAAGTTGTAGGAGCTGCATTTGGATTAGCCCAAGGTGAAACTTCTAAGCCAATTGATGGCGAAAAAGGAGTTTATGTAGTTGAGGTAACTAAAGTGAATGAAGCAACAAAATTAGACAACTATACTGCTATTATGAACAGGTTAAATACTGAACGTAGAAATAAAGTACAGACTAAAGTTTTTACAGCTTTAGAAAATGCAGCAGAAATAGAAGATAATAGAGCTAAGACAGTTTATTAATCGACTTTAAATAAATTATTTAAAAAGGCTTAACAGAAATGTTAAGCCTTTTTTTATGAGTACACCTTTGGTTATTGTGTATGTCATTTATAAAACGATATCTGTATAAGGAATAATAGTCTCAAATCCTTTAGTATTAAAATAAGATGTAGGATTGTCTTGAGAAGCCACTAAAACGAAATCACCTCCCCAAGCCCCTAAACTTTTTACTGCGCCTTTAAAATCTATAAATAATCGGTCTTTAATAGGAGTTTGTTCTATAAGGTTAGCAATGATATGTTCATGAGATTCAATTAGATTTTTAAATTCTAAAAACGAATTACATTTAATCATTTCTTCTGTAATAGCATTGAGCTTTGTTATGCTGTCAGTGTTAATTTTACCTAATGTTTTATAGGCCGATATACCATCTCTACTATTTTGTTTTTGATTGAGATATATAAAATAGAGATGCTGTTTAAATTCTGGGTGAAAATTTACAGGTTTTACTAGAGGGCTTTGTTTAGGTTGTAGCTGAAATGTAATAGGAGTCTCATTTTGAGCACAGGCAATATCATATCCACTACCACCAAAAGTTTTTTCGAGTAATTTATAGGCATCAACATTTGCCCAAATAGCGATATTGTTAATTAAGGTAGAAGAGGTGCCTAATCCCCAAAGTCTATTAAAATCTTGGTAAGTGGTAATATTGTAACCTTGGTTGGACGCTAAAAACTCAGGATTTAAGTTTTTAGTCGCTTTTAAAATTTGTAATAAACGTGCTTTGATGTTATCAGCAGGCTTATTTTTTTGAATACTAGCGGTAATCTCATCATAAGTAATTGAGCATTGAAACCAAATTTCTTCAAGTTCATTAAAACTCTTCCAATGTATTAGATTAGAATGATTAGGTTCAATAACCAAACTCTGTCCATATTTAGTAGGAATAGCTAAAGCTTTTGCTCCGTCTAAAACAGCGTATTCAGCTGTGAGTAATAATTTTCCGTTACTTCTATATGTTGTAGCCTTTGGGTTCAAAGTTTTGGTTTTAGGATTTTTCTACGCTCTTATGTTTTTTATAGCCTCAACAACAGCGCTATGAGTAACGACATTAGTTTTAAAATGTTCAACAAGTTTTGTTTTTTCATCATCTGTAGCTTCAAACTGATTTAGAATATTCATCAAATGCATTTTCATATGACCTTCTTGTATCCCAGTAGTGGTTAAAGATTTTACAGCACCAAAATTTTGAGCCAATCCTGCAACAGCAACAATTTTCATTAGGTCTTTTGCAGTTGGTTTCTGTAGCATCTCTAATGAGAATTTGACTAAAGGATGTAAACTCGTTAAGCCACCAACAGTTCCTAAGGCTAATGGGATTTCAATCCAAAATTTAAAAATATCATCAGTAACTGAACAATGTGTTAAGCTAGAATAGCTGCCATCTTTTGCAGCATAGGCATGTACTCCAGCTTCAACAGCTCTAAAATCATTTCCTGTAGCTAAAACAACAGCATCAATACCATTCATAATACCTTTATTGTGCGTTACGGCTCTATAAGGTTCTATTTCAGCAATATTAATGGCCTGTTTAAATTTTTGTGCAAATTCTTCAGGATTAGGAATATCTTTACTTTTTAAATCTTCTATTTTACAAGATACTTCAGCGCGTACTATACATTGTGGTACGTAATTAGAAAGAATACTCATTACAACAGAAAGATCTTTCTCTTCAGTATTAAAATCATCAAACTTTAACGCTTCGTTTTTAAAAGTTGTAGCAAACTGCTCTAAACAGGTATTGATGAAATTGGCTCCCATCGCATCCAGAGTTTCAAAAGTGGCATGTAGCTGGTAATAATTAGGTAAATCTTGAGACTTGTTTCGTAATTGAATATCTAATATACCACCTCCTCGGCGTTCCATGCTTTTAGTTATGGAAGCTGTGTCACTAATGAGTTTAGGTTTTACATGTTTAAAAAAGGCTTTAAGTTTGTTAAAATCGCCTTTATATATAAAATGAACTTGACCAATTTTTTCGGTAGATAATACTTCGGCTTTAAAACCACCGCGATCTAGCCAAAACTTAGCAGCTTTACTTGCGGCAGCAATAACAGAGCTTTCTTCAATTGCCATTGGGATGGTGTAAGTGGTCTCATTAATTAAGAAATTAGGAGCAACACCCAATGGTAAGTAATAATTAGTAATGGTGTTTTCAATAAACTCATCGTGTAATTTTTGAAGTTTATCGTCTGAGTTCCAATACTGTTTTACAAGTGCTCTTGCATTATCTTTATTTGTGAAATACGTGTTTAAAAGCCATTCGATCTTTTGGGATTTAGAAAGCTTAGAAAAGCCAGAAATGGTATTTGGCATGTTGGTTCTTATTTTTGAAAAAACAAAGATACTAGGATTGGTGTAAAATGTGTGCATAAACCATTGTAAATGCCGATTTACTGTTAATAATAGCGATTTTTTGCATAATTTTTAGTAAACTTGGCATTGCTTTATTAAAACATAAAATTTATAAATTGAGCATGCTAAAAATGTTATCGCACAAAAGAATGATTAGTAGCGAATCACGTGCAACTTTTTGTAAATAATAAATACATATACATGAAATTAAGACACCTTGCAGCTGTTTTTTGCTTTTTAATGACCTCTCTCGTTTTTTGTCAAGAAAAACAAATCACACTTCAAGATATTTGGAGTGGGACTTTTAGAACAGAAGGGATGCAAGCCTTACACTCAATGGCTAATGGAAATCAGTATTCAGTATTGAATTTCGATAGGCAAAGCAGAACATCTACCATAGATATTTACGATTATAAAACTTTAGAAAAAGTAAAAACCTTAGTGTCTTCAGCTGATATTTCTGAGATTCAAGGTTTTTTTGATTATTCATTTAGTGAAGACGAATCTAAAATAATTCTCACTACAAAATCACAACCCGTTTTTAGACGCTCTACGTTGGGTGAATATTATATTTATGATGTGGCATCAAAAAAAGTGACTAAAGTATCAGAAGATTTAGTACAAGAACCAACATTGTCGCCAGACGGAACAAAAGTAGCTTACGGATTTGAAAATAATTTATTTGTAAAGGATTTAATATCTGGAAACGTAGAACAGTTAACTACAGATGGCGAAAAAAATAAGATTATTAATGGTATAACGGATTGGGTTTACGAAGAGGAATTTAGCTTTGTTAGAGCTTTTGATTGGAATACAGATAGCAATCAAATTGCATTTATAAGATTTGACGAGTCTGAGGTTCCTGAATTTTCTATGGATGTTTATGGTTCAGATTTATACCAAACACAACATGTTTTTAAATACCCAAAGGCAGGTGAAGCAAATTCTAAAGTGTCTTTACATCTGTACAATTTAGATTCTAAAAAACTAACAGAGTTAAGTGAAGACAGGCCTGATGATTTTTATATTCCAAGATTAAAATGGACCAATGAGGCTAATGTTTTGAGTGTTCAGTTTATGAACCGTCATCAAAATGAATTAGAACTTTGGTTGTTTGATACCAAGGATAAGTCTATGACTAACGTATTGAAAGAAAAAGATAAAGCTTATATAGATGTGACTTTTAATTTAACGTTTTTAAAGGACAACAGTTTTATTTGGACAAGTGAGTTAGATGGTTTTAATCATATTTATCATTATTCAAAAGAAGGAACATTAATAAATCAGGTGACTAAAGGCACTTGGGAAGTTACCAATTACTATGGTTTTAATGAAAAAGCGAATACTATTTACTACCAATCTACAGAAAATGGTTCTATAAATAGAGATGTATATTCCATACAATTAAACGGGAAAAACAAAAAGCGTCTTACTAATAAAACTGGAACAAATAGCGCTTCATTTAGTGCAGATTTTACATATTTTATTAATACGTTTTCTAGTGCAACAGTACCGTATGAATATACTCTGCACACTTCAAAATCTGGTAAATTGATAAAATCTATTAAAGATAATAGAAGTTTAGCAAAACAATTAGAAGGCTATGCCATGTCTAAAAAAGAGTTCAGTACTATTTCTGTAAATGGTAATGATTTAAATATGTGGACTATTAAACCTAAAGATTTTGATGCCAATAAAACCTACCCTTTGTTTATGTATCAATATTCTGGACCAGGTTCACAACAAGTAGCTAACCGTTGGAATAGTGCAAACGATTATTGGTATCAAATGTTAGCACAGCAAGGTTATATTGTAGTTTGTATTGATGGTAGAGGTACAGGGTTTAAAGGTGCAGCTTTCAAGAAAGTTACTCAAAACGAATTGGGGAAATACGAAGTCGAAGACCAAATTGAAGCGGCCAAACAATTAGGTAAATTGGATTATATTGATGCTGAAAGAATAGGGATTTGGGGATGGAGTTATGGAGGTTTTATGAGTAGCAATGCACTATTGAAAGGGAACGATGTTTTTAAAATGGCTATAGCAGTTGCTCCAGTAACGAGTTGGAGGTTTTATGATACAATTTACACCGAACGTTATATGACTACTCCGCAAGAAAACCCAAGTGGTTATGACGAAAATTCTCCAATAAATCATGTAGATAAATTAAAAGGAGATTATTTATTGATTCACGGTACAGGCGATGATAATGTTCATGTACAAAATACCATGCGAATGGTTGAAGCTTTAATTCAGGCAGATAAGCAATTTGAATGGATGATTTATCCAGATAAAAATCACGGCATCTATGGTGGAAACACTAGATTACACCTTTATAAAAAGATGACAGATTTTATTCATCGTACATTGGGTGAGTAATTAGATTAAGTAAGCGCTTATGTGAGTGAAAAAAGGAACTAATCTGCTTTCTTACAAAAGCAAATTATGAGAAGAAAATAAAAATTTGATTTAAAAAAGAATAAACTAACTAACTGAAATTTTATAAACCTAAAAATTAAACTTATGAGCCAAGAAAATGATCCGTCTTTAATCAAGCATCTCAAAAAGCAAGGTATTGATGACTCTATGGTAATGGGACATCCTGCAGGATTGTTCGTGTTGTTTTTTACAGAAATGTGGGAACGCTTTAGTTACTATGGAATGCGAGCACTGTTAACGGTATTTTTAATAACAGAAATTGGCAAAGGAGGCTGGGAATGGACTAATGCCGATGCTATGCAATTATATGCTTGGTATACAGGTCTTGTTTATTTAACTCCATTGTTAGGAGGTTTGTTAGCCGATAAATTTACTGGGTTTAGAAAAGCAATTTTATTAGGTGCATTAATAATGACTTTAGGACATGCTTCTATGGCCTTTGAAGGTATAAGCCCTAATTTTTTCTACGCAGGACTTGTAATGATGATTTTAGGAAATGGTTTGTTTAAGCCAAATATTTCATCAATGGTAGGAAATTTATATCCAGATTCAAGTTCTAAAAAAGATGCTGGTTATACTATATTTTATATGGGTATTAACGCAGGTGCTTTCTTAGGAATGTTACTTTGTGGGTACATTGGTGAAAAAATAGGATGGCATTATGGATTTGGATTGGCTGGTGTATTTATGCTTTTTGGAATGTTACAATTCTATTTTGGACGTAATATATTTGGTGTTATTGGTGAAACGCCTAAAAAACAATTTGAAGCAGATTTAGATAAGATTGTAGACGAGGAAGAGGAAATTGAGACTCCTGCTAATATTGTAAGAGATAGATTAGTGGTTGTTGGAGTATTAATGGTTGCTAGTATTTTCTTCTTCTTTGCTTTTGAACAAGCTGGTGGATCTATGACTGTTTTTGCTAAAGATTACACACAAAGAGTTTTAGAGGGTAACTCTGGTGTTATTTTTAAATGGATAGATGCTATTTTAACTATTTTTCCAATTATAATAGTGTCTTGGGTATTATTTAGTTTAGGTAAGAAAATATATAAGACGTATCCGTTAACGATTATTTTTACAGGGATATCTTTTGTAATTATATGGTTTTTAGGTGGCTGGAAAGTATATAGAGAGTTTAGTCTTGAGCAAACAGAAGTAACAGTTTCTTGGTTTCAAATTCTTAATTCATTCTTTATTATTACATTAGCGTCTTCGTTTAGTAAAATATGGGAAAAGGTATGGAATCCATCTGGTCCAGTTAAATTTGCAATGGGTTTAGCTTTAGTCGGAATTGGATTTGTTGTTTTATCTATAGGTGCTAACAGTATTCCACAAGGAGCAACTAGTGCTTCGGTTAGTATGATATGGTTAATATTAGCCTATTTTTTCCATACAACAGGAGAATTATGTCTATCACCAGTAGGACTGTCTTATGTCTCTAAATTATCACCTAAACGCTTAGCAGGTTTATTATTTGGACTTTGGTTTACAGCTTCGGCAATTGCCAACTTTATTGCAGGAATGACAGGGTCATATATCGATAAGATCTCACAAACTTACTCTATGTCTACTTTCTTCTTAATTATTGCATCGATACCTATTTTTGCAGCAGTGATTTTATTGATTTTAAATCCGAAATTGAAGAAAATGATGCATGGAATCAATTAATTATTGCAACTAATTATAATCTATCCTTTATATAATGAATACAGACATCGAAAATTTATTTAAAGATAAGGTCATCGGGCATCCAGCAGGATTGTTCGTGATATTTTTTACAGAAATGTGGGAACGCTTTTCATTCTATGGAATGAAAATATTACTAGTGTTATTTTTAACAGCACCTTTTTTAAGTGATAATCCTGGATGGGAATGGTCAAGAGAAAATGCTTTGGCACTAATTGGTACATATTCTTCATTACTGTATTTAACTCCAATAGTTGGAGGATGGTTGGCTGATAAATACACAGGCTATAAATGGGCGGTTATTATTGGCTGTTTTATTATGATGCTTGGTCATGCCTTTATGGTCTTTGAAACACCTTGGTCCTTATATTTAGGCTTAGCATTGTTGGTTATTGGTACTGGTTTTTTTAAGCCTAATATGACATCAATGATTTCTGAAATGTATAAAGGAAAAGAGTCTAAAAAAGATGGAGCATATACTATTTATTACATGGGAGTGAATGCTGGTGCCTTTTTTGGAATGATGCTTTGTGGTTATTTAGCTGAAAATTTAGGCTGGAGTTATGGATTTGGTCTTGCAGGTATTTTTATGCTTGGAGGATTAATTCAGTTTTGGTTGGCAAAAGATTTATTTGGTTTAATAGGTGAGCGACCTTCTAAGGTTCACGAAGTGGAATTACCACAGAACATTAATGAAGAAAGTCCTAAAGAGCATGATTTGGAGGCAGTTCCAGAAAAATTAAATCCTTTTACTTCTGTAGATAAAATTTTAATTCTTTTATCTTCAATTGGTGGTGTACTTTATTTATTCAATGATCCATTGTCTAAAATTGGAAATATTAATTTATTAGATTTTCAATTGTTTGGATTAGATGGATCTAATTTTATTGTGTTGTTAGCGTTGGTTCTGTTTTTATACTTAATTACAACAAGAATTCTAAGATACAATCCAATAGTAAGAGATAAGATTATTGCAGTAGGTATATTTGGTATCTTTACTGTGTTTTTCTTTACAGCTTTTGAACAATCTTTAGGTTCAATGACTTTATTTGCTAGAGATTATACCGATAGAGTTTTAGAAGGTTCGTCTGCAACTATATTTAAAATAATAGATTCTATTCTTACAGTAGTTCCATTAATAATTATTTCATGGGTATTGTATTTATTGTTTAAGAAGACGTTCAAAAAGATTCCGTATTCAAATATTGTTTTAGGCTTAACATTCGTGTTTTTATGGGCGGTTGTATTTTATAAAATTAATAATGAATTCAGCAAAGACGCTACAGAAGTTGGGGCGTCGTGGTTTGGTATTTTAAATTCATTTTTTATAATTACGCTCGCGCCACTATTTTCTAAATGGTGGGAAAGTAAATATAACCCTAGTGTAGCAATGAAATATGGTATGGGTTTAATGCTATTAGGTTTAGGATTTGGTGTTTTAGTGTTTGGTACAATGGGAATTGAACCAGGTGCACAAACAGCATCAGTTAGTATGATATTCTTAATACTTGCCTACTTACTGCATACTATGGGGGAATTATGTATTTCTCCAGTTGGTCTTTCTTACTTGAGTAAATTGGTTCCAGGAAGAATGATTGGCTTCATGTTTGGGATATGGTATTTAGCCATAGCTATTGGTAATAAAGCAGCTGGCTCAATGGGAGGTATGATTGATAAAATTACAGCAGAGTATTCATTAAGTACTTTCTTTTTGATTTTTACACTAGTTCCCGCTGGAGTTGGTGTTATATCAATGTTACTTAACCCTGTGTTGAAAAAATTAATGCACGGTGTTAAATAACAAAAACCGTTAAAAATATCAGAAATGCTCCTAAAAAGGAGCATTTTTTGTAAGTTCGGCTTATTATTTGCAACAAATTGAATATGATGAAAAAAATAACATTAGGATTAATAGCTGTTTTTGTGTTGTCGTTTACAGCAATAGCACAAGAGATTAATTGGATAACTATGGATGAAGCTTTAGAACTTCAGAAAAAAGAACCCAAAAAAATATTTATGGATGTTTATACCAATTGGTGTGGACCATGTAAAATGCTTGATAAGAATACATTTCAGAACGCAGATGTGGCTGCTTATGTAAATAAACATTATTATGCTGTAAAATTTAATGCAGAAGGTAATGAAGAAGTAACCTATAAGGATAATACTTTTAGAAACCCTAATTACGATGCAACTAAAGCGAATAGACGAAATAGTGCACACGAATTTTCGAGATATCTACAGGTTAGAGCATATCCAACAATGGTCTTTTTTGATGAAGAAGGAGGTGTGATTTCGCCTGTTCAAGGCTATTTAAAGCCGCAACAATTAGAATTGTATCTAAAGATATTTCAAAGTGATAAGTATAAAGAAATGACTACGCAAGAGCAGTTTAATGAATATTACAAATCATTTGAGCCAACCTTTAAAGAATAAAAAGTTATTCAATTATAAAAGCTCCCTTTTCGTTAGTTTGATGGAAAGGGATTTTTTTATGCCTACAAGTCGCTTTCCAACGTTTTAAATAAGATTTGTAATTGCTTGCATCTGCAATGATTAGTTGTGGTTTTAGGCTGTCAATTACTCTGTTGAGATTGAGCTTTGGCGAATTTCGCAATAAGATATAATTGGGTTGAAATGTAATGCCTTTATAGATGCCCAAACTGTCTATGGCTAGAATTACCTTGTCTTTGTATTGGTAAACAGATTGTAAACTGTCAGAAATTATAAAGTTTAACGATTCGCCTATTTTATAATTCTTTATTGCATAATCTGATTCTAGTTTTGTAGAATCTAAATTATGATATATGGTTAATTTTTTGTGTTGTTTGAAGCCAATCATTGTTTTACGACTTTTATTAAATACAACGAAAGCATCGTTTTGAATTTTATATTTGTTGTAAAAGTTAACTCCCTGAAGTATAATTATAGCAATTAAACTAGTCGCTGTCCATTTAAAATTTCTGAATTTGTAAAGCTGGACTAAGCCTATAATTATTATATAACAAACAATAACTTGAGGCATTGTAAACGGAATATCTCTAAATAGAAAGTTTTCATATTGAGCTACCCAAGCTATAAATCCATTTAAACTATCAATTATAAAACTATAAATAGAGACTATGGAGCTATGAAGCATATTCATAAGAGCGAGAGCAATAACAAGCAATCCCAATCCGAGTATTATCCCTAAAAACGGAATGATAACTAGATTTGAAATAAAAAACAAACCAGGGAACTGATGAAAATAAAACAAACTAATTGGTACAACTCCTGCTTGAGCAGCTAAAGTAACTGTAAAAATTTGCCAAGGTTTATCTATAATCCAATATTTGGGTTTCCAAAGGTTATAAATAATAGGTTGGATACTTACAATTCCAAGTACAGCTAAATAACTCATTTGAAATCCAACAGCAAACAAAAATGTAGGTTCAATCAGTAATATCCAAAATGCAGAAATGACCAAAGTATTATAAATATTTGTCCGTCGTTTTAGGTGCATAGCAATACTAATAATGCTAAACATTGTTACTGCTCTTGTAACAGATGGAGATAAGCTAGCAATAACAGCAAAACTCCATAGTATAATGACTAAGACAAAAGGTCTGATAAAATGACCATACTTAAGATAGAGTAGTGGTTTAAATAATGCATTTAAGATCCATAAAATAAGACCTACATGTAAGCCTGAAACGGCTAAAATGTGTATGGTTCCTGAGTTGACATAATTATTATATATTGTTTTGTCAATTGTTTGTCGTTGGCCTAATAACAGTGCATTCATAATACTAAGCACTTCATCTTCAAACCCGGCTTTAGCTAGATTAATATTGATTTTTCTTCGCAATGCATCGGCATAACCATATATGGTAGATTTAGAATCTGATAATTGTAAAATAGTTGTAGAATTTAGATATAATTGATGGTGTACCTGTTGTAGTTCTAGGTACTTATTATAATCAAATTGATGAGGGTTTAATGGTTTTTGAATTTGTTTTAATTCTGAAGAAGTAAAGAAAACGTCATCAATACTTATGTGTTTTGGAATACTGTCGCGCTTAATATTAATTAATAAACGACCTATTGCTGTTTTATCATTAAATGATTTTATGGTTGCAATATATTTATCGTTATAAGCATCTGGTTTTAGACGTTCTTTAATTCTAAAAACAATAGTGTTATAGTTTTCAGAAGAACTTAAATTTGTATAGTGTTGTGGCCTTAATTTTTCGTTTTGGATATTGTAGGAGGTCATTCCAACTCCTGTCATACATAGATATGCTATAATTCCAAAAAGAGGAGAACGGTTAATTTTTGATTTTAACATTAACCAACAAATGCCAAGTAAACTTACTAAAGCAATGGTTACATATAAAACATATTGGAAATTCAATTTCAGATGATGAGCTAAAAGAATCCCAACGGCCAAACAAATGGTCAGTTTTATTATGGTAAAATTTAGTAACTTCATGATTGTGAGTTACTAAGATAAAAATAAAAAATGTAATTACAGCACGCGTCTTGCCTGTACAAAAGAGTAATACCAATATTTTTCAGCTAACGAAGAAATCATAACACCTCTACTGCTCGAGGCGTGAAGGAATTCAACATTTCCTGTTCTTACATTGGTTACAATACCAACATGATTCACTTTTCTACTGTTTTTATTAGTAGCAAAAAACACTAAATCTCCAACATTAACTTCTTTTAAGTCTATCCAATCTCCCGTACTTTTAAGTCCAGATGTGGTTCTTGGTAAGGTAACGTTGTATTTTTTATAACTCGTGTAAATTAAACCAGAGCAATCCATGCCTTTTTTGGTAGTGCCGCCATATTTATAACGTGTGCCATCAAAGGTCTTGGCATATTTTACAATGGTTTCTGCTTCGGCAGAAGGTTTTGTTTTGGTATTAACTTTTACAGTATGCGTTTGGCTTTTTTTACTAGAGTATGATTTTTTAGATTTACAGCTACTTACAAGTAAAATAAGGCATATAAGTGTAATTGTTTTTTTCATTTATTCTTTTTTAGTCTTTAGTTTTAACCGCTTCATAAATTAGTTTAGCGGTTTGTGCACTAGCTCCTCGTCCGCCCAATAGTTGCTCTAATTCGTAATAATCTAAAAAGAGTTGTTCTCGTTTTTTGGTATCTAAAATAGCAGTTAATTCTTTTTTTAGTCGTGTTTTGTTTAAATCTCCTTGAATGAGTTCTGTTACGACTTCCCTGTCCATAATTAAGTTCACCAGCGAAATATATTTTAAAGTAATAATTCGTTTAGCAATTTGATATGAAATAGCATTGGCTTTATAGCATACAACTTGTGGTACTTTAAATAATGCGGTTTCAAGGGTTGCAGTTCCTGAAGTCACTAAAGCTGCCGTCGAAATACTCAATAAATCATAGGTTTTATTAGAAATAAATTTAATGTTTTTCTTTTTAATAAAACTTTTGTAAAACTCGTAGTCTTGACTAGGAGCACCAGCAATTACAAATTGATAATCTTTAAAATCATCAACTAAACTTAGCATAACACCAAGCATTTTTGTGATTTCTTGTTTTCGACTTCCAGGTAATAATGCAATAATAGGTTGGTCGTTAAGATTATGTGTCTTTCTAAAAACGCTGTCATCAACTTGAGGTCTATCTGCAATAGCATCAATTAAAGGATGTCCAACAAAATGAACATTGTAGTTGTATTTTTTGTAGAATGCTTTTTCAAAAGGAAGGATGCAATACATCGCATCTACATACTGCTTTATTTTTTCAACTCTACTTGCTCTAGAAGCCCAAACTTGAGGGGAAATATAATAATGCGTTTTAAAATTAAGTGCTTTTGCCCATTTTGCTATTCTAAGATTAAAACCGGAATTGTCAATAAAAACAATAACATTGGGTTGAAATGTTTCAATATCAGCTTTACAAAATTTTATTTGACCTAAAACTTTCCTGAGGTTAAGAATCACTTCAGCAAACCCCATAAATTGACGTTCTTTATAATGCATTACCAATTCTCCTCCAACGCTTTGCATAAGATCTCCACCCCAAAATCTGATGTTGGCTTCCTTATCTTGTTTAAATAAGGCTTTCATAAGATTAGAACCATGCAAGTCTCCTGAAGCTTCTCCAGCAATGATATAATACTTCATTCGTTTAAATTAGGTTTGTGTTGTTTTAATCATTCAAGTTCCAAGTATTTAATTTTTGAATGGTGTGGTGCGCTGTTAAATCGAAATGAACAGGAACAACAGAAACATAACCGTGTTCTAAAGCCCATTCGTCCGTATCTTCACCTTTGTCCATATTTACAAATTTACCTGTTAGCCAATAATATTCGCGTCCAGATGGATTAGTACGCTTGTCAAACTCTTCTTTCCAATTCGCTTTTGCTTGTCGGCAAACTTTAATACCTTTTATAGCCTCTTTTTCAAGGTTTGGAAGATTGACGTTTAATACAACGCCATCTGGTAAACCATGTTCCAGAACTTGTTTCGTTATGGTTTCTATAAAAGGCTTACAATGTTCAAAATTAGCATTCCAATTGTAATCCAAAAGAGAAAAACCGATGGCAGGAATACCTTCAATACCAGCTTCTAAAGCAGCACTCATTGTGCCAGAATAAATAACATTTATTGACGAATTAGAGCCGTGGTTAATTCCTGAAACACAGATGTCTGGTCGTCGTTCTAAAATTTCATTTACTGCTAGTTTTACACAATCTGCAGGAGTTCCTGAGCAACTGTATTCGGGTTGTTTGCCATCAATCGTTACTTTTTCCATGTGTAAAGTAGAATTAATGGTAATGGCATGTCCCATGGCGCTTTGTGGACTATCTGGTGCAACTACTACAACATCTCCAATAGTATGCATTACTGAAATTAAGGTTCTAATTCCTGGGGCTGTAATACCATCATCATTGGTAACTAAAATTAAAGGGCGTGCAGACATTTCGTACAAAGAATTAATGAATTGTAAAAATAGTAAAAAGCTTTGGTTTTATACATTATATCGTGTTTAACAAAAAATTAGTGTCTCGTTTTTTTATGGCACGATTTTTTCATCTATTTTAGTGAAAAATTGAAGTCTACTTAAAGTAGATATTTAAAATAATAAAAATGAATTGCTTCTTTCTAAAGTTTTTTAATGGAAACTATGAGGTAAAAGCAAAACTCATTTTTACCAAATCAAACAATAAATAAAAGAAAAATGAAAGGGAATTATAAGTTTTTACTGCTAGCGTTGTTAATAGCGTTCGCTTCATGCAGTTTTACAACTAAGAAATTTGAAGATCCAGATAAAGATAAATTGCTTATACAACTTATTACGTATCTCTTAGATCAAGGTCATTTTGATCCAAAAGATATTAATGATGATTTTTCAACGCATGTTTTTGACGTTTATTTAAATAATTTAGATCCGTTTAAACGTTACTTCTATGAATCAGATATCGAAGAATTTGAAGCATATAGGGATAAAATAGACGATCAAATTAAAGCTTATGACGTCTCGTTTTTTAACCTTACACACGAACGCTTGTTGCAGCGTATTCAAGAATCTAAAAAGATTTACACAGATGTGTTAGAAAAGCCTTTCGATTTTTCAAAAGAAGAAAATTATAATGCAGATTATGAAGCACTCACTTATGTTACAAATAAGCGAGAAATGAAAGAGCGTTGGAGGCAACAACTTAAGTTTTCTACTATTGCTAATTATGATGATGCTCTTTCTCAGCTTTCTTCTGATAAAGAGTCAGGTGAAGAAGCAAAACCAAAAGAGAAGAAGTCAATTAAAGAAGTAGAAGCTGAAGCACGATTAACAACCAAAAAATCATTAGATGAGCTTTACGATTACATTGAGGACAGAAGACGTCAAGATTGGTTTTCTGTATATATTAATGCTATTGTAGAAGAGTTTGATCCACATACGTTTTACTTTGCGCCAGAAGACAAAGAGCGTTTTGATAGAGATATTTCTGGGAAATTTGAAGGAATAGGCGCACGTTTACAAAAGAAAGTTGACGGTATCATGGTCAATGAAATTATAAGTGGTGGACCTGCTTGGAGAGCCAATGAATTGGAGGTTGGCGACCAGATTCTTAAGGTGAAACAAGAGAATGAAAAAGAAGCAGTTAACGTCGTTGGTATGCGTTTAGATGATGCTATTAAATTTATTAAAGGTCCAAAAGGAACTGTTGTAACATTAACTTTAAAGAAAGTAGATGGTACTATTCAAGATATATCTATTAAGCGAGATGTTGTAGAGTTAGAAGAAACCTATGCAAAATCGTCTATAGTAGAAAAAGAGGGTAAAACCTTTGGTATTATTAATTTGCCTAAGTTTTATATCAGTTTTGAAGATTATAACGAAAGAAATGCAGCTTCAGATATTAAACAAGAAATTTTAAGATTAAAAGAACAAGGTGTTGAAGGTTTGGTGATGGATTTAAGAAATAATGGAGGTGGTTCTTTACAAACAGTTGTAGATATAGCAGGCTTATTTATTGAAGAAGGTCCTGTTGTGCAAGTAAAAACTACAGGTGAAGCTAAAGAAGTGCTTAGTGATAAAGATAAATCAATAGTTTGGGATGGACCGTTAGTTATTTTAGTTAACGAATTATCGGCTTCGGCTTCTGAGATTTTAGCGGCAGCAATGCAAGATTATAAACGAGGAATTGTTATTGGTAGTAAACAAACCTATGGTAAAGGTACTGTGCAAACGGTATGGGATTTAAACCGAATGGTAAGGAATAATACGAAAGGAGATATGGGAGCCTTGAAGTTTACAACTCAGAAATTTTATAGAATAAATGGTGGTTCAACGCAATTAGAAGGAGTTAAGAGTGATGTGGTGGTTCCGGATCGTTATAGCTATATTGATATTGGTGAAAAAAACCAAGAAAACCCATTGCCATGGGATAAAATTGATGCAGCAGATTATGATGTTTGGGAAAATTATTTTGATTATGAAACCACAATTAGCAAGAGCAAAGCGCGTATGGCAGCAAATGAGCAGCTAAAACTTATAGATGCTAATGCGCAGTGGGTTAAAAAAATAAGAGACCGTGAAACTTATTCGTTAAACTATGATGCCTATAAAAAGGAAATGGAAATTAATGAAGAAGAAGCCAAGCGTTTTTCGAAATTATCAGAATATAAAACAAACCTAACTTTTAACTCCTTGCCTTACGAATTAAAATTGATGGATAAAGATTCTGTGTTAATGGAAAAAAGAAACCGTTGGCATACAGCTTTATCAAAAGACGTATATGTAGAGGAAGCTATAAATGTACTTAATGACTTAAGAATGACTTATGCTATTAAAAATAAAGTAGCAAATTCTGTGAAGAATTAATGTTATAAATGAGCAATCAAAGTAATTCATTATCAAAACTGGCGCTTCAAAAGTTCAAAAAAAACTTTTGGGGCGTTTTTAGTATGGGAGTTATTGCTTGTATTGGGTTAATTTCTGTATTTGCATATCTGTTTGCTCCTGATGCTTCAAAAAATGCAAATCAGATGCATTTGTCTATTCATTCTAAACCACCTGGATTTCAAGTTCAAATGTTAACTATTCCATCAGGAATTGAAACAGAACAAAACTTTTTTTCAAAATTATTTTTAGGATCTAACAATACTGATACTGAAATCCCTATTCAATCTTACAGCTTAAAAAATGGTGTTTTACATTATGTGGAATATGCTTCTGATGGATTACAAGGTATAGAAAAGCAAATAGAGTTGTCAAGGTTTCCAGATTCCAATTTCAATGATTATATAGAGAACAGAAGCTTTGTTTTTGGTACGGATAAATATGGAAGAGATTATTTAAGCCGAGTTTTAATAGGTTCTCGTATTTCTTTCTTTATTGGTTTTGTCGCTGTTTTTATATCGTTAATAGTTGGACTGTTAATGGGAAGTTTGGCTGGTTATTACGGTGGAAAGGTCGATGCTTTTATTATGTGGGTTATTAATATCACATGGTCTATTCCAACCTTATTATTAGTTATTGCTATTACTTTAGCCTTAGGTAAAGGTTTTTGGCAAGTTTTTATAGCTGTAGGGTTAACAATGTGGGTAGAAGTGGCAAGAGTAGTAAGAGGGCAGATTATAAGTGCTAAAGAAATGCAATATGTAACCGCAGCAAGAGCTTTGGGGTATAATGATTACAGAATCATAACAAAACACATCTTGCCTAATGTTTTTGGACCCTTAATTGTGATTTCAGCGGCTAATTTCGCTGCTGCAATTTTAATAGAAAGTGGATTGAGTTTTTTAGGTATTGGTGCGCAACCGCCAATGGCAAGTTGGGGAGCTATGATAAAAGATCACTATAATTATATCATATTAGGAAAACCATATTTGGCTTTAATACCTGGCTTTTGTATTATGTTATTAGTGATGGCTTTTATGTTGGTTGGTAATGCGCTTAGAGATGCTTTAGATGTAAAGACCTAGTTTTTTATATTACAGACTAGACCTTAATTGTTCAATCTCTTCATTTGTCGTTGCAATAAACTCTAAAACGTCGTCTTTGCCAATGCTTTTAGATGAAGATGTTATAAAATAAGGAGGTAGTTCTTCCCAAAATTTAAGCAATTCTTTGCAATATTCGTCTACTTGTCGCTCTATGGCCTTAGGTTTTAATTTGTCTGCTTTGGTAAATATAATCCCAAAAGGAATTTCACTTTCTCCTAAATACTGCATAAATTCTAAATCAATAGGTTGCGGTTTGTGTCTCACATCTACCAATACAAATGCAGAAACGAGTTGCTGACGTTGTTCAAAATAATTAGTAATAAACTTCTGAAACTTTTGCTTAGAACTCTTAGAAACACGAGCATAACCATAACCAGGTAAATCTACCAAATACCAATCTTCATTAATGATAAAATGATTGATTAATTGTGTTTTTCCGGGTCTTCCAGATGTTTTTGCTAAACTTTTCCTGTCGGTTAGCATATTTATAAGTGAAGACTTTCCAACATTACTTCTACCTATAAAAGCGTATTCGGGTAAGTTGTTTTTAGGACACTTTTCCACTTCGGAATTACTAACTACAAATTCAGCTGATTTTATTTTCATCTCTCGTTCCTAACAAAGTAGGAATCTTTTAAATTAAACTTAAGGTAATATATATGCGTATTTATGCTTTTTGCAAAAAAAAACATCAGGCGGTTTTAAAATCCGCGTTTTTCAAGCCAAGCATTTAAAATTGTATTAAATTCTTCAGGGTGTTCCATCATAGCGGCATGTCCACACTTATCAATCCAATGCAATTCAGAATCTGGTAACAGTTCATGAAATTCTTCAGCAACCTCAGGTGGCGTCACGGTATCATTCTTTCCCCAGATAATGCAAATCGGAGTTTCCATCTTAGGTAAATCCTTAGCCATATTATGTCTAATGGCGCTTTTTGCAATCGCTAAAGTTTTTATTAGTTTGTTTCTGTCGTTAACCGTTTCGTAAACTTCATCTACAATTTCTTTTGTTGCAACTGCCGGATCGTAAAAAACATCTTGGGCTTTCTTTTTTATAACTTCGTAATCACTACGTTTAGTGTAACCACCTCCCATAGCGCTTTCGTAAAGCCCTGAGCTCCCTGTAATAACAAGGGCTCTTACTTTTTTAGGATTTAGTTTTGTGTAGTATAAGCCAATATGTCCACCAAGAGAATTTCCTAATAAAATAACATCATTTAAGCCTTTAAACTCAATAAAAGCTTTTAAGTAATTGGCAAAGCTTTTTACGTTAGTTTTTATTAAAGACATGGTGTAAATAGGTAGTTCTGGAATAATAACCTTATAGCCTTTTGAGCTAAAGTGTTTAGTCACAGCATCAAAATTACTGAGCCCACCCATTAATCCATGCAACACGATAATTGGTGTGCCTTCGCCTACTTCAATATATCTATAATCCTTTTCTTTTTTTAAAAGGTGTGTCATTTGCAAGTTAGTGCTTATGTGTTAAAAACAAATATAACCAAATCCTTTAGAATATAAATATTATCAATAAAATATCAATTTTTTTTATCTGAGAACTTCTAGGTTAACGATGTTAATAATTCCCACTTTGAAAATTATAGTACGCAAGTCGAATTTACTGGCTTTAAAATAATTTGAATGTATTTCAAATCAAAACTTATCAACAAATGTGGTAGAATGTGGTAAAAAGTGGTGATTTTTTCAATATCTTTGAATATTAATCGTTAAAGTGGTAAACGAAACCTTTTGAATTCATTTATAGGAACATACGAATGTAAAGCTGATGCCAAAGGAAGGCTAATGATACCTGCTGTGCTAAAAAAACAGTTGTCATCGGCCTTACAAGATGGTTTTGTTTTAAAGCGCGCTGTATTTCAGCCGTGTTTAGAATTGTATCCGATGTCTGAATGGAATAAAATGATGGAGAAAATAAATAAGCTCAATCGTTTTAAGAAAAAGAACAATGATTTTATTAGACGTTTTACTGCTGGAGTTAAAATGGTAGAAGTGGATAGTGCGGGGCGATTATTAATTCCGAAAGATTTAATCGGTTTTTCTGGTATTACTAAAGCGGTGGTTTTGGCCTCTGCAGTAAATATTCTTGAAATCTGGGATAAAGATAAATACGAACAAGCTATTGATGATGCGGCTTCAGATTTTGCTGATTTGGCCGAAGAAGTCATGGGACAAGAGGAAGATGACAATGGATTATCATAATGCAGTATTACTAAAAGAAACCGTTGATGGTTTAGCTATTAAGCCAGATGGAGTATACGTCGATGTTACGTTTGGTGGTGGTGGTCATAGTAGAGAAATTTTGTCTAGGTTAGGACCTAATGGAAAATTGTATGCTTTTGATCAGGATAAAGATGCTTTAGCAAATGCAATTGATGATGATCGTTTTGTGTTGATTAATGAGAACTTTAGATTTATAAAACGGTTTTTAAGATTTTATGGGGCTAAAGAGGTTGATGGTGTTCTGGCAGATTTCGGAGTGTCGTCGCATCAGTTTGATGTTGCAGAACGTGGTTTTTCTACGCGTTTTGAAGCGGATTTAGATATGCGAATGAATCAAGATAGTAAGTTGTCTGCTTTTGAAGTTGTTAATAATTATGATGAAGAGCAGTTAAGAACGGTCTTGTTTCAATATGGTGAGTTGCGACAAGCGCCAGCAATGGCAAGTATCATTGTTGAAGAACGTAAGCAAGCAGAAATAAAAACAAGCGAACAATTAAAGGCAGTTTTAAAACCGTTTTTAAATCATCAAAAAGAGAATAAGGTTTTAGCGCAAATCTATCAAGCAATTCGTATTGAAGTGAATCAAGAAATTGAAGTGTTAAAAGAATTGTTGCTTCAGACCCCTGAAATCTTAAAAAAAGATGGTCGTTTGAGTTTTATCTCATACCATTCTTTAGAGGATAGATTGGTGAAACGTTTTATTAGAAATGGACTGTTTGAAGGAGAACCTGAAAGAGATGTGTTTGGGAATTTTGAAGTGCCTTTAAAAAAAGTGGGAGGTTTAATTGTGCCTTCCAAAGAAGAAATAAAACAAAACAATAGAGCTAGAAGTGCGAAACTGAGGATTGCTAAAAAAATATGAAAAAAAACATATACGGCATATTAAAAGGGAAGTTTCTAATCAGTGATGATTCGTTTAAAAATTGGCGTATCATCATTTTTATTTCATTTCTAGCAATCATAATGATTGCAAGTTCGCATAGTGCGGATCAAAAAGTATATGAAATCGCAAAGTTAACTAATGAAGTAAAAGAGTTGCGTTCGGCATTTGTAGATAAAAGAGGAAAGCTTATGCAGCTTAAAAAAGAATCTTTTGTAGAAGCCGAAATGAAAGATAAAGGAATTGGGATTTCCTTAAACCCACCAACAAAAATAATAGTAAAATCACAAAAGCAAGAACGATAAGCTTTGGCAATAACAGAAAAAAACATATTGAACAGATTGTACTTTGTAGCAGGCTGCATGTTTGTCTTTGCCTTGGCAGTGGTGTTTAAGTTAGTTAGTATTCAGTTTGTTCAAGGTGATGAGTATAGGGCTCTTGCCGAAAAGAATACAACTAGAGATTTTCCAATCCCTGCAAATCGTGGAAATGTGTATTCTGCAGACGGAAGTTTGTTGGCTACTTCAATACCTAAGTATGATATTAGAATTGATGCTATTCAAGCTAAAGACGCAACATTTGAAAAGTATATCAATGCTTTGGCTGATTCGCTTCATGTTTATAAAGGGAAGCCAGCATCTTATTATAAGAATATTATTAGAAAAGCAAGAAAAAATAAGAACAGATATTTCCTTTTAGCACGAAATATTAGTTACTCTGATTATATCCGAATGCGCAATTTTCCTTTGCTAAATCTAGGAGCAATTAAAGGTGGTTTAATTGTAGAGCAAACAACAAGACGTGAGCATCCAATGGGAGGTGTAGCCGAGCGTACAATTGGCTATGAAAGAACAGATGAGAATGGAGATGTTACAAGGCCAGGAATCGATGGTGCTTTTGGGGTGAAGTACTTGCAAGGAACAAATGGTAAGCAGCTCAAACAAAAAATAGGTAATGGGCAATGGAAACCCATAAGAGATGGTAATGAAATTGAGCCAAAAGACGGCTATGATGTTTATACCACTATAGATGTTAATATTCAGGATATAGCACACCATTCTTTGTTGAAGCAATTAGAGCTTTATGAAGCAGATCATGGTTGTGTAGTGGTAATGGATGTTAAGACTGGCGAGATAAAAGCAATTTCTAACTTAGGAAGAAATAAAAAAGGTAAGTATTACGAGCGTTTAAATTATGCAGTTGGAGAAAGTCATGAGCCTGGTTCTACATTTAAAGTCATGGCGGTAATGGCAGCTTTAGAGGATAAGGTAATTGATACAGCAACAGTTGTTGATACCAAAAAAGGACGAAAATCTTTTTATGGTAGAGTGATTACTGATTCTGGAAGTGGGTTTGGTGAGATTTCAGTGGCAAGAGCTTTGGAGGTGTCTTCAAACATAGGAATGGCAACGATTATAGATGATCATTATTCAAAACAACCAGAGAAATTTTTAAATAGATTGAGCTCGTGGAAGCTTGATAAAACTCTAGGTGTAGCAATAATTGGAGAAGGAAAACCAGATATTCCTAAACCTGGTGCTTCAAACTGGAGTAGAAATGCTTTGCCGTCTATGGCTTATGGTTATAATTTAAGAATGACACCGCTTCAAACCTTAGCTTTTTATAATGCAATTGCAAACGGTGGTGAGTTGTTGAAGCCTCGTTTTTTGAAGTCTGTAAAGTCTTTTGATAAAAATATTGAAGTGTTTGATAAGGAAGTGCTTGTTGGTAAAATATGCTCTGATAAGACTTTAAATGAAATTCAAGACATATTAAAGAATGTTATGATTCGTGGTACAGGTAGGCGAATGTATTCTGAAACCTTTTCTATGGCAGGAAAAACAGGAACAGCTAGAATAGACTATGCAAATTACGAAAAGTGGAAAAAAGACAAAAAATATGTGTCGTCTTTTGCCGGTTACTTTCCAGCTGACAATCCAAAATATTCTTGCATTGTAGTTATTCATCAACCAAGTACCAAAGTGGGATATTATGGTGCTGATGTATCTGGTCCAGTATTCAAAAGAATTGCTCAAAAAATTTACACAGATACGCCAATTGTAGATGAAATTGAAACGCTCAATTTTGAAGATAATTTGGCTAATGAAGAGTTCGAAAGTTATTTTGAAAATGCTCGAAAATATAAGGAGTTAATGCCAAGCGTAATTGGAATGCCAGCAATGGATGCTATCGCATTATTAGAAAATTTGCAAGTTGATGTAAAAATAAAATTAACAGGAAGTGGCATTGTTAAAAAGCAGTCTGTAGAGAAACATCGAAAATTACAAACCAATCAAACTATTGTTTTAGTAGCATCATGATGGTATTAAAAGACATATTATATAAGGTTACAATTAATGCTGTCGTAGGTAGTACTGGTATTACTGTGGGTAAAATTGAGTTCGATTCGCGTCAGATTCAAACCAATGATGTTTTTGTGGCAATTTCAGGAGTGGTTACAGATGGTCATAAGTATATTGAAAAAGCAATTAAGGATGGTGCGACAGCTATAGTTTGTGAGTCGCTTCCAGAGCAGCTTCATGATGGGATTACTTATATTGAAGTCGCAAGTTCTAATGAAGCTTTAGCATATATGGCTAATAACTTTTATGGGCAACCTTCTGAGAATTTAAAATTAATTGGAGTTACAGGTACAAACGGAAAAACAACCGTTTCGAGTTTGTTGTATCAATTATTTAAAAAAGCAGGTTATAAAGTTGGTTTGTTGTCTACGGTAAAAATTATGGTAGATAATACGAGCTATAAAGCTACACATACCACACCAGATTCATTAACCATCAATAAGTATTTAAAAATGATGAATGCTGAAGGTGTAGAGTTTTGCTTTATGGAAGTGAGTTCGCATGGTATTCATCAGAGCAGAACAGCGGGTTTAAGGTTTGAAGGTGGCGTTTTTACAAATCTGTCTCACGACCATTTAGATTATCATGATACGTTTGCTGAGTATAGAGATGTTAAGAAAAAGTTCTTTGATCAATTGCCAAAAGAGGCCTTTGCTTTATCTAATATAGACGATAAAAATGGCTTGGTTATGTTTCAAAATACGCAAGCCAAAAAATACACCTATGCTTTAAAAAATTATGCAGATTACAGAGCGCAGATTTTAGAAAGTGAATTTAGTGGTTTGTTGTTAAAGGTTAATGATAGTGAATTATGGACGCGTCTAATAGGTAGTTTTAACGCTTATAATATTCTTGCAATTTATGGTGCAGCTGAATTATTAGGCTTAGAAAAAGATGAGATTTTAAGGCTTATCAGTGAGCTCGAAAACGTAGCTGGACGCTTTCAGTATTTTATTTCAGGAAAACAAGTGACTGCGATTGTAGACTATGCGCATACGCCAGATGCTTTAAAAAACGTATTGGAAACTATTAATGACATCAGAACTAAAAATGAAGAACTGATTACAGTTGTGGGTTGTGGAGGAAATAGAGATAAAACAAAACGACCAAAAATGGCGCATATCGCTTCGGCTTTAAGTACAAAAGTGATTTTTACAAGCGATAATCCACGTAATGAAGTGCCTGAAACCATTATTGAAGATATGGAAAAAGGGGTTGAACCTCAAAATTTCAAAAAAACATTGGCTGTAACAGATAGAAGGCAAGCCATTAAAACAGCTTGTCAAATGGCAGGGCCAAAAGATATAATCCTAATTGCAGGAAAAGGACATGAGAATTACCAAGAAATTAAAGGTGAACGCTTTGATTTTGATGATTATAAAATTGTTCAAGAGTATTTAAAACAATTACAAGAGTAGCTTATTCTGCAGGACATCAAAAAAAAACTTGCAAGCACTAAAAAAAGTAAAAAACAAACAATAATAAAGAATGCTGTATTACCTATTCGAATATCTAGAAGAACAGTTCCAATTGCCTGGAGCATCGCTGTTTGGGTTTATAACCTTTAGAGCTGCTGTGGCAATCATATTGTCATTGTTAATTTCTACGATATATGGTAAGCGTATTATTAAGTTTTTACAGAAACAACAAGTAGGAGAAACGATTCGAGATTTAGGATTAGAAGGTCAAGTAGAAAAGGCAGGAACTCCAACAATGGGCGGGATTATCATAATACTAGCCACGCTTATTCCTGTATTGCTATTAGCGAAGCTTGAAAATATTTATATCATTCTGCTAATTATTACAACGCTTTGGATGGGAACCATTGGATTTATTGATGATTACATTAAAAAATTCAAAAATGATAAGGAAGGTTTAAAAGGGAAATTTAAAGTATTGGGTCAAGTAGGATTGGGAATTATAGTTGGAGCAACATTGTTTTTTCATAATGATGTCACTATAAAAGAAAAATTACCAATTCAACAACAGAATGAATTAAGGGCTGAAAACCCAGATGTACAAGCATCAAAATTATTTAAGCCTGAAGAGAAGTCAACCAAGACAACGATTCCTTTTGTAAAAGATAACGAGTTTGATTACTCTGATTTAATTACTTGGATAAGTCCAGATTTAGAAAAATACGCATGGATAGTTTTTATTTTGGTCAGTATTTTCATTATCACCGCAGTGTCAAATGGAGCTAATCTCACAGATGGCATTGATGGTCTTGCAGCAGGAACATCGGCCATAATTGTGTTAACCTTAGGCATTTTTGCTTGGGTGTCAAGTAATATCGTTTTTTCAGAATACTTAGATATAATGTATATCCCAAGAGCAGAGGAAATAACTATTTATATCGCTGCATTTGTTGGTGCTTTAGTTGGTTTTTTGTGGTACAATACTTATCCAGCTCAAGTTTTTATGGGAGATACAGGAAGCTTAACCATTGGTGGAATTATAGCTGTAATAGCTATTGCTGTTAGAAAAGAATGGTTAATTCCAGTATTGTGTGGAATATTTCTAGCAGAAAACTTATCGGTTGTTTTACAGGTGAGTTATTTCAAGTACACACGAAAAAAGTTTGGAGAAGGACGACGCATTTTTAAAATGTCGCCTTTGCATCACCATTATCAGAAGTCTGGCTATCATGAGAGTAAAATTGTAACCCGTTTTTGGATTGTTGGAATTCTACTAGCTATTATAACTATAGTAACCTTGAAAATTAGATAATGAAAAGGCTGGTAATTCTTGGTGGAGGTGAAAGTGGAGTAGGAACAGCGCTTTTAGGAAAAGCAAAAGGATACGACGTATTTGTATCAGATAAAGGAAAGATTAAAGAAAAATATAGAGACGTTCTTTTAAATAATGAGATTGAATTTGAAGATGAACAGCATACGGAATCAAAAATTCTGAATGCAGACATCGTTATGAAAAGTCCTGGTATTCCAGATAAAGTGGCTTTGGTGAAACAAATTCGTGAAGCAGGAATTGCAGTGGTTTCTGAAATTGAATTTGCTTCCAAATTTACGGATGCGACTTTAGTTGCAATTACAGGAAGTAATGGCAAAACCACAACGGCAACCTTAACACATCACTTGTTAAAACAGGAATTAGATGTTGGGTTAGCTGGGAATATAGGTGATAGTTTCGCGAAGCAAATTTTAGAAAAAAATCATGATAACTATGTATTGGAGATTAGTAGTTTTCAATTGGATGATATCATAAGTTTTAAACCAAAAATTGCGGTTTTAACCAATATTACACCAGATCATTTAGATAGATACGATTATAAGTTTGAAAATTATATCGCTTCAAAATTTAGAGTGGTAGAGAATCAAACAGAAGACGATTATTTCATATATGATGCTGATGATGAGGTTATTTCAGACTATATGAAAACGCATCAAATTCGATCAAAAAAATTGCCTTTTTCATTAACAAAAGTTATTGAGCAAGGCGCATATTTAGACAACAATAAGATAATAATAACAATAGATAATAATAAAATCATTATGCCAACAAAGAATTTAGCATTAGAAGGAAAGCACAACGTGAAGAATGCAATGGCAGCTTCTACTGTGGCACATTTACTTAAAATTAGAAAACAAACTATACGAGAAAGTTTGGAGAATTTTCAAGGTGTTGAGCATCGTTTAGAGCATGTATTAAAAATTAATAAAGTGCAATACATTAATGACTCAAAAGCAACAAATGTAAATGCTACTTATTTTGCTCTAGAAAGTATGGATGCCCCAACGGTTTGGATTGTTGGAGGTGTTGATAAAGGCAATGAATACAGAGAGTTGTTTCCTTTTGTAAACGAAAAAGTTAAAGCTATTGTTTGTTTAGGAGTAGATAATTCAAAGCTTATAGAGTCATTCGGAAAAATGGTTGATGTAATTATTGAAACGCAATACATGAGTGAAGCGGTAAAAATAGCATATAAGCTTGCTCAAGCTGGAGATAATGTGTTGTTATCACCTGCATGTGCTAGTTTCGATTTATTTGAAAACTATGAAGATAGAGGACGTCAATTTAAAAATGCCGTTCGAAATTTATAAATGAGATATTAGAGATGAATTAGGGACTCATCTATAAAAGGTTAAGCATGCAAAACATATTTAAACAAATAAAAGGAGATAAAGCCATTTGGGCAATAGTCGCGCTATTGGCTATATTTTCGTTTATGCCTGTTTATAGTGCTGCGAGTAATTTGGCAAACATTGGAAATACAAATACATTTTCATTGCTTGTAAAGCACTTTATGCACTTGCTTTTAGGTTTTGTAATTATGTTTGGGGTTCATAAAATACCATATAAATACTTTCGTGGGTTATCTATGGTTATGATTCCCATTGTGTTTGTACTGTTGCTTGTTACTATGTTGCAAGGGACAACCATTGATGGTGCAAATGCGAGTCGCTGGATTCAGATTCCTATTGTGAATATGTCTTTTCAAACTTCAACGTTGGCAGCTGTTGTTTTGATGGTTTATGTGGCAAGATATTTGTCAAAAATAAAAGATAAAGAAGTCAGTTTTAAGGAATCGTTGTTACCGCTTTGGGGACCGGTTTTTCTAGTCTTAATTTTAATTTTACCTGCCAATTTTTCTACAACAGCAATCATTTTTACAATGATAATGATGCTGGCATTTATTGGTGGTTATCCAATAAAGTATCTTTTAATTATTGTAGGGACAGGCTTATTAGCTCTTACAATGTTTGTTCTAGTAGCTAAAGCATTTCCAGATGCGATGCCAAATAGAGTAGATACATGGATGAGTAGAATTGAAAATTTCACTAATGATGGAGATACCGAAGCTGATTATCAGATTGAAAAAGCAAAAATTGCTATTGCTACTGGTGAAATTAAAGGTTTAGGGCCAGGAAAAAGTATTCAGAAGAATTTCTTACCTCAGTCGTCTTCAGATTTTATTTTTGCCATAATTATAGAGGAATATGGCCTTATAGGTGGAGTGTTTATACTGATTTTGTATTTATGGTTCTTGTTTAGAGTAGTGGTGGTGAGCCATAAATCGGATACCATATTTGGAAGGTTATTAGTTTTAGGTGTTGGTTTGCCAATTGTATTTCAAGCCTTAATAAATATGGCAGTTGCTGTTGAGTTATTTCCGGTGACTGGCCAGACCTTGCCCTTAATTAGTAGTGGAGGAACATCTATTTGGATGACATGCTTGTCCATAGGAATTATTTTAAGTGTTAGTGCTAAACGTGAAGAATTAAAGGAGAAAGAAGATGCAGAAGATAATCCATTAGCCATATTAAGCGAAGCAATTTAAATGAAAAAATAAAAGAGAGTTAAGAGTTAAGAAAAAAATGAATTTAGAGTAATTTGAATTGAGTTATTGTCTCCTTGAGGGGATTTTAAGGCTGTTTTTACTAAAGTTAAAACGTTGGAATTTTAAAGATTGAAAAATAATAAGACATATCGATTTATCCTATCAGGCGGAGGAACAGGAGGGCATATTTATCCTGCGGTTGCGATTGCAGACGAGTTAAAGTCGCGCTATCCTGATGCCGAGTTCCTGTTTGTTGGTGCTTCTGATCGAATGGAAATGGATAAGGTGCCACAAGCCGGTTATAAAATTGAAGGCTTATGGATTTCTGGGATCCAACGCAAATTAACATTGAAGAATTTAGCATTCCCGTTTAAACTATTAAGCAGTTTGCTGCGTTCAAGAAAAATTGTAAATGCGTTTAAGCCAGATGCAGTTATTGGAACTGGAGGTTTTGCTAGTGGTCCATTGTTGCAGGTGGCTTCGTCAAAAGGTATACCAAGTTTAATTCAGGAACAGAATTCATTCCCAGGAATTACAAATAAGTTGCTGGCAAAAAAAGTGAATACCATTTGTGTGGCTTATGAAGGTTTAGATAAATTCTTTCCAAAAGCTAAAATTAGGTTGACCGGAAACCCAATTAGAAAAGATTTGTTACATGTAAAAGATAAGCATATTGAAGGTAAAGATGTCTTTAAGTTAACGCATAATAAGCAAACACTTTTAGTTTTGGGTGGGAGTTTAGGTGCAAGACGGATCAATCAGCTTATAGAAGAAAATATCAAATTTTTTGAGGCACAAGATATTCAAGTAATATGGCAATGTGGAAAACTGTATTACGACCAGTACAAGCAGTATAACGAATTAGAGCATGTACAAGTTCATGCGTTTTTAAATCAGATGGATTTGGCTTATGCCGCTGCAGATGTTATTATTTCTAGGGCAGGTGCTATTTCGGTTTCGGAATTATGTATTGTTGGTAAGCCAGTGGTTTTTATACCATCGCCAAATGTAGCAGAAGATCATCAAACTAAAAATGCAAAATCAGTTGCAGATAAAAATGCCGCTATTTTAATACGAGAAAAAGATTTGAATACTGATTTTCAAAACGAATTTTCAGAATTAATTTCTAATAAAAATAAACAAAGCGAATTAAGTAAAAATATAGAAGCCTTAGCATTGGTAAATGCAACAAATGCTATTGTTGATGAAGTTGAAAAATTATTAAAAAAGTAAATGAATTTCGGTAAAGTAAATAACGTCTATTTTATTGGTATCGGAGGTATCGGAATGAGTGCTATTGCGCGTTATTTTGTGGCCAATGGTAAGCAAGTGTCAGGTTATGATAAAACACCTACTGAAATTACAAATTCGCTTGAGGAGATAGGTGTTACTATTCACTTTGAAGATGATATTAAAGCTGTTTCAGAGGTCTTTTTAAATCCTGAAAACACACTTGTAGTATATACGCCTGCAATTCCTAAAAATCATTCAGAATTTAACTATTTTAAAGATAATGGTTTTAATGTTTTAAAACGTTCTGCAGTTTTAGGTGAAATTACCAAACAAACCGTTTGTCTTGCTGTTGCGGGAACACATGGTAAAACAACTACAACAAGTATTTTAGGGCATTTGTTACATGTGTGTAATGTGCCTGTTACGGCGTTTTTGGGTGGAATAAGTGAGAATTATAATTCCAATTTAATTATTAACGGAACAGAAGTTACAGTTGTGGAGGCCGATGAGTTTGATCGTTCGTTTTTAACCTTGTCACCAGATTTGGCCTGCATAACATCAATGGATGCAGATCATTTGGATATTTATGGAAATGCAGAAGCGCTAGTAAGCACCTTTAAGGAATTTTCAGAGTGTATAAAGCCAAACGGAAAATTGTTTATTAAAAATGGTTTGCCGTTAAAAGGGATTACTTACGGAATTGAAGACGATTCTGATTATTGTGCTCAAAATATCTCTATAGTAAACGGTAGTTATGTTTTTGATGTTAAGACACCAAGTGGGATTTATAAAAATTTCAAGTTTTGCCTGCCAGGCAGACACAACTTATCTAATGCAATAATTGCATTGGCTATGGCTGCAGAATATGGTTGCTCTTATGAAGAACTCGCTAAAGGTTTAGAAACTTACCAAGGTGTAAAGCGCAGATTTACGTATCAGATTAAAACAGATGATTTTGTGTTTATAGATGATTACGCGCATCATCCTGAAGAAATTAATGCAGTACATCAAGCCGTAAGGGAAATGTATCCAGATAAAAAGGTATTGGCCATTTTTCAACCGCATTTGTTTAGTAGAACAAAAGATTTTGTAGATGGATTTGCAGAAAGTCTTTCAAAATTCGATGAATTATTGCTGTTAGATATCTATCCAGCAAGAGAATTACCTATAGAAGGAGTAACGTCTAAATGGCTTCTAGATAAGATCGAAAATTCGAATAAAAAATTAATTCAAAAGACAGAAATAATTAATGAAATTAAAAAATCTGAAGCTCAAATCGTTTTAACAATTGGAGCTGGAGATATTGGAGTTGAAGTTAAACATATAAAAGAAGCTTTCTATGTTTAAAATAAATTATAACTACATAAAAATCATTGGTTTAATTGTTTTGGTGAGTTTTTTGTTTGCCTTTTCTAATCAAAGAAATAAAACTAGAAAAGTAAGCGAGCCTAACATCACATTCTTAGGAGAAAACAAATTATTTATAACAGATGCGAATGTTAGTAAATTGTTAATAGTAAATCAGGAACCTGTTTCGAAGCAACCTAAAGAAATTATAGATTTGAATAAATTAGAATCTGCCCTGAAATCTAATCCAATGATAAAGCAAGCGGAAGTGTTTATGTCAGTAAACGGTGCACTTTCGGCTGAAATCGAACAGAAACGACCTATTGCAAGAGTGCACACAAATGCGTCATATTATATCGATGATGAAGGTGGTTATATGCCTTTGTCTTATAATTATGCAGCAAGGGTACCACTCGTTACCGGTAATATTGAGAAAAATAAGCTCGAAACAGTCTTTCAATTTGCAAAAACTGTAGATGAAGATGATTTCTTAAAGAAACATATCATTGAGATTCGTCAAAATGACGATAATACTATTGATTTTAAAATTAGAAAATGTGATTTTACGGTTCATGTAGGAACTTTAAAACAACTCAAAAAAAAGATGAATAATTTTAAGGCTTTTTATCAAAAAGCTTTAAAAGACCAAGTTTTAGATCATTATTCAAAAGTGAATTTAAAGTTTGATAAACAAGTTATTTGCACCAAAAAGTAAATTATGGACAAGCAAAACATTTCGGTAGGCCTAGATATAGGAACCACAAAAATTGTGGCCATGATTGGTCGCAAAAACGAGTATGATAAAGTAGAAATCTTAGGCTTAGGTAAAGCCAAAAGTATGGGTGTGCATCGTGGTGTGGTAAATAATATCACCCAAACCATTCAGTCTATTCAACAAGCCGTTCAAGAAGCTGAGGCTGCTGCAGGTGAAAAAATTGAAGATGTTACCGTTGGTATTGCAGGTCAGCATATACGTAGTTTGCAACATAGTGATTACATTACGCGCCCAAATTCTGATATGGTTATTGATGAAGAGGATATTGATCGCTTAATCAATCAGGTTCACAAATTAGTAATGCTTCCTGGCGAAGAAATTATTCATGTGTTACCACAAGAGTTTAAAATTGATGGTCAGGCCGAAATAACAGAGCCAATAGGAATGTATGGTGGACGTTTGGAAGCCAATTTTCATGTGGTCGTTGGTCAGGTATCATCGATTAGAAATGTTGGTCGTTGTATACAAAGTGCAGGCTTAAATTTAGAAGGTATTACGCTAGAGCCTTTAGCTTCGGCAAATGCTGTTTTAAGCAGAGAAGAAAAAGAAGCTGGTGTTGCGTTAATTGACATAGGAGGAGGAACAACAGATTTGGCTGTATTTAAAGATGGTATTATCCGTCACACTGCAGTTATACCTTTTGGAGGAAATGTAATTACTGAAGATATAAAAGAAGGCTGTTCAATTATAGAAAAACAAGCTGAACTTTTAAAAGTGAAATTTGGATCGGCATGGCCAGGAGAAAACAAGGATAATGAAATTGTTTCTATTCCTGGATTAAGAGGAAGAGAACCAAAAGAAATTACATTAAAAAACTTGTCTAAAATTATCCACGCTAGAGTCGTAGAAATTATAGAGCAAGTTTATGTCGAAATAAAAAATTACGGTCACGAAGAGCAAAAGAAAAAACTAATTGGTGGTATTGTTTTAACAGGAGGTGGCGCGCAGCTCAAACACTTAAAGCAATTGGTAGAGTATATCACAGGCATGGACACTAGAATAGGCTATCCTAATGAACATTTAGCTGGTGATAGTGACGAAGATATAGCAAGTCCATTATTTGCAACAGCAGTTGGTTTAGTCATGGATGGCTTAAAGCGTCAAGAACGTAAAAAAGTAGAAGCAATTGAAGAAGAAATGATTGCGGCTGTAGAAGAAGAACAAATGCAAGAGCCAGAAATGGATGTTGTAGTAGAAGAACCAAAAAAAGAGCGTCGTTCATTTTTAGATAAGTTAACTGAGCGTGTAAAGGATTTTTTAGATAATGCGGAATAATTCGCAAGTATAAATTATCTAAACAGAATAAAAATATAATTGAAAACCCATAATCATAATTAAAATGAGTAATAGCAACGAATTTGGAAACATTTCATTTGATTTGCCAAAGCACCAATCAAACGTCATCAAAGTAATTGGTGTCGGTGGAGGTGGAAGTAACGCCATCAATCACATGTTTCAGCAAGGTATTAAAGGAGTCGATTTTGTAATCTGTAATACAGATTCTCAAGCACTTCAAAATAGTGGTGTTCCAAACAAAATACAATTAGGTGTTGCCTTAACAGAAGGTTTAGGAGCAGGTGCCAATCCAGATGTTGGAGAAGAAGCAGCAATAGAAAGTCTAGAAGACATTCGCAGAATGTTAGATACCAATACAAAAATGGTATTTATAACTGCAGGAATGGGTGGCGGAACAGGAACAGGTGCTGCACCAATCATTGCTAAAATGGCTAAAGAACTCGATATCTTAACGGTTGGAATTGTAACTATGCCATTTCAGTTTGAAGGTAAAATGCGTAATGCACAAGCCCAACGTGGTATAGAAAAATTGCGTTCTCATGTAGACTCATTAGTTGTGATTAACAACAACAAACTTCGTGAAGTATACGGAAATCTTGGGTTTAAAGCAGGTTTCTCTAAAGCAGATGAAGTATTATCAACAGCATCTCGAGGTATTGCAGAAGTTATAACACATCACTACACTCAGAATATTGATTTACGTGATGCTAAAACCGTGTTAAGTAATAGTGGTACAGCGATTATGGGATCTGCTACAGCTTCTGGTCAAACCAGAGCACAAGAAGCTATTATGAGTGCTTTAGACTCTCCATTACTTAACGATAATAAAATTACAGGTGCTAAAAACGTATTGTTGCTAATCGTTTCTGGATCTCAAGAAATTACTATCGATGAAATCGGAGAAATAAATGATCATATTCAAACTGAAGCTGGATTTGGAGCCAATATTATTATGGGCGTTGGTGAAGATGAAGCGTTACAAGAATCTATTTCTGTAACTATTATTGCTACAGGATTTGATTTGGATCAGCAGAATGAAATTTCTAATACGGAAACTAAGAAAGTTATTCATGCTTTAGGTGAAACAACAGAAACAAGTACACAAGAAAAAGAGCCTGCGATTATTACGCCAGATATCGTTTTAGAAAAAGAAAAAGAGACACCAATTGTTCGTCACACTTTGCTTGAAGAAGAAGTCGAAGAAGAGGTAAAGAAAGAGCCAAAAGCTGAAGAAAACAATGGAACAGACTTAATCGCTACAACAGATTTATTGAAAAATATGAATGTGGTTTATGATGAAGTTTTAGATAAAAAACCAGAAGCTACAATTGAGCCTGAAGATTTTGTGATTACTCCAATTGTAAATAAAGCGGAAGTAATTGAAGAACCAAAAGAAGAACAAATCACTTTTTCTTTTGATTTACCATTGGCAAATAAAGCAGAGGAAAAAGATGAAGAACCTAAAGCTAAGGAAGAAAAAATGTTCTTTAGTTTAGAGGAAGAAGTTAAGGATATAGATGTTAATGCACCTGTAGAAATTATCTCAGTAACAGAGGTTAATGAGCAAGGTGAAAAACGTTATGCATTAGATGATTTTGAAACATTTCATTCCTCTATAAATACTAAAAAGGAAAAAACAGAAGTAAAAGAAGAAATTGTTTTTGAAAAGAAAACAATTCCTATGGATGAAACAGCAGAAGTTAGAGAAGAAGAGATTGATCCAATGAACAGTCCTATCTCTGAGTTGCTTATTGCTCGTGCAGATGAACGTAGAAGAAAAATGAAAGATTTCAATTATAAATTTAATGATGCTAAAATAAACGAAATCGAAAAAGTACCTGCTTACAAAAGACAAGGTGTTAACCTTGAAGATGTACAGCACTCTTCTGAGATTAAAGCTTCTAGAATGTCTGTTGGAACCGATGAGAATGACGATATTCAATTAAGAAGTAACAATTCATTTTTACACGATAACGTAGATTAGTAGCAAGTTTAATTTATTGTGTTAAAGCACTTAAGTCAAGCCCAAAAAGTCCCTCAAACTTTTTGGGCTTTTTGTTTATAGCGGCTTTTGTTTTAGAGCTAATCTTACATCACGTAAGCAAAACTTTTTCTATCTTCGCATTTCTTTAAAAAGAATACAATTATGAGTTTACAAGTAGATATAATGACTGCTATGAAGGCAGCAATGAAAGAAAAAGATCAGACAGCTTTAGCTGCTTTGAGAGCTGTAAAATCAGAGATATTATTAGCGCAAACATCAGGTAGCCAAGACGGTTTGTCTGAGGAAGAAGAAATAAAAATTCTATCTAAGTTAGTAAAGCAACGTAAAGATAGTGCTGCAATATTTACGGAGCAGAATCGTAATGATTTAGCAGAACCAGAATTAGCACAAGCAGAAGTGATCAGTCAATTCTTGCCAGCTCAACTTTCTGAAGAGCAAATTACAGAAGAAGTAATGACAGCCATTGCAGCAGTTGGTGCAGAAGGTATGAAAGACATGGGAAGAGTTATGGGAATTGTAAGTCAAAAATTAGCAGGACAAGCCGATGGAAAGACGATTTCTAATATTGTAAAGGCAAAGTTGTCTTAAACAGATAAAGTAAAGCGATTTCTGTGTTTACAGAAGTTAATGGCCTCGTAGTTCAACTGGATAGAATATCAGATTTCGGCTCTGAGGGTTGGAGGTTCGAATCCTCTCGAGGTCACTCTTAAGTTATATGAAATTGAGTTGATTGCGCTAAAATTTAACTATTACTCAACCTCAACCAATATTTTGAATAGTATGGATAATTAAATTCCAACGATCTATAATAGTTTTTCCTTTTTTAAAGTTTCTTTAAGTATTTTATGTTTTTCCCAAAATTGCACTTCTATTTTCTCAATAGTTTCGTCGTATCTTGGATGATTCTGCAACTGGTTCAATAGAGGGTCTTCCTTCATAAATAAAAGCACCCAATATTGGAAACCATCTTGTGAACTAAATTTATCGTAGGCTTCTATAGCTTTATCTGGCATATTTTCATAAAGATACAGCATAGCTAAACTTGCCTCTCTGTAAATTGACTCATCTTCTTCCAAATAATCTTTATATTTCTGAATATATTTTTCTGCTTTATTAGGAAGACCCAATTTTTTATAGGTGTAGGCTATTTTTATGTTCTCTGCTGGATACAAGTCAATTTTATCAGTAGTAAGTATACTAATATATTTCTCGTAATAAACCAATGATTTTTCGTAATCTTCCTGAAAATAATATGTTTTGGCTAATTCTTGAGTGATATCAGCGCGAGTAGTATCTTTACGCCACTCTATGAGCATTTTTTTTCTTAAGGATTCTAAATCTTTATTATTCGCATAATCTATAAAATTTTTTAAGTAGGTACTATATTGATTTTTAGGATTATACTTCAGAGATTCTTCAATGTATTTTGAAGCCTCTTTAGCAAACCCGTTTTGGACTAATGCATTACTCAAGTTTAGATAGATAAAGCTTTTAGAAATACTATCGTTAGCTTCAATATTTAATTTTATTCCTTTTAATGCATAAGTGAGATACTTATTTGTATCTGGAACAACTCTAGCATATATATCAGATAAAATTAGTACTACAGAAGAAGCATTTGGGTTATAATCTAGTGCTTTTTCCAAGTAAGGTATCGCTAACCTAAATTCGTTTGCGTTTATATAATACAGTGCTTTTGCAATCAGAGACAATTCAGAAGTAGAATCAAACAACAGGGAATTATCTGCATATTCATTTAATTCGGCTAAATATTTCTTTTCAATTTTATTTACATCTAAGTAATAGTAACAAATTGCAATCTGAGCATAGGCGAGTGCAAATTCCGAGTCTTGTTCTATCGCTTTTTCAAATAAATTAATAGCAGCTTGCAACCCCTCTTTTGTCTTTGTTTGTAAGGCTTCAAGTCCTTTTAAATAATAATCATAAGCTAATACGTTTTCCGTTGGTTTTTTATCTATTTGTTGTAGCTCCGCTGGTGTTACTTTTGCTTCAATGGCTTCTGCAATTTTTTTTGCAACTTCATTTTGTACAGAAAAAATGTCCTCCGTTTTATGGTTGTACTGTTCTGCCCATATAGGTGAATCCTTTGACGCATCAATCAATTGAATATTCAACAAAACCTGACCATCAATGCGTTGTCCACTACCCTCAATCAAGTAATTGACACCTAGTTCTTCACCGATTTCTGTTATTGTCTTATCTGTATCTCTATATTTTTCTACAGAGGTCCTACTAATTACTCGAATATCTTCAATTTTCTGTAAATTGTTTAACGTTGACTCCATAAGTCCGTTTACAAAATAAAGGTTATCAGAGTCATTACTCATATTTATAAACGGCAATACTGCAATCGATTTCTTAAGGTTGACGACATTTTTTTCAGAATTGATTGTTTCTTTTGGGAGAAACAAAAATAGTGCTAGTACTATAACCAAGACCGTTCCTACTATTATCTGAATACGGTTTGGCTTAAAAAAAGTTTTTTCAGCAACTTCAATAATCTCTGTGTTTTGGTGATCTCCTTCGACTTTAAATTCATCTTCAAATTCTGTTTGTTTACCTATTTTTTTTCTGGCCTCGCCTGGGGAATACCCATAATAGTCTCTAAAGCATTTAATAAAATAAGAATTATTACTAAAGCCAACCTCATAAGAAATTTCAGAAATAGTAAGCTCCGTTTCTTTTAACATCGTCATCCCTTTTTGAAGTCGGACTTCACGAATAAATTGACTTGCACTACCTTGTGTTTGTTTCTTAATCTTCCGCAACAAATTTGATCGGCTCATATTCATGAGGTCTGCCAATTCTGAAACTCCAAATTGCTCATTAGAGATATTCTCTAAAATAAGCGACTGAGCTTGCTCAATAAATTTTTCTTGATGTGAGATGTTAGACATGTTGCTTTGTACTGTTCCAAAAGTAGAAATTTTTATTTAAACACTATGTCGCTTATAGTTGAAAGTTCTTTATCAAAAAATGAGTTTTTGCGTCATAATTTATACTCCTGCGTCATAATTTTCAATCTCTCACCAAACTTGACACAATAGGCTTCATGCGGATTATCAACCAACTAAGTTAGTATCGCATCTTTGTAGAAACAAAAATCAAGTTCTTAATCAATATAAATTAAATTATGAAAACATTTAAAATTACTTCAATTAGAATGACAATTCAGATGTTAATCTTTGCACTTTTATTAACAAGTTCATGCGCACAATCTAACAAAGAAACAAGTTCAAATGATTCCGCTAAAGCAACAAAAACAGTAAACGCACCTGATATAGATATTCACGGAGCTGTATTAACGGGAAATTTGGATGCAGTTAAGCAACATATTGAAGCTGGGACTGATATTAATCAAAAAGAGGCCATGTCTGGATCTACACCTTTAATGTCAGCAGCCACTTTTAATAAACCTGAAATAGCGAAAGCATTGATCAATGGAAATGCAGATTTGTCTATAAAAAATAATGATGGTGGAACAGCTTTACACACTGCAGCATTCTTCGGGCGAATCGAAATTGTACAATTACTTATGGATGCAAAAGCTGATAAAACGGTTCGTAATAATTATGGAGCTACACCAAGGGAAACAGTAATGGTAGATTTTGCTCAAATGAAACCTATCTATGAAATGTTAATTCAGCAATTAAAACCAATGGGATTTACATTAGATCTTGATGAATTACAAAAGGCACGTCCTGTTGTTGCAATGATGCTACAATAAACATAAAACAAGATGACAACAGAAAGAAGATACGATATTGATTGGCTTAGAGTCATTGCTATAGGTTTATTACTGATTTACCATATAGCGATTATATTTCAACCTTGGGCCATGTTTATAGGGTTTATAAGAAGTGAAGACGCTTTAGAAGGACTTTGGAAACCAATGACCATGCTCAATGTTTGGAGGATACCCTTACTGTTTTTTGTATCGGGAATGGGCTTATATTTTGCAATGAAAAAAAGAAATTGGAAGCAATTATTCATAGAGCGCAGTAAACGAATTCTTTTACCCTTTGTTTTCGGTATTTTAGCTATCACTCCGTTACACTTTTTAGTCTTTCAAAACTACTATAATATGCCATTGAGTTATTTTCCGCATATGGGACATCTATGGTTTTTAGGAAACATTTTTGTCTATGTCGTAGTGTTGTCACCTGTTTTTTACTATTTGAAAAAAAATGGAAATGGAAAATTTAAAAAAGCCATTTCAAAAGTGATGACCTATGCTTTAGGACCATTATCTATATCCGTATTTTTTATGATAGAAATAGGTATTGTTAAACCACAGCTATTTGAACTATACGCTAAAACCTGGCATGGATTTTTTATCGGGTTGCTTGGGTTCTTTTTTGGATTTCTGTTTGTATATAGCGGTAAAGTATTCTGGCAAACCGTTTCAAAGTGGAAATGGTTATATATCGGTTTGGCAGCCATCCTCTTCGTGATTCGTTTCACAGGGTTTGAGTCATTATCAAATATGTATATCACCACCATAGAATCAAATTCTTGGATATTGGGTTTATTTGGAATAGGCTATAGTTACCTTAATAAACCAAGTGCCTTACTAAGCTATTTGAGTGCAGCTGTTTATCCAGTTTATATTATTCACATGTTTGTCTTATATGCAGGTGCATTACTCATTCTGCCATTAGATCTTCATCCTATGCTAGAGTTTGTAGGAATTACAGTATTTACGTTTATAGTCTGTTTTCTCATTTATGAATTCACCTTAAAAAGAATTACAATCTTGAGACCTTTATTTGGTTTGAAATGGAAATTTAAAAGGGTCGTACAGAAAGAATTAAAAAGGATTTAGAATCTAACTCAAACTTATCTTTTCACTTTATAATAGTTATCAGTACATCAAAACAATAAAATATAATTCATCAATCAATCATCAATCAATCATCAATCAAAAAACGAACAATTATGAAATTTTCTAACGTACAATTAGATTTATTTACGCTCATGTACTTTTCCTTTTGTGATAGAGACATAAGCTTTACATTGTGCTATAATTATTTTAAAAGTCTTATTATGAGTTATTTAAAAGTAGTATTTCAATTAATAAAAAGCCTATATCCAGTGCTAATCTTATTGTTAATATCTTGTAATGAAAACTCCGTTTCATTAGCAGATCAACCAACCCTTGCAGATTATCACGAGAATTCTTTGATGCCAAACGTTAAATTTAGGGAAATGGATACGTCTTCAGACACTTACGGAAAAGACATTTATTTTGAGAATATGGTTTTAACGAGAATGACAACGCTTGCGCAAAATCGTGAGGCTTACAGTAAGGTTATTGAATCATTAAAAAACCTAAAATATACTTATGCTGAATTACGAAATACAAATTAAAAAATGCTTGACTATAAGTTAACCCATTCTTTAACTTTTGATTTCTTTTTTAAAAATTATTGAAAACTGAGTATTGCAAATTATAAAAAATAAAAACAAAATGACAGTATTAGTCGTCGGTGCCAGTGGAGCCACAGGTAGCAAGTTAGTAGAACAACTTTTAATTAAAGAATACGAAGTTAAAGTGATTGTAAGATCGCCAGAAAAATTACCAGAATCGTGGAAAGCTAATGAAAACTTACAAATTATCTCTGCAAGTATATTAGAATTAAGCGATACGGAAATGAGTGTTATTACAAGTGGTTGCAATGCTGTGGCATCTTGTCTTGGTCACAATTTAACATGGAAAGGTGTATATGGGGAACCAAGAAGATTAGTAACAGATGCTACGAAACGCTTATGTGATGCCATAAAATCAAACAATGCTCAAAGTCCAACAAAGTTTGTTTTAATGAACACTACAGGAAATCGTAATCGTGACTTAAACGAAACCATTTCATTTGCTGAAAAATGTGTCGTGGGTTTACTTCGCATAGTATTACCACCTCATGTAGACAATGAAAAAGCAGCCGATTATTTACGAACCCAAATAGGGCAAAATAATAAACAAATTGAATGGGTAATAGTGAGACCAGATGGCTTAATTAATGATGATAAAGTTTCAGACTACGAAATTTATCCTTCTCCAATAAGAAGCGCAATTTTTAATGCAGGAAAAACAAGTAGAATAAATGTTGGGCATTTTATGATGAAGCTCATTAGTAATGCCAGTTTATGGATTACTTGGAAAGGACAAATGCCTGTAATTTATAATAAATCATCACTGATTGAAAAAAATATAGAGGTAAGTAAGAAAAACTAGACCTTAATAGAAATCAAGCAGACTTAATAATCATTTACCAAAAAATAATAACATGAAAACTCAAATGCCAGAAAGATTTACAGAAGGAAAAAGCACTTGGAATACAATCTTTATATTTCTCGGTTTGGTAATTGCTCTTACGTCACCATTTCATTATGCAATAGTTAATTTATACCCATCCAGAATCTGTGTTGGAGCTATCATGTGGTGTCCTGCAATAGCTGCATTTTTAACCTTAAAAATCAAAGGACGTAAAATATCATCCCTAAACTGGAATTGGGGAAATTGGAAATATATCCGATGGTCTTATGTTGTTCCTGCCTTATATGGTATTATCACTTATGTGCTTATTTGGATTTTAGGTTTTGGAAATTTAGCCAAAGCGAAGCCATTACAGAATGGGGAAAAGAACTTGGCTTATTTGGCATAGGCACTTTAAACCCAACAGCGATAACAATCATAGCTGTTTTTTTATTAGGCACTGTTGAAGTGATAAGAGCTTCTGCAACCACCTTGGGAGAAGAAATTGGATGGCGAGGATTTTTTATTTACGAATTGAGAAAAGTACTGTCTTTTACTGGAGTAGCAATTTTTAGTGGATTGATTTGGTCTTTTTGGCATTGGCCATTGCTAGTTTACTATAGTAACAATGTCCTATTAGAATTTGCAACCTTCACTATCGTAATTGTCTCCATGTCATTTATTATGACTTACTACACGTTTAAATCTAAAAGTCTATGGCCAGCAGTCATTTTTCATGCAGTCAGTAATGTGTATATTCAAAAAATAATGCCGCCTCTAACCATAAAAGATGAAGGAACAGAACATTGGCTTGGTGAAAACGGAATTATGTTTGCAATTGTGACCTGTGTTTTTGGAATTTACTTTTGGCACAAAGGATTGAAGGAACATATATAAATTAACTTATCTCTTAGATTTTGCAGAGTAATTATAATTTTTCAATCTGTAAATAAATCAAATACAAATGAATAACTCAGAAAACACATCAAACAATTCTCCAAAGCATATAAAAAGAAAATCCCATCCTTTTTGGCGATTTTTTTGGCTAACATTTCTTGTCGTATCGCTTTGGTATGCTTGGTACTCATTTTATGCACCTTCAAATAATATTACATGGAAAGATAACTTGGAATCTGCTCAAAAGCTAGCTTTTAATTCTGATAAAAATATTATGGTATTCTTTACCACGGAATGGTGCTCACCTTGTCGCATTATGAAGCGTGAAGTCTTTGCTGATAATGAGGTTACAAAAGCTATGGATGCTAAAGTTGTCTCACTAGAAATTAATATTGATGACCCAAATTCTAAAGCACTAGTAAAACAATATAATATTGGTGCTACACCAACAACAATTTTCATTGATCCTAAGGGAGAGGTAATTGATTACGCTGTTGGAAAAGTGGAGAAATCAAAATTCCTTGAAATGCTTCTTAACATTTAATTAAAAACAGAAATCATCAATCAATCACAAAAACGAACAATTCATGCAATTTAATGGAAAAACACAAGTCCTAAAGTTTTAAAACTACAATACCTCAACATCCCCTATCAAGAAGAACGAGTAAATGTCCTAATTATCGATTTGTTTTTAGTCTTATTTTCTTTTATTTCTAAACTTAGTTAATATACTGCGCAACAATCGTTGGCTCTCATAAATTTAAAGTTTTAATTTTATACATTTGTGTGATTAATTCATCACTTTGATCAACGAGAAATCTATTGCTGTCTTACCTTTTGTCAATATGAGTAATGATATTGATAACGAATCTTTCTGTGATGGTATTGCAGAAGAAATAATTAATGCCTTATCAAAAATAAAAGGCTTAAAGGTGATTGCAAGACGGTCTTCGTTTGCATTTAAAAATAAAAACATTGATGTTCGACATATTGGCAATCAATTAGGTGTGGCTACTGTTTTAGAAGGAAGCGTTAGAAAATCAAACAATAGCATTCGCATAACAGGCCAATTGATAGATACAAAATACGGTACACAATATTGGTATAAAAAATTCGATAGAGAATTAATAGATATCTTCGAATTGGAAGATGTAGTGAGTCTTGCCATAGCAGATGAAGTCCGAAACAATTTTGGGCATTTTGAAGTGCAGGACCATTTAATTAAGCAACCAACAAATAATGTCGAGGCTTATCAATTATTTTTAAAAGGGCGTTCATTGCAATTAAAATGGACACCTGAAAGTCTAAATCAAGCAATATCATACTATAATCAAGCTATTAACTTAGATAAAAATTACGCTAAAGCTTATTATGCCAATTTACAATGCTATGGGTTATTGGCCATTTGGGGTTATATGCCTTACCAAGAAGCTATGGATTTAGCTGTTGGCAATCTGTTAATAGCCAAAGAAATAGAAACAGCACTACCCGAATATCCGTTATCTTTTGTAGGGAAGTTTCTTTGGGGTGAATGGGATTTTAAAAATGCATATATACATATAGAAAAAGCTTTAGATATTAATCCTAATTATATTGATGGATTAGAAGCTATGACAGAGCTTTCTATAGCGCTTGGCTTTTTTGATAAGGCTTTAACGTATGCAAACAAATTATTAGAAGTAGATCCGCTATCCGCAAATAATCATTACACATTAGCTAGCATTTACTACTACCAACGTAAGTTTAAAAAAGCATTAGAAAATGTAAACTACGCTCTAACACTTAATAATGATTTAGCATTAGCGCATCATTTGAAATGTTTCTGTTTAATATGGCTAAACAGAAGTCAACAGTTTCAATATTGTATTCAGGATACTACCTTAAAAGAGGAGAAAAATTTATTATTTCAACTTATCAACAATAAGGATGTTGAAGTTCCGGAACAAATGATGACAAAATGGTCACAATTTCAAAACGAAAAAACGATGCCAGTACCCTATGATGTGTTTATTTTAAGCAATTCAAGTTATATAGACCAAGGGTTTACACGTTTAAAAGAAATGATTGAGCAAAGACGTGGGCAAGTGATAAACTATAGGCAAGAACCTTTTTTACAACCCTTACATAATACCAAAGCATTTTCAGAGCTACACAAGTCCAATTTGTCCATTGAAGACGTTAATTACCATCAAATAGACGAAGAAAAACCATCGTCAATCATTTTAGATGCTCAACAAATAGAAACGCTTAAAGAGGAATTATGTTCTTATTTTGAAGAGGACGAACCTTTCTTAAATCCGCAATTGAGTTTAAAATTCGTGGCTGATGTTTTTGAATTAAATACCAATAAAATGTCCTACGCAATAAATAAAGCTTTTCATCTTAATTTTAATGACTTTGTGAATTCGTATCGCTTAAATTATTTTAAATCATTAGCCATAGACCCAAAAAATTCGCATATAACTATTCTTGGCTTAGCTTATGACAGTGGTTTTAATTCTAAAAGTGTATTTAACACCTACTTCAAAAAAACAGAGGGCATTACACCTAGTAAATGGGTAAAATCTAATACTAAATAACGAAAAGTCATAGGTCTTTTATCTCAGTAAAACTCGCTAAATTAATTTTTAGACGCTTTCCCCTTTCTTAATATTTAGATTTAAAAATTATTTTATTCCTATACGCTACTAGAGTTAGCCTAACAAATTGAAAATTCAAACAGTTTTCATTTTAATACTTGAATTGGTTCGAGATTATAATTTCGGACGTTTACAGTCTTCTTATACCTCAAATTTGCACCATCGAATAATTATAAATCAATTAAAATGAAAACAATCAAAAAACAAATTTTATCAATACTGGCTTGTGTAGCCTTTGCATTAGTATCTGGTATGGCATACGCACAAAATACAAATTCAGAAACCACAACCCAAAGAAAAGGATTCATATTTGAATTTGTAGTTGGAGGAGGCATTATCAGTATAGAAGATAGTGCTGGTATTCAAACCTTTGACAAATCTCAGGGAACCTTTGTTTTTCCAGATCTAAAGTTTGGCTATATGTTAAACGAAAGACTTGCTATTACTGCCTCTTTGCCAGGAAATATCTACGAATTTCAGGATAATGACAGAAATTTTGGAGCGTTTATTCCGTCTTTACAATATTGGGTAAAAGACCGTTGGTGGATTCATGGCGGAATTGGTTTAGCCATAGATTCGCCTGCACTATATGATATTAAAGACGATGTCAATGACGATTGGAACTTTGGTTGTGCTGTTATGGCAAGTACAGGTTACGAGATTTATAAAAAGAAAAATTTCGCACTTAATGTTCAGTCTAAGTTAGTTTTGGGTCGTACGTCTTTAGATGGAGATGCCCATAGAGATGCAGTAATTTTTAATGTAGGGTTAGGATTTAGCTGGTTATAAGATTGAATTTATAAATTCACTTAAATCTAAAATTATTATCATGAAAAAAACTTTAATAACCTTGTTTTTTTTGTGGACTAACATTAATCATGAAATGTCAAAATACAAGTGTAGAAAAATCAATATTCGGATTACAAACAGGAGTTTTAGGAATCTGGGCATATAATGAAGCAAAACTATCAAATACTATAGCACTGAGAACAGAACATGGTTTTTAATTTTGGTATTTGGGAATCTACTTTTTATGATGATTATGATTCACCAAAATGCTAAGTCAAAAAGCAGAATACCAATGTAAACTTGTTAAACCCTGCAATAAATAGGTGATCTGTCTTTTATATTAATTACAAAACATTAAACGGTATAAATTTGTCTATTAATATAAAAATGAATCATCATGAACTAGTTATGCCCAAGATTTTACACGACAGACTGATAGTTTAAAAAATAAAAGATGCTGATGCCTGCATTATAAAAATATTATGCAGCCTTATCACAAAAACCCTCAAAAGATACGTCCTATGAGATATTGATTCAAGTTACGCTCTTTTATGAACTGCTCAAGCTCGGGACTCTGCATTTGTTCATTTAGTAATTGCGCTCAAAAAATAATACTACCTTAAAAGCTCTCTCTATGACTCAAAATTTTTAAGTAAATGTGTAATATTTCTAATATTATGACACTATCCATTAAAAACAGAAAGAGCTAAAGTTTAATTTAGAATAGTAACATCAATTAAAACAATCAAAAAGAACACTCATCAAATCAATTAAAATGAAAAAAATAAAACAAACTTTAATAAAAATGGCTTGTGTAGCCTTTGCATTACTGTCTGGTATAGCATACGCACAAAACACAAATTCAGAAACCACAACCCAAAGAAAAGGGTTCATATTTGAATTTGTAGTTGGAGGAGGCATTATCAGTATAGAAGATAGTGCTGGTATTCAAACCTTTGACAAATCTCAAGGAACCTTTGTTTTTCCAGATCTAAAGTTTGGCTATATGTTAAACGAAAGACTTGCTATTACTGCCTCTTTGCCAGGAAACATTTATGAATTTCAGGATAATGACAGACATTTCGGAGGTTTTATTCCATCGTTACAATATTGGGTAAAAGACCGTTGGTGGATTCATGGAGGAATTGGTTTAGCAATTGATGCGCCAGCACTATATGATATTAAAGACGATATAAATGACGATTGGAACTTTGGTTGTGCTGTTATGGCAAGTACAGGTTACGAGATTTATAAAAAGAAAAATTTCGCACTTAATGTGCAGTCTAAATTAGTTTTAGGTCGTACGTCTTTAGATGGAGATGCCCATAGAGATGCAGTAATTTTTAATGTAGGGTTAGGGCTTAGCTGGTTATAATGAATACCACAAATCATCATTTAGAATCTCTTATGGAGCCTTATGAATTCTATATATTTTAGGATACCACAAGCGAAAATTTATAAAAAAATCAAAAATGAGATATCTTTTATCATTGTGTTTAGTATTGCTGCTCAATTGCACGAATAAGACCAATTTTAAAGAGTTATCGTCACTACAAACGTGGTTTGGGTAGGTATAATTATTACAGCAATATGTTTTGGTGTAATCCACTTACCATTATCAAAAAACTTTTCAAATCTCACTTTTGTAACTTTTAGCGCTACTATAGTTGGCAATCTTATTACAGGATCTTTCTTTGGTTGGGTATATTGGAGACGTGGTTTATTAGTTGCTATAATTGTTCATGTTGTTTGGGATTTGGTTTTTCATGTAGTTGGTTCAACCTATTTATAGAAATTGTGTCCCGCTTATAAAACACAAAACGTTATTAATTTAATTAAAATCAACTTTGCTAAAAATACAATAATTATGAAAGCAGCAATTTATACAAAATACGGTTCGCCAGAGGTTATTCAGATAATTGATGTTGAAATTCCCTCACCCAAACCCAATGAGGTTTTAATAAAAATTAAAGCCTCTTCTGTAACTAGAGCAGATACAATGATGCGCCAAGGTATACCGAAATTTGGTAGATTGTTTTTAGGTTTATTTAAGCCCAAAAACACAGCTTTAGGAACTGGTTTTTCAGGTGTTGTAAAAGCTATAGGTTCGCAAATCACAAAATTTAAAGTAGGTGATGAAGTTTTTGGAGAAAAATTATTTAGCACTGGTAGTAATTCGGATTTCTTATGTATGAGCGAAAATGAACTTCTAGAAAATAAACCAAAGAACATTTCTCATATAGAAGCTGCACCAATTTGTGATGGTTTTTTAACCTCATATAACTTCTTAAAGGAGCATGCCAAACTTAAAAAAGATCAGCATATTTTAATTAATGGAGCTTCTGGTAGTTTAGGTTCTGCTGCAGTACAATTGGCAAAAATAATGGGTGCAAAAGTTACAGGTGTTTGCAGCACTAAAAATATTGATTTTGTACTATCGTTAGGTGCAGACGAGGTATTAGATTATACTATAATAAAAGTGAATGAGCTGCAAAGTAAATATGATGTAGTATACGATACTGTTGGTAAGCTTTCTTATAGCAACACTAAAAATGTATTAAAAGCAAATGGTATTTTTATGACACCTGTATTACGTGTTGGAGTACTATGGCAAATGTTACGGCATCCAAAAAAAGTAAAGTTTGAGGCTACTGGTATAAAGAAGACCGAAGATTTAAAACGTTTATTAAACGATTTGGTAAATTTCTTTAAACAAGGAAAATTGCATACACATATCGACAAAAAATATCACCTTATGGATATAAGATATGCACATCAACATCTTGATACAGGTCGTAAAGTAGGTAATGTAGTTATCATCAATCCATAAATCATTAATCTATACATGAAAAATAAAAGTTTTGAAAAAGCAAAAGAGCAAAGCAAGTTATTAGAAAATGATTTGTATAAGAATCCTCAAAAGTACCGCGTATTAACGGGAGATAGACCTACAGGTAATTTGCATCTTGGACACTATTTTGGCTCAATTATAAACCGATTAAAATTACAAAGCTTGGGAATTGAGACTTATATTTTAATTGCTGATTATCAAGTGTTGACAGATAGAAATGTTTTTAATGAAATTTCAAAATTCACCTATGAACTAACTTTGGACTATTTAGCCTGTGGATTAGACCCTGAAAATTATAAAACTCATATTTTTCCACATAGTCATATTCCTGAATTAAATCAACTAACTATTCCATTTCTGACATTAGTTTCCAGTTCAGAATTAAACAAAAACCCAACTGTTAAAGAAGAAATTACTGCTTCAGGAATGAGTAATATTAATGCAGGAATGTATATCTATCCCGTTCATCAAGCTGCTGACATTTTGTTTTGTAAAAGTAATGTGATTCCTGTTGGAAAAGATCAATTGCCTCATATAGAATTAACTCGGAAAATTGCAAAGCGCTTTAATACCAAATTCAATAAAAATATTTTTACCGAACCTGTTGCATTTTTTACTGATACACCTACTATTCTTGGGTTAGACGGTATTCAAAAAATGAGTAAAAGTCGCAACAATTCAATTATGATAAAGTCAACAGCAGACGAAACAGCAAAACTAATAAAATCTGCCAAAACTGATTCAAGTCGTTACATATCTTACGACCCCGAAAACAGACCAGAGGTTTCCAACTTACTTAAGTTAGCTTCCTTATGTTCAGATAAAAGTCCAACAGATATTGCTGATAAAATTGGCGACCAAGGTTCAGGAAAACTTAAAGAGCTAACAACAGAAGCTATAAACACATATTTTGAGCCTATTAGAAAAAAAAGAATAGAGCTTGAAAAAAATAAAGACTATGTCAGAGATATTTTGCTTAAAGGTATAAGTAAAGCGAGAGAAACAGCTATTGAAACGTTGAGTGAAGTCACTGAGGCAATGAATATGAAAATATAATAGGACTACATCCAGCAAAGAACTAAAATCGGACTCGATTCAATCTTTTTATTTTGAAAGAACAGATTTGATTTTAAATGGAATCTCGAAGAACAAATAAAGCGAACGGAAGCATTTCAAAAAAAAGAAAATAACTAAAACTATTATTTAATTCTACTTTTTCAAGAAGGTAAACTTCATACAAATATCAATCAATAATCATCATTAATCAAAAAACATCATCATGAAAAAAACTTTAATTACTATGACTTTGTGCGGACTAACATTAATCGCCAAAGCTCAAAACACAAGTGTAGAAAAATCAATATTCGGATTACAAACTGGAGTTCTAGGAGTCTGGGCATATAATGAAACAAAACTATCAAATACCATAGCATTAAGAACAGAAATTGGTTTTGATTTTGGTATTTGGGAATCTACGTTTTATGATGATTATGATTCTCCATTTCTACTCACACCTGTAATAGTTGTGGAGCCAAGATTCTATTACAACCTTAAAAAACGGTCAGAGAACTCAAAACCAATTGATGGAAATAGTGGCAATTTTATTGCTTTAAAGATGGGTTATCATCCAGAATTGGCACTGTTCAATACTGACGATGCGCCTGTAGTAAGTGATTTTTCCATTATACCCACTTGGGGAATTAGGCGAAATTTAGGTAAACATTTTGATTTTGAAGCAGGTCTTGGCGCAGGATATAGTTACACATTTGCTAAACGTGCTGGTTATTTAAAGAATAAAAGTGAACTGGAATTAAATATGCACTTACGAATAGGGTATAGACTTTAACTTAAAAAAACAATTTCAATATCAATCAAAAAACGAACAGTCTATGTTTTTTAAATCAAAAGAAGGAAAAGACAAAATCTTATCCCTATACAACCAGAAATTAAACAAGCTCAATATCAGCTATTTAGAAGAATCGGTAGAAACAAAGTTTGGATCTACAAATGTTATTATTACGGGCAACAAAGAAAACCCACCTATACTCCTTATTCATGGCACAGGTGGTTGCTCCCCTCTAATTTTAGAATCATTCCCTAATTTATCCTCAACATACTGTGTTTACGCCATAGACGTGCTTGCGCAACCTAATAAAAGTGCTGAAAACAGGTTAGATATGAAGTCTCTAGATTATGGAGAATGGTTAACGGAAGTTATTATTTTATTAGGATTAAAAGATGTTACTTTAGTTGGGTTTTCATTTGGAGGCCTTATTTCACTAAAGACTTTAGAATTTAACGAAAGACTCATAAAACACGTTTTTTTAATAGCGCCAGTTTACATCGTAAATGGAAATCCTTTTGTAGGCTTATTTAAGATGTTTATTCCTTTAAAGAAATTCATAAAAACGGGTAATAATAATTATCTAAAAAAAGTCATTAAAGCTCTTTTTAGTGAAGCTGATAATTTTGCCATCCAATTTATGGGAACCACTTTTCAAAATTGTAATATGGACTTTTCACCATTACCTGTAATAGCTAAAAAATCTGCTCAACAAATTGAAACACCTATTACTATTTTCGCTTGTGAAAACGATATTATGTTTCCTGGTAGAAAATTGATTAAAAGAGCCAAACGAATATTTTCTTCTATTGAAGACGTTGTTTTGATTGAAGATACTAAACACGTACCAAGTTCAAAGAATTTCAAAAAAATAGAGGATTTAATTATTGATAAAAACAGATACTAAAATGATAGCAGAAATAAAATCTTTAGAATTTCCTAATCCAAATATAATTTCAATAAATGGAATTGAGTTAGAAGTATATGAAGCAGGTAAAGAAAATATGGGCAATCCAATTGTCCTTTGTCATGGTTTTCCCGAACATGCCTTTTCATGGCGTTATCAAATCCCAGTACTTGCTAAAGCTGGTTATCATGTCATTGTTCCAAATCAAAGAGGATATGGTAATTCGTCATGCCCTAAAGACGTAACAGCATATGATATCACCCATTTAACAAGTGATTTGGTGGCTTTACTTGATTATTACAACTACAAAGATGCTGTTTTTGTAGGGCATGACTGGGGTGCAAATGTAGTTTGGAACCTTGCACTCTTACATCCAGAGCGTGTCAATAAAATTATAAATCTTGCATTGCCTTATCAAGAACGCGGCAAAAAACCATGGATTGAGTTGATGGAAGCGTTTTTTGGAGACGATTTCTATTTTGTTCATTTTAATAAAAAACCAGGAGTTGCAGATGCTGTGTTAGAGAACCAAACAGAAAACTTTCTTCGTAATTTATTTCGTAAGAATGTACCTCTTGCACCACCAGAGCCAGGAATGTTAATGATAAATCTTGCAAAAGCAGAAAACCCCCTTGGTGATCCTATTATGAACGACGATGATTTGTCTGTTTTTGTAAAGGCCTTTAACAATTCCGGATTTAATGGCGCTATTAATTGGTATAGAAACCTCGACCGGAACTGGCACTTATTAGCAGATATTAACCCAATCATCAAACAGCCTACTCTTATGATCTATGGTAATCTAGATATGATACCAAAATTTGAAAGGCTACAGGATTTTGTTCCGAATTTAGATGTGATTAGTTTAGATTGTGGCCATCACATTCAACAGGAATTACCACAAGAAACAAATGAATCGATTTTAAAATGGTTGGCAAAATTTAATGGTTAAAAAAAGAAGTAGGAACAAGAATGGTAATTTTATAGAGAGGGATCAGAATTTGCTAGAGACTATAGACAAGCATTAATTTTTGAATCTATTTTATAAATGTAAACTCATTAATAAGTATCTCTTCAATAACTTCAATATTTTATATTATGAATATAAACGATCAACTTAAAACCATAAAAGACTACTATTCTCCAAAAATAATAGGTGAAGTAAATGATGTTTTTATAAAACTTGTAAAAATACAGGGAAACAAAGTGCCTTGGCATCACCATAAAAATGAAGATGAATTATTTTATGTGCTTAAAGGAAGTCTTGTTTTTGAAATAGAAAACCAAGAACCATTTACAATGAAAAAAGGGGATTTGTTCATTGTAAAACAAGGAATTAATCATAAAGTCAGTTCTAAAAAGGAATGCCATTTAATGCTTATTGAAAATAAATCAGCTTTGCATACAGGAAATGTAACTCATGAGATTACAAAATCTATTAAATATCAATTAGATTGATTTTTCAGTTTAATTTGGATTACATAACCCTGAAACACGACTCGACTTACAAGTTAGATATGAGGTATGTTATTCAACAAGCTAAAATTGCTAATTCCTTATAAAATTCTGTTATATATCGCTTTTCATATTTTTCAAATCAAAATATGAATATTTTAGCTTTAGGTTTAACGTTATGAAAAAAATTTATACATCGCACTAACACATTAATATCAATTATGAAAGCCAAAATAAGAAGGGTTAAAGACAATTACATGACCAAAGGATTAAAAATAGTATTGACAATAGGACTCCTTATTGTCTTTCAAGAAATATCGGCACAATCGAAGTTGAATCAATCGAGTGAATTTCAAACAGAAATTATTGATTCTGTTTATTCAGAGGTATTCAAAGAATATCGAAAGTTTTGGGTTAAATTCCCTGATAATTATAACCCAAATAGTAGTGTAAAATATCCTGTTGTTTATTTATTAGATGGATTTTCTCTGAGAGAAAATTTAGAAGAAATTTATGATAATTATTGGGGACATTATTTGCCTCATATGATTCTAATTGGAATTTCTAACAAAACTAACAGGATACGGGACTTAACTACTTCTCAGATTAAAATGAGGCGTGGGCAAGCAATGAATAAAGAAACTGGTGGTGCGGAAAACTTCACCCAAAGTATTGAAAAAGAACTAATCCCATACATTGACAATAAATATCCAACCACGACCTATCGTACCTTAATTGGGCATTCTTATGCAGGACTGTTTACTATAAATATGCTGGTTAATCATAAACATCTCTTTCAAAACTATATAGCCATAGATCCAAGTTTGGATTGGGACCACCAAAAATTATTGAAGGAGGCAAAAGAAAAGCTGAGTTTAGAAAGTTATAAAGGCAAATCTCTTTATGTGTCTTTAGCAGCAGAACAGCTACATATGTGGAATGAAGAAATAACCATGGATAATATTATGGACGACGCTTCAGAATTCACTTTGTTTGCACGTTCAATCATTGACTTTTCAACTTTTGCGACCTCTCAAAAACAGAATGGATTAAATTTCTCATGGAAGGTGTACAATGAAGATTTACATGGTACTGTTCCGCTCCCAACGATGAGAGATGGATTGATTTTTCTTTTTAAATGGTACCAGTTTAAATCTCCGCAAAAATATAATAATCCTGAAACAAAAGTAGAAGAATTGGTTAAGCTATTGGAAAAACAAGAAGAAATCTATTCAACGCATTTCGGTTATCCCTTCCCTCCAATGATTGAGGAAATGTTTAGTGGCTATGGCTATATGAATTTAGAAGTGGGGCAACCTGAAAAAGCATTTATGTTTTTCAAATCGAATATTGATTATTATCCCAACAGCGCAAGTGCCTATAATTCAATGGCAGACTATTATGAAGCTCAAAATGATATTACTAATGCACTAAGGTTTGTGAAAAAAGCTGCTGAATTAAGTAATGACGAATACTATAAAAACAGAATTCAAGAACTAAAAAACAAATAACAAAGGCTAACATTTTGTATAACCCGCAATATGCATTAGAACTTTGTTATGAGAATCAAAAACACAATAAATCAGGATGTTAGATTTGAAAAGCATAACATCGCTATGGTTAGAGAAGATAACGAAACGAAGTGGCTGATTTGCAGTGTTTTTGGTTCGTAATAGATTTTCTAATTCATAATGCGGGTTTAAGTAATACCAAAGTAGAAGTAGAAGTATTATTAGGAAACTACCACGTAATCTACCACTACTCATGCAGTTTACCGTTCGCACTTATTTGAGAAAAAAATGAAACGATTAAGAAAATTCATAGAAAAGAATATTTCGGGCAAAAAGGTTTTAGGACTTTTTATCTTGACCAATCTGGTTTACACCTTTATGCTCACTGTCACCATTCCCAAAACAATGGAATTCTCTAACGGAATGAAATTATTGGATATGATGCCCTCAGGATATGATTTGAAATATGTCAATGAATTATTCATTTCGCTTGAAGAAAATGGCCGTTTGACGTATCTGACCAATCAAATACCTGTTGATATGATTTACCCACTGCTATTTGGACTTTCTTACTGTCTGCTTTTGGGTTATTTCTTGAAAAAATTAAACAAATTAAATTCCCCATATATTTATCTCTGCGTAATTCCGATAATTGCCGGAATTGCAGATTATTTGGAAAATATCGGGATTATTACAATGCTTAAAAACTATCCCGAATTGAATGAGACTGCAGTTTATACTACTAATATATTTTCAGTTATAAAAAGCATTTCAACAAGTATATTTTTTATTGCATTAATAATAATCTTAATAACACTTGGAATTAAAGTATTAAACAGAAAAAAAACTGCTGACACCGTATAAAATTAATTACTTGTTTTAGCCAATTTATGAAAGTCCTCGCGGACTTTATACCTGTAATTTATTTGCTAAATTAGTTGCTTAAACCACGTAACTGATCTTATACATAACCGTTACCAAACATATAAAACAAACTATGAAAAATTTGACATTTGTAATTTTATATATTCTTCTTTCAGGAGTACAAACCATATTTGGACAGAATGAAACAGATATTATAGTAGGAAGTAAGTTCGTTATTAAATCTAATATTTTAGATGAAGAAAGAACCTGTTTAATAAGTCTTCCTGATTCATACAATAATTCATCTGAAGTTGATAAAAAATATCCGGTTATCATAGTATTGGATGGATATACTCATTTTAAAACAGCATCTGGAATAGTACATTTTATGAGTTCTAATAGGAATCGAAACAATTTAATGCCTGAAAGTATTATTATAGCCATAGAGAATGTTGACCGAGAACGAGATTTTACAGTTACAAAAATTAAAACCAAACGACCGAATAATATGGGAGGTGGAAGGATTTTTTTGAATTTCATTGAGAAAGAACTAGTACCTTATATTGATAAAAAGTATAAGACAGAACCGTTTAGAACTCTTGTTGGGCACTCTTTAGGAGGACTACTTACACTAAATTCCTATATGGATGAAAATAGCGTATTCAATGCTTACATTTCTATAGACCCAAGTATTTGGTGGAATGAGGAGATGATGAAAAACAAAGTTGATTCTATTTCCTCAATATCATTGAATAAAAAACTTTATATAGCTACTGCCAATCAAGGAGAGGCTAATTACGAAAGGAATAAACAAAGACACGACTCTCTCTATACTTTAATAACAAAGAAATCGGATAAACCTCTAAATATCGAAATAGAATATTTTGAAAAAGAAAACCATCGCTCTGTACCATTAGTAGCTTTATACGAAGGGTTAAAATATATTAATCAAGAGGAATGATTTCGAAGCTGGTAATATCAACAAATACATTAATTAAAAACTGCAACAGTTTAATTAATTTATAGTCTTTCAGTAAAATTTCAAAAATGAATAGAATAAAAACGCTCTTTTTTCTGACATCAATAATCTTTTTCACAAACTGTCAAAATAAAAACAATCCGACGTTAAAGTATTTGTCTGAAACAACAATAAACCAAATAGACACATTGATGGAGGGGTCATATAAACGTGGATTGTTCAATGGGAACATCCTTGTGGCACAGGGCAATAATATTATATATCAAAATGAATTTGGATATTCAGATGCCTCTAGATCAAAAAAACTTAGTAGAAACTCAATATTTAACATTGGTTCTATAGCAAAAGAATTCAACGCTGTTGCGATAATGATTTTAAATGAAAGAGGGTTACTTAATCTGGATGATAAAATCTCAAATTTTGAATTGCAATTACCAGAATGGTCAAACACCGTTAGTATCAAGCATCTACTTCAATATACTAGTGGACTGCCAAGAATCAACTGGAACAATATTAAGAATGACCAAGACATCTATAATGATATAAAGAATATTAAACGTCTAAATTTTGAACCTGGCACAGATTACTTGTACAGCAACAATAATATTTTTCTGCAAAGAAGAATTGTTGAACAAGTATCTGGAATGAGTTTTAATGATTTCATTCAAAAAAACCTACTTATTCCTGGCGGTATGACAAATGCTATTATTGACGCGGATACTCAAAACCCTGAATTAGTAACCGCATTTAATAATACTTTTGTAAATGATAGAGCAATGGATATCGAATTCTCTGGCTGGGTAAACCCTACTGCAAATGATATGTATAAATGGATAATCAACTTACATTCAGGACAGTTTATATCTAATAAATCGTTAATTACTTTATTTGATTCGCATTCTAAGGAGAGTTCTTCTGCTTTAGGAATTGGGGTCATTGAGAATGACACTTTGCTAATTCATCAACATCATGGATCATCTTTCAATTATGAATCTTTTATCCATTATAATGTGAAAGAAGATTTATCAATCGTTTTAATGACAAATAATAAAAACCGCAAGCTTCGAGAAATAACTGATGCAGTCGAAAATATTTTAAAAGGCAATCCCTTTTCAATACCACAGAAGTCTATTTATTTCGCAATTAGAGAAAAATGTTATGATAATGCTAATGAGGGAATTGAGCTTTATAAAAACTTAAAAAAACAAAATTTTTCTGAATATAATTTTTCGGATGAAAATGAATTAAATCAACTTGGCTATGATTTGATTAAGAAAGGTCAAATAGAAGAGGCTATTAGCATTTTTAGATTACTTATCTCAGAATTCCCAAATTCATCAAATGCATTTGATAGTATGGGCGAAAGTTATTTCTTAAATGACCAATTTGAATTATCAAAAATAAGCTATCAAAAATCTTTAGAACACAATCCTGAAAATACAAATGCAGAAGAAATGATAAACAGAATTGAAAAAATAAATGTAAAAACAAACTAATGGCAACAACGTATAAAATTATTTGCTTGTATTAGCCAATTTACGAAAGTCCTCGCTGACTTTTGCTGCGCACAGTTCGCAAAGCTCGTGTCTATCTGTGATTTATTTGTTAAATCAGGTGCTTAAACACATAATGAATCTTATACAATCACATTAGGCGCAATGTAACAAAACTACGGACTCATCGTCTTCCATTAACAACCAATCAGAAAATTAAAATGCAAGAAAATTTAACAGAACAAAAAAAAACTTGGAATACGATCTTTCTATTTCTGGCTCTCGTATTTGCGCTTACTTCACCTTTCCATTATGCCATAGTTAATTTATATCCATCACGAATATATGTTGGAGCAATCATGTGGTGTCCTGCAATTGCCGCATTTATTACCTTAAAAATAAAAGGGCGTAAAATTTCATCTTTAAATTGGAATTGGGGAAATTGGAAATATATCCGATTGTCTTATTTCATTCCTGCCTTATATGGGTTAATCACTTATATACTAATCTGGAGTTTCGGATTTGGAAGTTTAGCCAATGAAGAAGTCATTATAGACTGGGGAAAAGAACTTGGTTTGTTTGGAATAGGATCATTAAATCCAACGGCAATAACAATAATAGCCATTATTTTAATAGGTACTGTAGAAGTAATAAGAGCCTCAGCAACAACTTTAGGAGAAGAAATTGGGTGGAGAGGTTTTTTTATCTATGAATTGAGAAAGGTACTTTCCTTTACTGGTGTATCTGTTTTTAGTGGATTTATTTGGGCTGCTTGGCACTGGCCGCTGCTTGTTTACTATAGTAATAATGTATTATTGGAATTTATAACATTCTTCATCGTAATTATTTCTATGTCTTTTATTATGACATACTACACTTTTAAATCTAAAAGCCTATGGCCAGCAGTAATTTTTCACGCCGTAAGCAATGTATATATTCAAAAAATATTACCTGAATTAACCATTAAAAATGAAGGAACGGAACATTGGCTTGGCGAAAACGGAATTATGTTTGCAATTGTGACCTGCGTTTTTGGAATTTACTTTTGGAGAAAAGCAATTAAAGAAAAATTATAACTAAAAAACACAGCGGCTAATACCGTGTATAATTGCTTCGCCAGTTCGCTGAGCTCGTGTCTATCTATGATTTGTTTATTAAATCAGGTGATTAAACACGCAACGAATCTTATACAATCACATTAAAGCCATTATAGATCAACATATGAAAACAAAAGTCACAATCTTACTATCAATACTAACTTTGATTTTGTCATGCCAACCATCAATCGAAGACACTGTTGATTTAAAGGTTCAAAATTGGATTCATGGTTCTGAAAACTGTGAAGATAATATGGACCCACCAATTCAGGTCGTTAAGTACAATAGCAATACTTATATTTTACGTCAAAACAAGTGTACAAATTATGAAGCGCCTTTTATGTTTCTGTTTTTTGGTGAGAACAAAGCGCTATTAATGGATACTGGAGCTACTCAAGAAGATGATATTTTTCCGCTTTATGAAACTGTAAATACAATTATTAACGATTGGTCTAAAAAGAATGGAGAAGTTGAATTAATTGTGGCTCATACGCATAAGCATGGAGACCACTATGCTGGCGATGTACAATTCAAAGGAAAACCGAACACTTCTGTAATCGGTCTTGAGGTTAACGATGTACAAGATTTTTTTAAGATAGCAAACTGGCCCGAAGAAGTTGTAGATTATGATTTAGGAAATCGCATGATGAAAATAATACCAATTCCTGGACACCAAGCGTCTTCAATTGCGGTTTATGATACTTCGACGAAAATTCTCTTGACTGGAGACACTTTTTATCCTGGTAGACTATACATAAATGATTGGATTGCTTTTAAAATGAGTATTGAAAGACTTGTAAAATTCACCGACATTAATGAGGTTTCAACCATACTTGGAAATCACATTGAAATGACTCAATTAGCTGGAGTTGATTATCCCATGGGAAGTATCTACCAGCCTAAAGAACACCAACTTCCGTTAAGTGTGCTCACATTAAAAGAACTTTCAAATGCTCTAACAAAATTGGGAGATACACCAACAAAAAAAATTCATGATAGCTTCATAATATATCCAGTCAATTAAAAATACTGACACTAACAGTGTGCAGTTTGCGTAGGTATATCAATAGACGGTAAATACCTTTTCTTTAGCAGAAATGTAGGTACAGACGATTTTGAAAATGTGGATATACTTTGGGTAAGCGCGGAGGTAATAAAAAAACTAAGGAAATAAAACAACAACTTCTGCCAACAAAGATATATACATCTTACAACTAATTAGTTACATAGTTAAAGTTAAAGCATATTTGGAAAAAACAGATTTATCTTTCATTAGAATCTATAATTTCATAAAATTCTTTCTTTCCTTTTACAGTAAGATAAGGATAAAGTATACTTAATAAAGTATTTGCTTTTTTTTCTATTACACTCTCATTAATTTTCCCTCCATATAATACGGTAGAATACAACCAAGTATTACTATAAAGAATCATTTGTTCGGCAAGATTTTGGCATTCCCAATCCAGTATAGATACTTTCATTAATTTATTCTTTTTTAATTGAGTAAATAAAAAGATATAACTCTCATATCGTGAATCATATATTTTATGAAAATGAGTTTTAATATTATCATTTAAATTTAATATATTGTATAAGTCTGTCCAGAAAAATTGATAATCAATCATTCGCTTCATGGTTAACTTAATTTCAATTTTTATTTGATTTATAGAAACTTCCATCTCAGAGAAACTTGAGAGTCTATAGTCAAATTCTTTTGTCATTTCAAAATATAAAGCCTCCAAAATTTCTTCACGTTTTTTAAAATGATAATTTAAATTCCCTGAACTCATCTTTAATGTTTTTGCAATCATTCTAATAGTTACTGAACTATAAGATTGCTCATTAAATAAGTGCCTTGAATTATCCAATATTTTTTCTTTTGTCGATTTCATTAGTAAACTTGTCCTAATTTAAATTATTATTAGTAAATTTGTCCTAAAATTACATAAAAACAATTAGATGAATGATATGGAACCACAAAAGAAATCCTTTAATATTAAAATACTTGTAGAAATAACAATTGTATTCCTAACTATATTGAGCATAAAACACCTTGCGGATTATTTCGACGTAATTGGTGCTGGCTCAATAGCAATTTGGTGTGGTATTATAGTTAGTACGATTTTCATGAAACAAAAAAAAATAAACTGGAAAGAGTTTGGGCCTAAGATTCCAAAAGGTACAAAAAATTGGATGATTAATATATTGATAGCACTTGGCACTGTAATACTAGTTTTTTCAATTATGGGACTAATTGTAAAACCAATATTGGAAAGTTTTGGTCTAACGAACCCAGCAGGTGCAGCTGATAGATTTGCCTTTTTTATGGGAAAACCTCTTGTGTTTATAGGTTACCTGATTACAGTTGTTTGGTTTGGTGCAGCCTTAGGTGAAGAATTGTTATTTCGTGGATATTTACTAAATAGATTGGTTGATTGTACTGGAAATAATACATTGGGAATAATTATAGCATTAATTATACATGCTGTAATATTTGGAATGTTACACATTTACCAAGGATTAGCAGGTGTTATTGCCACTGGTTGTATTGCCCTTATATTTGGTTCAGTCTATTTTATAATTAAGCGAAAACTTTTTCCTATAATAATTGCACATGGAATTATTAACTCTCTTAGTCTTATTGGATTATATTTTAATAATGGCGTTATAAGTTAGAGATAAAGAATTGTATAAAACCTACAGCCAACAAAGATGTATATAAAAAAAAGCAATCCTCTGCTGAGACTATCATGAAGAAAGACAATATTTAAGTCATAAATTCTCTTGTCTTAAATCTGTATTTTTTTTAGCAATTAATCCAAACCTTAAATATGCCATAGCCTAAATTCCTAAAATAAATAACAAACGCTTATCGCTTTTTATTCGCGCTCATGTATTTCTTTTTTCTATTTTTAAAGAAAATACGTTGTTTTGTTATTCATATGAGTTCAAGTTATACCAAGAAAATATCAAAAACCCGTTTGTATTGGCTTTGCCAATTGATGGGCTGGTGCTTGGTGTCAACTTATTGGGCATACACAGTATATACCAGAGATAATTATGGAATTTTCTATACATTTTCAAATTATGTTTTAGATGTGGCAATTGGAATTTTCTTAACACATGTGTATAGAATATATGCATTAAAAGCTAACTGGAGTCAATTGCCAATTAAAAAGTTACTTATTCGTGTTATTCCAAGTATCCTTTTGTTAGCGCTTCTATACGTGTTAATAAACAACTTAAAATGGTATGCGTATTGGACTTTTCTTGCAGGCGAGGATAAAAATTTCTTTAAAGCCATTATGTATTGGGATCCAATTTTACTTACAGGACTGCGACTGATGTCTATTTGGATATTGGCGTATCACTTGTATCATTACTATCAAAAGGAAGTGGTTACAGCAAGAGAGAATGCTCAACTTTCCTTAATCGCAAAACAAGCCCAGTTAGATAATTTATCAGCGCAATTGAATCCGCATTTCTTATTCAACTCTTTAAATTCTATTAAATCCTTAGTCATCGAAAACCCAAACGTTGCAAGAAGAGCTATTGATTTATTATCAGATTTGCTGAGATCATCCTTATATGAAAAAGACAACGGTTTAACACCCATTAAAAATGAATTGGCTTTAGTTTATGATTACATTGAATTAGAAAAGCTGCGTTTTGAAGAACGACTGCAACTCAAAACGAATATTGATGAAAGCCTTATTAATTATAAGATTCCTACATTAAGTATTCAGTTATTAATAGAAAACGCCATTAAACATGGCATTGATTTAATAGTAGATGGTGGTATTATTTACTTAAAAATTAAAAAGAAGGATAGCCATATTCATATTACAGTTGAAAATCCTGGAATAATTAATCAACATAAAAATGTTGGATTAGGTCTCGAAAATTTAAAAAAACGCTTAGAAATTCAATATAAAGGTAAGGCTGGTTTTAGTTTAACAGCGACTGAAAATAACCATGTCTGCGCAGAACTAATAATTCCAATGCATATAAACGATGAAAAGATTTAAAACCATAATCATTGATGATGAACGTTTAGCGAGAGAAGAAGTAAAACGTGCACTAGAAAAACATAAAGAGTTTGAAATTATAGCTGAAGCTAGTCATGTAGATGAAGCCATAACTTTAATTGAAGACTTACAACCAGACCTATTGTTTTTAGATATCCATATGCCTGGGAAATCTGGGTTTGATTTACTGGAAGAACTAACAAATGTACCTGACGTCGTTTTTACAACGGCCTATGATCAATATGCTGTAAAAGCGTTTGAGATGAATGCTTTAGACTATTTAGTAAAGCCTTTAAGAGATGAACGTTTTTCTAAAACTATTGAAAAGGTAAAGGAAGAACTTTCTAATAGGGTAAAATTAGAACCTACCACCTTACCGATGCATCAAAAGATATTTATAAAAGATGGTGAAAAATGTCATTTTATTCCACTCACAGATATTTATTTTATTGAATCTTTAGAAAATTACGCACGTCTTTATTTTGGTTCGGATAAAGCAATGATAAAGCGTTCTTTAAATTTATTAGCAGAAAAATTAGACCCTAAAGTCTTTTTCCGTGTGAATCGAAGTCAAATGATTAACATACATTACATCAAAGAGATTCACCCCAACTTCAATAATAAATTACAAATTATATTAACCACTGGTGAAAAAGTAGAAGTGTCTAGCAGGCAGTCCGTTAAGTTTAAAAACTGGAATAGTTTATAAAGAGAAAATCGCTAAGTTTTCTAACGTTCATTGACTTTTTATTACGCTCATGTACTTTTCCTTTTTTGAAAGAAACAGACGCCTTTACTTTGTACTATAATTAATTTAAAATCCTTATTATGAAGTATTTAAAAGTAGTATTTAATATAGAAAGAATCGTATATCTAGTGCTAATTTCAGTGTTGATATCTTGTAATGAAAACACTGTTTCAGTAGCAGAACAACCAACCTTAGCCGATTATAAAGTGGGAGAACAATGGACTTGGAAGTATAAAGGCGTAACCACTGAAGGCGAAGTGCGTTCAGAAGGCAAAGATACAAGAGAAATAGTACATATAGCTGACGGCTTAGGTATGGTCATTGCAAAAGATACGATTCCAGTTTCGGACATTGTAAAGCCAGAAGAAAGCGAAACACCAAGATACAAATGGCCTTTAGAGGTTGGTAAAACGTGGCGATATGAAAAAAAATGGACAAGTCAGGATGGTACCACAGGAACACAAAGTCAAGATGCAAAAGTATTATCATATAAAGAAGAAACTGTAGACGCTGGAACCTTTATGGCGTATACCATAGAATACAAGGGAACAGTTTCCAATTCTAGAGGATACAACGCACGAACGGATGAAGTTTGGTTGTATGCACCAGAACTAAAAAACTTTATTAAAATGACGCAAACTCAAGATGGCTTTTTATATAATGAAGAGTTAATCAAATACTTAAATCCAAATAAGAAATAGTCTAGTTTTCTATCAAACGTAAAACAATGAAAAAATTAGTCCTGATATTATTTTTATTCGCAATTAGCGTTACTTCTTTTGCACAAGAATTGCCATTTAAAAAGGTGAAACTATCAGATTCAGTAGCACTTGAAAATCAAATGCAGCAATTAGCCTCAATCTGTGATACTCAAAATTTATCAGAATTAGATTTATTTAAGTTCCAGTTAATAAGAGGTGAATATGAAGACGCCTTAACTTCAATAAAAAAAAGAATAGCAGAAACACCAAGAGATCAAAGTCAGTATTTAGATATATACATGCATTATGTAGAGGCAAAGCTTTCTACGAACTTCAAAGACGCGTTTAAAAAATCTTACAACAAATACGTAAAGAATTCTGATGACATACAAGTTCTTAATTTAGATAAAGCCTTGATAGTTAGAGACCCAACTGATTATTACGTTAGTAATTTTAATAATACGTATAGTACTATTAAATCAGAAAAAATAACACAGGCAACAGCTACGGATTTAGTAAAAAAATATTTTTTAAGCACTGTATTTTCATCAACTAGAGCTATTTATTTTGAAGAAATAAAACAAGATCATAAACGCAGATATGTCGTAAATGACAGTATCGTCATTCCTATGAAAGATGGTGCCGAAGTTTCAATTGTATTAGTAGAGCGTAAAGGAAATTCAACAGCTAAAAAATCTGCCATATTAGTGGCTTCTGTTTACGCAGGAACCAATGAAGCTACGGCGATGTTATCAGCATCTAAAGGCTATATAGGCGTGATTGCCAATACAAGAGGAAAGAGATTGAGTAATAGCGACATAAAACCACTTGAATATGAACATACTGATGTGTATGAAGTCATTGATTGGATTAGTAAACAAGCCTGGTCCAATCAAAAAGTAGCCATGTTTGGAGGTAGTTATAATGGTTTTACACAATGGGCTTCTATGAAACACAACGTGCATCCTGCATTAAAAACCATTGTTCCTATGGTTGCAATTGCACCAGGTATTGATTACCCAATGGAAAATAATGTCCTACACAATTATTCGTATTCCTGGAATTTTTATGTAACCAATAACAAGTTTTTAGATTTTGAAGCTTCAAATGATTTTAAGCGTTGGAATTCTTTAAAAAACACCTGGTACAAAACAGGAGTAGCGTTTAACAAATTAGATAGTTTAGATGGTCGGGTAAATACATTATGGAATAGGTATATGCAACATCCTAGTTATGACGACTTCTGGAAAAAAATGATACCATACCAACAAGAATTTGCTAAAATTGACATTCCTATTTTAACCATTACAGGGTATTATGATGACTCACAAAGAGGAGCTATATATTATTACAATGAACATCATAAATATGCAAAAAATCCAAATCATTATTTGTTAGTTGGGCCTTATGATCATTGGGCTGCACAAACGAAACCAGAAGAAAGTCTAAGAAATTACAAATTAGATAAAGCTGCTTTGATAAACATCGAAGAAGAACTAATTTACCAATGGTTTGATTACATTTTGAACGGAAAAGCAAAACCGAGTATTTTAAAAGATAAAGTCAACTTCCAAGTCATGGGTACGAATACCTGGATGCACAAACCAAGTTTAAGCGCCATGACCAATGATACTTTAACATTTCATTTAAGTGCTGATAAAACCAACGATTTTTATGCCTTAAAATCAAAAGCAAATAATTTAGAGATTCAAATGTCTGTTGATTTTAAGGATCGAAAGAGTATGACTAACACGGAGTATTATCCTTGGCCTTTGGAACGTGACCAAATCAATTTAAAAGATGGTTTAATTTTTAAATCTGAAGCGCTAAAGGAAGATGTAATTATAAATGGCTCTTTTTTAGGGAATCTTGAATTTTCAATAAATAAAAAAGATGTTGATTATTCTGTAATCGTATATGAATTGACTCCAGAAGGGAACTATTTTCATTTAAGCTATTATATTGGTAGAGCGAGCTATGCTAAAGATAGAGAACAAAGAAATTTATTGATACCGAATCAAAAGACGAAAGTGTCTTTCGACAATTCGAAACTAATCAGTAAAAAATTAGAAAAAGGGAGTCGCATTGTAGTGGTGGTTAATGTCAATAAAAACAATAATGCTCAAATTAATTATGGTACTGGAAAGGATGTTAATAAAGAAAGTATTAAAGATGCTGAAATTCCATTAGAGATATTTTTTACAGGAAACAGCAGTATTTCTTTGCCAATTTGGAACTGATTTCAATAACTGTTAGAATCTCATCTCTTAAGTAAAATAAAGTTTAAATGTGCCTTTATTTAAAGGAATAAGCGCAGATGTCATAAAGATGTCATAAGCTTGGCGCAAGTGCCAGTAAGGTTTGTATTTAATTTTGTCCCATGAACATTAAATACAAATCAATGAATAATTTTTTTACAACACTCACTTTTCTTTTCATTACATATTTTAGCGTTAGTCAGAGCTATGAATCAAAAATAGATTCCATAGTTGCTATAAGTTACAATCAAAACGAGCCTGGTATTTCAATTCTGGTAGCAAAAGAAGGAGCATCTATTTATAGTAAATCTTTTGGAAAAGCTAATTTAGAATTAAATACACCTTTACAAAAGAGTAGTGTATTTCAGATTGGTTCAATTACAAAACAATTTACCGCAGTTTCAATTTTAATGCTAGCAGAGCAAGGCAAACTGAATATTGAGGATAATATTGGAAAATACATTCCTGAATATGTCGAGATTGGAAAAGATATTACCATTCACAATCTATTGAATCATACTTCGGGAATAAAAAACAGAACACCTGTTGGTGACAAGGGTTTTATTTCTAAAACTAATATGTCACCTACAGAACTTATTGCATATTTTAAAGATGAACCTTTGGAGTTTAAACCAGGAGAGCGTTTTAAATACAGCAATGCCGGCTATATTATACTAGGGCGAATTATTGAAATCGTTTCTGGACAACCTTACAGTGATTTTATAGAACAACATATTTTTGATAAAATAGGAATGAAGAATTCATCCTGTGGAGATACGAAACAAGGTATTCCAAACCCTACTACGGGTTATATCATTGAACAAAATGATTTTGTAAAATCAGATGATATGAATTTGTCTTTAGCATATTCCGCGGGAGCTATTTTATCTACCACAGAGGATCTTTTAAAATGGCAAAATGCATTACTTTCAAACACACTTTTAAAAGCTTCTAGTATAAAACAAGCTATGACACCAACCTCATTAAACAGTGGGAAAAGAGTACCTTATGGATATGGTTTTCGATTTTCGAAATTGGGGAATTCTCCTGTAATTGCCCACACAGGAAGTACGAAGGGGTTTACCAGTATTGCGCTGTTTTTACCTAAAGAGAAACTGTATATAACTGCATTAACCAACTGTAATTGTAAGAATGTAAATAACGTGGCGAAACAAGTTGCTGAATTATTTGTAAGTATACCAGATGATAAAATAACAGAGGCTAAGCATAATCAACCTGAGAGAAAATCAATTAATGTACCTTCTGAACTATTAAGTGACTATACAGGTACTTATGAGGTTAAACCAAATGTAAACCTTACTATAGGATTGGATAACACAAATCAATTATACTTATTAGCTCCAGGTCAAACTAAAAAGGTTGAATTATTTGCTGAAACTCAAAATCATTTTTTTGTAAAAATTGTAGATGCAGAAATCACGTTTAATAAAAATGAAGCGAATAATGTTATTAGCTTAACGATGAATCAATCTGGTCGTAAAATTATCGCAAAAAAGAATTAGGATGAAAAACAAGGAAAAAACATCTTTACAGCAAGCCATTTATTATGCTAAAGCACCCATCATAATTGCATTAATTTTAACTCCAGTTAGATATGGTTTAGAATTATTGGGATTGCCTGAAAATGCTATTTTTATTATCGGGCTACTTTGGCTTACCTTAGGGATTGCTATATATCTAGGTATTAAATTAGGTAATCAAAAACAAGCTTACAAGATTCTTTTATTAAGCTTACTTATTTACTCACCTATTTCAAGGATTCCAGTTGCTATACTTTGGTGGGTAGATACAAAATGGGAAATTGGCACTCATTATGGATTATATTATGATAATTTTGGGCAAGCGCTATTAAATCATGTGATTTATGGGTCGTTAGTTCAATTGGTTCCTGGATTTTTATTAGGAATAGTAACCATAACAATAATGAGGTACAGAAAAACTTTAACTAAAAACAAACCTTTAGAAAATGGATAATAACTATTTAGCTTTAAGAGTAAAAGAATTGAGAAACCAGAAAGGGATGTCACAAGAATTTCTAGCAGAAGAATCTGGTTTAAGTTTACGAACTATTCAACGCATCGAAAAAGGGGAATCAAACCCTACAGGTGAGTCATTGAAGCGATTAGCCAATGCCTTAAATGTAAGTCCAGATGAGTTGATAGATTGGTCCGTAAAAGAAGATAAAAAGTATTTAACGTATCTCAATCTCTCTGCACTGTTATTTCTGGTCTTTCCATTGCTAGGGGTTTTAATTCCATTTATACTTTGGACATCAAAAAAAGGTAAGATAAAAAATAGTAATAAGTTGGGTAAAGATTTAATCAATTTCGAAATCACGTGGACCATACTGTTATTTTTTATCCCTCTAGTATTTTTCATCATATCAAAAATTGGACTCACAGACCAAATAACGTTAAGTACATTTTTTATAGTTATTGGCTTTTTGTATGTCGCCAATTTAATTTTAATATTGATCAACACACTTAGAATAAACAATGAAAAAGAGGTGATATATAGACCTCGATTTAAGTTTTTAAAATAAAAGGCAATGAATAATAGCGTTAATATTTTACAGCCATATAGTATCAACTCAAAAAATATAAAACTATGAAATACAAATGTCCGAAGTGTGATAATGCCACTTATGAAATTGGAGAAATGAAAGCCACAGGTGGTACGTTGTCGAAAATATTTGTTACCAAACATATAAAGCAAACTATGAGAACTTTTACATTTGTGATTTTATGTATTCTTCTTTTTGGAGCACAAACGACGTTCGGACAGAATAAAACGGATATTATAATTGGAAGTCAGTTCATTATTAAATCTAGTATTTTAAATGAAGAAAGAACTTGTTTAATAAGTATTCCTGATTCATATAATGATTCAACTGAAGTGGCGAAAAAATATCCAATTATCATATTATTGGATGGATATACTCATTTTAAAACAGCATCTGGAATAGTACATTTTATGAGTTCCAATAGAAACCGAAACAATTTAATTCCAGAAAGTATTATTATAGCCATAAAAAATGTTGACCGTGAACGAGATTTTACCGTTACAAAAATTAAGACATTAAATTAATTACTTCCATGCCATTTTGCCCAATCTTGCAGGTTTCCAAATAAAACGTTTTTTCCATTAGAGCCGTTGGTAAGGATAATAATACCTGATTTTGATTCAAAATCGAGCATAAAACCAGATTGCCATCCTTCATTAGAACCACCATGACCAGATAATGTAAAATCCCCAAAACGATTCATAATCATATAACCCATTCCGTAATTCCCTTTGGATAGTTCGGTAGGTTTTATCAAAAGAGCAATGCTTTCTTCTGACAAAACAGGATTTTTTGAAAATGATGCTTTTGCAAAAAGAATAAGATCATCTATTGTTGTATGAAAACCTGCTGCTGCTTGCGTATTAAAAAGGCGTAATGGGATTTCATTTCCTTCTTCATCATAGGCCTTTGCAGAATTTTTTAAAACCTTTTTACTAATATTAAAACTTGTTTGTTTCATTTTTAAAGGCTTAAAAATATGTTCTTTCATGTAATCCGCAAAAGATTTCCCACTAACGTCTTCAATAACTAATTGCAATATAGAATAACCACCACCTGAATATTTCCATTTGCTTTCTGGTTCCATAACGAGTTCTACTTTCTCATCTAGATTAGTAGTTCCGGATAACGATGCATCAATTGAAGTTAATTCATCTTTAGTTTCATAACCGTTGTAACCATGAACAGACAAACCTGCAGTATGTTGCAATAGATTCCTGATAGTTACTTTATCTGAATCAAATTCACTAGATGGTAATTTCCAATTCAAAAGATATTTTGAAGCTGGAGCATCTAAATTAAGTTTTTGGTCTTCTACCAATTTCATAATTCCCCAAGCTGTAAACATTTTTGATATAGAACCAATATTAAAGCCTGTTTTACTATTTACAATCTCGTTTTCTGATACATCAGAAAACCCATATTCTTTTTTAATAATAACGTCGCCATTTTTAATAATAGCCAATGCCAATCCAGGTACTTTATTGTCTTGCAATGCCTTTGGTGTAGTTTCATTTAAAGTTTTTAATAGTTCTTTCTCAGAACTCGTTTGAGCATTTACAAATAAGGTTGATAATGCGATTGTAATAATTGTAATTAAAGTTTTCATATGTATTTAGTTTTAAATTCGATGTAAACCTAGAGCTGAATATTCGTTAATTAGAACTATTTTGATGAAGCTAGCGTATCAAATGGCAATCAACTCATTATGATATTTAAAGTACCTTTATCATTAAATTTGATACGTTTACAATATGAAAAGAGACGTTTATAAAATAAAAGCTGTAACCTTGAATATGCAATATAGATTTGTGTCAAAATCATAAATAAATTAAAATCATGACACATAAAAAACTTTATAAAGCAGCAGCAGTTCTATCTGTAATCATTATTATTTTGATGCTAATCTTAAGAAACGCTCAAAGCGAAATATTCGCAGTGCTTTCAAGTTCATTGGGTTTAGTAGTCTTTTACACCCTTTTGAATTATCTCTTTCAAACTGAAAAAATAAAATTTGGGACTTCTAACCTTCGATTAAAATATCTCTTTTTAGGAATAAGTATTCCGCTTTTAATATTTGCTATTGATGCTACTACAGATTTAGATGGAGGCTTTCTAAAGAATAGCGTAAGAATTCTTTTAGCAATTGCAGTTGCTTATTTAATTTTCTATTGGACCTACGAATACCGAAAAAGTATTCAAAAACTTAAAAAGGATAAATTAGAAGCCGAATTGATGCTATTAAAAAATCAAATAAATCCTCATTTTTTCTTTAACACACTTAACAATTTGTATGCCTTAATAAAAAAGGATGCTGATGCAGCTCAAGACTATGTCCTAAAATTATCAGATTTAATGCGATTCACTATTTACGATAGCGGAAAGGAAAACGTGCAGTTAAAAGATGAAATAGATTATTTAATAAATTTTATTGATTTACAAACTGCCAGATACCATAAAGACATTGATGTGAATTTTGAAAAATCAATTAAAAATCCAGAAACAAAAGTGGCACCTTTGTTATTCATTATTTTGCTAGAAAATGCTTTTAAACATGGCATTGAAAAAGCAACAGATAATGCATTTGTTCATTTACAACTTATTGAAGATGAAAATAAAATAAGTTTCACAGTTAAAAACAATTATGATGCTGAAGAATCATCAGAAGACAAAGGTATTGGGCTCAAAAATTTAAAAGATCGCTTAAATTTATTATATCCAAACACACATCAATTGTATAATAAAATTGAAGAAAACACCTATTCAACAACATTAGATATATATAAGAAATGATAAAATATATAATTGTAGACGACGAAACTGCCTCTCATGATAATATTAAAGATTATGCGAGTAATTTGTCTTATCTATCATTCCAAAAAAGTTGTTATAATGCTTTTGAAGCCCTAGACTATTTAAATAAGCATTCTATTGATCTAATTTTTTTAGATATAAATATGCCAAAGCTTTCTGGTTTAGAGTTTTTAAAAACACTTTCTAATCCGCCAAAAATTATCATTACTACAGCCTACAAGGAATTTGCCTTAGAAGGTTATGAATTGAATATTGACGATTATTTATTAAAACCATTTAATTTCAGTCGTTTTGTAAAATCTGTTAGTAAAGTTTCCGATGCATTATCAATTAAAGCCAGCCCAATACAAAATACGGAAACCATAGAAGACACTAAGATTTTTATAAAGGAAGATAAAAAATACTACCAGATAAAGTTAAAGGACATTCTGTTTTTAGAAGCCTATGGAAACTATGTAAAAATTAATATGGTTGATAAAGTGATTGTTTCTCATCAAACGCTAACATCCTTTACACATAATTTACCAGAGACACAATTTATAAGGATTCACAAATCTTTTATTATCTCAATAGATAAAATAGAATTAATTGAAGGTAATAGAATACATCTAAGGAATCACAAAATTCCAATAGGGAAAATGTATAAGCTTAATGTAAATCGATTAATAAAATAAAATCAATTTTGACATTAACCTGTAATAATTCTTAATTTAAGACACTAAACAATAAAAACAACACTATTGAGTAGCGATTTTTATAAATCATCCATTTTACCATTTGCAGGAATAATTATCAAATTATGTCGAGCGTATACTAACTCGCAAGAAGATTTTGAAGATTATTACCAAGAAGTGTGTTTACAAATTTGGAGAAGTAAAGACAATTTCCGTGAAGAATCGCAATGGAGTACTTGGGTATATCGTATTTCATTAAACGTCTGTTTAACCTTACTTAAGAAAAAGAAAAACAATGTTCAGCATTTTGTGTCTGATTCTATAACTGCTGAAGAAACCGAAAACAACTACGCGTTTTCAGACGAATCTCTAAATTTATTATATGATGCCATAAGAAAACTATCGGAAATAGATAGAGCCGTTATCATGCTTTATTTGGAAGAAAAATCGCAAAAGGAAATTGCTGAAATTATAGGAACGAACCCAAATAATATTGGTGTACGTGTTAAAAGAATTAAAACTAGATTAAAAAAATTATTAGATGGAAAAATCAATTGAAAACATTTGGAAAGAAGGTTTTCTCAAGAGCGACGCACTAGTAGTCCCAAAAATAAACAATCTTTACAACCAAAAATCAATTCATATTATTGATAAATTTAAAAGAATGTTTAAAATAAATTTGATTGCAATTATAGCATTCTCATTTATCTTTTTAATTGTCTCATTTTTTGTTGGCATACCAATAACAGGTGTTATATTTTTTATTACTCTTTCAGTTCTTGTGTTTATTAATAAGATGTTATTAAATGGATTAGAAAAAATTGACAAAGGTGCAAGTAGTTATCAATATTTAAAGTCATTTAATGAGTGGATACAAAAGCAGGTCGCAATCAATAAAAAAATGTCAAGATTTTTGTACCCAATTATATTTATGTCATTGGTTTTAGGCTTTTGGTTTAAAGATGCCGAAGGCATGCCTTTGGGTGAACGGCTTGTAGATGAAATACTTGTTGGTTTTCCAGATACCTATTTAATATTTGGAATCCCACTCATCGGAATTGTTATCGTGGCAGTCATCTTGGTTTTGCTATTCCTTGTTGGAGGTCGAATTTATAAATGGGATTTAAACATCGTTTATGGAAGAATATTCAAAAAACTAGAAGAATTGATGACAGATATAGAAAGCTTAAGAAGTTAAGCGTTTGATAATAAGGTGTTTTGTTGTGGTTTTTTAAAATAAATAAATTTTAGGTGTAATATTTTTTGATTTGGGCCACTAACCAAGAAAACAGTAAAAATTATGACACTATTAAATGCAATTAACTTTTTTGAAAGTTTAAAAACTGAATCCTCTAATAAATCTGAAATCAAGGTTTATACGCAATTTATTGAGATTCTTAAAAAATTAGAAAATAGAGCATTCACCACTGATGACATTCAATCCATAGAAACAGAACTAGATAGCTTAAAACTAAACTCAAATCCAGACAATAGAAAAAAATTCTTTAAAAACGCACTGAGTAAATTTGAGACCTATTTAAAGGACACCTTTTCTTTGACTTCTCAAGGATACTATACAAACCTGAGTGTAACTTTAGGAATGTTATTCGGAGTTATAGCTGGAATTCTAATAGGTGAGCGTTTTGAAAGGTCTTTAGGGATTTCCGTTGGCATTTGTATGGGACTATTTATTGGCGCATTAATAGGTCGCCGTAAGGATGCTCAAGCTAAAGAAGCTGGAAACGTGCTCTAATGTAAATCTAACTAAATCTCTCTTCAAATAGCTTCGATTACTAAATTAGTAATACTATTTTTTAATACCACAAGGCTAACGAAAATTTGGCCTAGACATCACCAATCAAAATTTAACGAACATGAAAACATTAACAATTATCATACTTTTAAATTTACTCGCCATTACTAGTGCACGTTCTCAAGATATTTCAGGACATTGGAACGGAACAACCAAAAGAGGCGATAAAGAAATCACTTTTGTTTTTAATATAAAACAAGAAAACGCTACGTATTCAACTACTATGGATGTTCCAACGTTTAGAATTGCTGGCATCAAACCATCAGCTACAACTTTTACAAATGGAAAGCTAATTATTGATGGCTCTAATGTTGGAATGAACTATACAGGAGTTTTTAATACTGAAGCACAACAATTTGAAGGTATTTACAAGGAAGGTGGCATAGAAATGGTCCTAAACTTAAAAAAAGGAACTATAAAAATAGAAGATTCGAAACGGCCGCAGGAACCTGTAAAACCCTACCCTTATTATGAAGAAGAAGTCATTTTTAAAAATAATGAAGCCAACATAACATTAGCAGGTACTTTAACCTTACCCAATAAAAACGGAAAATTTCCAGTAGTAATTTTAATTAGCGGAAGTGGTCCACAAGACAGAGATGAAAGTTTTATGGGACACAAACCTTTTTTAGTATTATCAGATTATTTAACAAGACAAGGCATTGGCGTATTGCGTTTTGATGATCGTGGAGTTGGAGAATCTACAGGAAATTTTGGTAAAGCAACCACAGAAGATTTTTCCAAAGACGTTTTGAGTGCCATCGCATACTTAAAAACTAGAAACGATGTAGATATTAAAAATATAGGTTTGATTGGTCATAGTGAAGGTGGTATTATCGCACCTCTAGCGGCTAACAACTCTAAAGATGTCGCTTTTATGGTGTTATTAGCTTCTACCGGAATTTCGGGAACAGAACTATCTGTAATGCAATCTAAAACATTGAGAGAATTTCCTGTTAAAGATGAGGTGGCTTATGAAAAAAACACCAGAAAAGCGATTGCAATTGTAATCTCTAATAAGAGTAAAACAGAAATTAAAATCGAATTGACAACTCATTATAATGAGTTTTTAAGACCCATTTTAACATCATTAAACGTACCAGAAAAGAATATCAATGCATTTATAGAAAACCAACTTAAAACAAGTTTACAACCTTGGTCACGCTATTTTTTACAATACAATCCTGCTGATGAAATTGAAAAATTACAAATTCCAGTGTTGTCATTAAATGGCAGTAAAGACACGCAAGTAAATGCAAAAATTAATCAAGAAGCTATAAGACAAGCACTAATCAAAGGCCAGAATAAAAATTATAAAATAGTGGAATTAGAAAACTTAAACCACTTCTTTCAAGAGTGTGAAACTGGAAAGATGGATGAATATAGAAAAATAGAACAAACATTTTCCCCAATAGCATTGAACGAAATAAAAAATTGGGTAATAGAACATCTGAAATAAGATATAAAATACTTGTAGTAACCTCTTGAATAATTCTTTACTAGTACTCACCTACTCATGAAAATCCTCACTCTATTTTCAGTCTAGATTATATATTGACATGGCAATAGCAAATTACTTCAATAATTGATTAACATTTGCTTTATAGAGCTTACCAATAGGTACCATATAATCGCCAATAAAAATCCGATTTCCTTCTATACTAACGATGTGCTTTTTTGCAACAGCAAATGACTTATGAACTTGAAGAAAATCATTCTCAGAAAGCAATTGGATGGTATCCGATATTTTTTCTCGAATGCTTATGGTTTCATTGCTTGTAACAACTTTGGTATAATTACCAGAAGCTTCAATAAATAGAATATCATCTACATCTACCTGAATATGACTATTATTTTGCTTTAAAAAAATATGTTGTCCTTCAGGTTTTATAGTCTCTTTATTGTCTTTTCTTATTGTACTGGTGTTAAGAGAGGTCACTTTATTCACAGCACTCAAAAAGCGTTCAAAACTAAACGGTTTTAACAAGTAATCAACAACGTTTAATTCGTAGCCTTCAATCGCAAATTCACTATACGCAGTGGTTACAATAACTTTTGGTGGAGATGATAAGGTTTTTAAAAATTGAAATCCTTTTAATTTAGGCATATTCAAATCTAAAAAAATGAGATCTATATCATGTTTGCTTAAGTAGTCAATAGCTTCTATAGCATCATAACAATCTGCTTTGAATTCTAAATTTGGTAGCATATCACAATAGCCTTTTATAATATCGTGTGCAATATGTTCGTCGTCTATAATGATATATGTAATCATAAGCCCTTAATATTCAATGTAGCGTTATAGATGGTATCTGTTTTGGAAATTGTTAAGGTATGCTTTTTTGGATATACCAATTCTAATCGTCGTTTTAGGTTTTTTAATCCAATTCCTGTTTCAGGGTTATCTTGTGTTTCATCAAAATTGTTTTCTATTTCAAAGGTCAATTCACTATTATGCGCTGTTAATGTGATATGAACATAAGCATTTTCTCTTAAATTTTCCACACCATGCTTAAAGGCATTTTCTAAAAGAATAATGAAAAGAAGTGGCATAATCTCATAATTAGTGTCGTTTGTTTCAATATTGAATTGTATATCAATCGCTTTATGATAACGCATTTTATGAAGTTCAATATAATTCTCGAGATAAGCTATTTCTTCAGACAGTAAAACCCTGTCTTTTTCGCCATCATAAATACTATAGCGCATCATATCAGAAAGTTTTAGAATGAGCTCTTGAGCTTTCTTAGAATCCTTATCCACTAATCCATAAAGGTTATTAAGCATATTAAAAAAGAAATGTGGATTCACTTGACTCTTTAAATGCATTAATTCTGTTTTTGCTTTTTCATTCTTCAATCTTATTAGTGATTTGATTTGTTTAAATAGCCAATGTGCAATGGTAATAAACACAAGGATAAAGTACAATGCAATAAATTCTACAAACCCTTCTAGTTTTCCAAAAGTGTCATTAAAAATGACGATGACTAAGCCTATAATAACCAGCGCTATTTTATATAACCGCTTGATAGTTTTCCTTTTTCTTTCTGGTATTTTAAAATTCATAATTCAATATTAATTAAATAAAACACCTCAGACAAATAAGTTGACAAACAGTATCTCATCAGTGACAAACAATCCTAAATGTGTTTTGAGGTGTCTTTATACCTTAAAAAAATGTGTTTGTCACTAATGCATGTGTTTGTGTCACTAACACTTTTTAAAGGCTAAAAACGCTTATATGTTTGTCTCAATCAATCAAAAAATGAACAGTATGGAACTCAGAATTGACAATCTATCAAAAACGTATTCAAACGGGATTAAAGCTTTACAAAACATTTCACTTGATATACCAAAAGGGATGTTTGGTCTATTAGGCCCAAATGGTGCAGGCAAGTCTACGTTAATGCGAACTATTGCAACACTGCAAGAAGCCGATTCTGGTTCCATTGTTCTTGGAGACATCGATGTCTTACAACAAAAAAATGAATTGCGACAGGTATTAGGGTATTTGCCGCAACAATTTGGCTTGTATCCAAAAATATCGGCAGAAGTATTACTCAATCATTTCGCAGTGCTTAAAGGCATCACCAATAAAAACGAACGTAAAGAATTAGTGAAAGCACTTTTGTATAAAACCAATTTATATGACGTGCGACAACAAAATCTGAAAGGGTTTTCTGGTGGGATGAAGCAACGATTTGGCATTGCACAAGCCTTACTTAACAATCCGAAGTTACTTATTGTAGATGAACCAACAGCAGGATTGGATCCTGTAGAACGCAATCGCTTTTACAATGTTTTAAGCGAGCTCGGAGAACATACTGTGGTTATTTTATCTACGCATATTGTTGACGATGTCAAAGAACTCTGCACAAATATGGCCATTATTAATCAAGGTCAAGTATGCTTAAAAGGGCAGCCGTTGCAGATACTAGAAGGCCTAAAAGATAAAGTCTATAAAAAAACAATCGAGAAATCAGAATTGAACCTATATAAAGAAAATTATCAGGTCATCAGTGAACGATTATTTCTTGGTAAACCAACTATTCATATAATAAGTGAGACTAATCCTGGAGATGGATTTACAGCTATTAATGCGGAACTAGAAGATGTGTATTTCTCAGAAATTTTCAATGGAACTAAAACTAAATCTATTTAATTATGTGGTATGAAATTTTTAAGTTCGAAATCCAATATCGAATTAAACGACCAGACACCTATGTGTTCTTCTTATTTATATTTCTGTTTTCAATTGTTGGTGTAGATTTTATTTTTCAAGGTTCAGAAATGGGGCTAATGAAAAGAAATTCACCCATAGTAATAGCGAAAACTATGGGAGCTATAACTGGTTTCTTTATGATTTTAGCCTCAATGATTATGGGAGTTTCTGTACTTAGAGATTTTGAGTACGAGATAGAGTCATTACTATTTTCTACACCTATCAAAAAAAGAGATTATTTAATGGGTCGGTTTTTAGGCGCATTTACTGTTCTGCTGTTTGTATTTACAGGAATTATATTGGGTATGATGTTGGGTGAATTTATGCCCTGGAATAGTCCAGATGAGCTATTAGCTTTTAATGCATTTATTTATATAAAGACCTTTGTAATGGTAACGTTACCAACGTTATTTTTTGGAGCAGCGTTGTTTTTTGTAACTGGTGCCTTAACTAGAAATTTAGTAGTTGTATATACACAAGGCGTGATCTTGTTTGTCGTATTTTTATTAACAAAAGCAATTACCAATGCGTTCTGGCAAGCTATTTTTGATCCATTTTCATTAACAACAGTAACCTATATTACAAAATCCTGGACGGTCTTAGAAAAGAGCACTCAAGAGCTTCCATTTATTAGTGCTTTGTTATATAACAAATTATTTTGGTTTTTTTTAGGAGTAATCGCATTAATGTATGGTTATAAAAAATTCAACTTTAATCTGGTTAAAGAAAAGAAATCAAAGAGAAAGCATGTTCAAAAATTAGTAGCTAAAAGTGCCAATAAAAATACTGATATAGAAATCCCTAAAGCTAAAAAACACTATGGTTTATCATCTAAATGGACACAATTAAAAGAGTTTTCGTGGTTTTATTTTATAAGTATTTTTAAACAACCATCATTTTGGGGAATTGTTATTTGCGGAATGATTATCATCTTAATCAATTCTGTAAATCTTGGAACTGTATATGGCGTTGATAGTTATCCTGCAACCTATTTTATAGTTGAGGAACTTCAGGAAACATCTTATTTTTTCTTTATCATCATCCTTGTTTTTTATTCAGGAGAATTGGTGTGGAAAGAAAGAGGTGCGAAGTTGAATTTAATTTATGATGCTACACCCATGTCAAGTTTTGTAAGGTTAGCTGGAAAGTTTATTGGATTAAACTTAATTTATGTCGTATTAATACTTGCTTTAATTAGTTCAGGGATAGTATTCCAAACGCTAAGTGGCTATTATAACTATGAATTGCAAGTGTATTTTAATGGATTCTTTTTAGAAATTCTACCCCTATTATCCATTTTTACCTGCTTAGCATTTTTCATACAATCTTTAGTGAATAATAAGTTTGTAGGTATCATTTTGGTGATTGTATTTAGTATTGTTAATGTAGCCATTGCTGTATTGGGATTTGATCATGATTTACACTTTTTTGGAGGAAGTTCCTTAGGTGCTTATTCAGATATGAATGGTTATGGGCATTTTTTACAACCCTATTTACTCATTAAATTGTATTGGTTTCTTTTCGGAATACTTTTATTAATCATAGGATCTTTAGTCGCTGTTAGAGGAAATGAAACAAATTTAATAAAACGAATAAGAGTTGCTAAATATAAGTTCAGCAAACCACTCATAAAATTTACTGACATCATTCTTTTTGCTTTTATCATTATTGGAGGGTTTATATTTTACAATACGAATATTTTAAATGAATATTGGAGCAATTCTGAAGCTACTGAATTCAGAGTAGCGTATGAAAAAGAATTGAAACAATTTGAATATATACCACAGCCCAAAATAATAGACGTTAACTTACAATTAGAGCTGTATCCTTCTAAACGAGATTACACAGTAGAAGGGTATTATATGTTAAAAAACACATCAATTGAAAACATAAAAGCCATCCATATTCAAAAACTTTTGGAAGAAAATGTTACTATAGACAGTATCTCTTTTGAAGGTGGTTTTACAACTAATAATCAATACAAAAAATTTGATTATTCAATTTTTAACTTAGAGAAAGCTTTACAACCTGGTGATTCTGTAAAAATGTATTTTAAGCAACGTTTTACAACCAAAGGCTTTGAGCAAGGTCGTTCTAATACCAATATTGTTTACAATGGTACATTTTTCAATAACGAACAGTTTCCAACATTGGGTTACAATAAAAAATATGAACTTCAAGATGAAGATAAACGAAGAGATCATAACTTATCAAAAAGATCTAAAAAAGTTAACATAGATGACCCTAAAGAATTAGTTAATGCGAGATCTGGTGGTGATTCTGATGGTATTAATTTTGAAATGATTATTGGTACATCCAAAGATCAAACAGCTTTGGTTCCTGGAGATTTATTGAGAAAATGGACAGATAATAATCGTAATTATTTTCACTATAAAACAAATACACCTATTATTAATTTTTATGCCATAGTTTCTGCTGACTATGAAATTAAAAAAGACAAATGGATGACAAGTAATGAGGCGATCACTGAGCCTGTTGACCTTGAAATTTATTATCAAAAAGGACATGAGTATAACATCGATAGAATGATGAAGTCTATGAAAGCATCCTTAGCCTATTATAGTAACAACTTCAGTCCTTATCAATACCAGCAACTGCGTATTATGGAGTTTCCACGTTATGCGCAATTTGCGCAATCTTTTCCTGGAACTATTCCATTCTCAGAATCTATTGGATTTGTGTTAGATATAGATGACGAAAAAGATGTAGATATGGCTTTTTATGTGACTGCACATGAAGTAGCTCACCAATGGTTTGGAATGCAAGTGGAAGCTGCGAATGTGCAAGGTCAATTGATGGTTTTAGAAACCTTATCTCAATATGCAGCAATAATGGTTTTAAAAGAGCAGTATTCCGAAGAAAAAGTGCAACAGTTTTTAGCACTTCAATTGGATAAATATAAAGAAGGAAAACAACAAGAAAGTAAGGAAGAACCATCTCTTGCTCTTGTAGAAAATCAAGATTATGTCTATTATGCTAAAGGAGCGATCAATATGTATGAACTTCAAAAAGCAATAGGAGAAAAGAATGTGAATTTAGCATTAAAATATTTTCTTGAAGATTGGAATACAAAAAACGGCAAACTAAAAATGCAGACTGATAGATATGCGACAACTCAAGACTTACTAGAGTATTTCAGAGCAGTTACACCAAGCAATCTCCAGCATATCATCGAGGAGCTTTTTGAATCTGTGGGTGTATTAAAAAATCACTAAGGTTAAATAAATCAACTTCTCATAAAAGCATAAAACCTGTGCTTATTGTGGCAAACCATTAAAAATCTTACGTTAGCTAAGAAGATGATCAAACAAGCGGAACACATTTATAATAAAGAAAGAACATATCTAAGCTTAAAATAAAACGAACCACCATATGTTTAGATCAATAAGGAGAGGTATGCTACCATTTTCACAAAAGAATAAAGAAAATCTGCAATTTTTGACCTTCTAAAAATCCAGAAATTAACGCTAAAAAGGTTAACTTACTTGCGTATAATAAAGACATTAACAATTCATAAAACTTGAAAAGCATTTATGTCAATTTATGATAAAAACAAGTCTAGATTCTTTCAAAGAATAGTCGATATTGGCGCTGAGTACAATTTTTCTATAACTGAACTCAGATATTTACGTGTTACGAATATTGCATCTCTTTTAGGTGTAGTTTATAATGTAACTTGGATGCTAATTGCATTATTCTTGACAGACGCATTAATAATTTACGGAAGTAATACTTTTTTGGGATTAATGTTTCTAATGGCGTTAATTTTCAATTGGAAAGGGTTACGAGTCCTGGCTTCCGTTTGGCTTATTCTAGCATCTTATATGTCTGTTCTCTTATTTCTTTACTTGCTAGGGTTTTCCTCAGGAGTTGCAGTTGTTTGTTTCCTAATTATTATTCTGCCATATATGACTTTTCCTCGTAAGGCTAGGAATATAGCCCATGTCTTTAGTATTCTAGCTTGCCTAACGTTGATTGCTACAGTAATATTTCAATCAAATATAAAATCCCATTTTGGAGGATTAGATCCCTATATATCACAAATAGTTAATATCAGTATTACTGCATTGATTTGCTTCATACTAATAGCAAGTATGTCTATTTTAATAGATCAATCTGAGGAATCTTTAATGGTTGAACAGAAAAAATCAGATGATCTTCTGCACAATATATTACCCGCAAACATAATAAGAGACTTAAAAGAAAGCGGTAAAACAATTCCAAAAAGACACAAAAATATCACTGTCCTGTTTACTGATTTTGAAGGATTTACAAATCTTGTGGCGTCCATGTCAGCAATCACTTTAGTCAATGAACTCAATGATATTTTTGGTCGATTCGATGAAATTATGGAAGAAACGAAAGTAGAAAAAATTGAAACGATTGGTGATGCGTATATGGCAGCGTGTGGCCTTGAAAAAGAAACGATAAATCATGCTACTAACTGCATCAAAGCCGCACAAAAGATGCTATCCTATCTTGAGGAGAGAAATCAAAGCCATGTCATAAAATGGAGAATGAGGGTTGGTATACATTCTGGATCTGTAGTAGCAGGGGTTGTGGGCAAGAAGAAGTTCGCATACGACCTTTTTGGAGACACGATAAATACCGCCAGCAGGATGGAATCTGCAGGTGAAGTAGGTAAAATCAATATATCTTCATCCACCTATGAACTGATTAAAAATGAATTTTCGTGTATTTCTCGTGGAAAGATCCATGCAAAGGGAAAAGGGAAATTGGACATGTACTTTCTGAATCAAACTTAAAACGCATAAAATTAATCAAGAAAACAAATAGTATTTTTATGTTGTATATAATAGGATCATATTTCCAAACATAAACTTTGAAACCCTGAACTTTTCTGAACTGTGTTACGAATAATACTTCCTAAAAATGAGCAATAATTATAACTTTACTATCTATGCTTAATTCTAAAAAACGAAATAAAAAAATTATAATCAGGATAGCCTTGTTCACAGGTACTGCAATTTCCTTGTGGTTTGTGCCTTGGATTTTAGTGAAAGCTTGGATATTACCATTGCCAGATACTGTTCAAGAACAAGTTGACCAAGCAATAAGTCACGGTTTGGATGGTATGATTGTTTATGTAGATGAGGCAGGGAAACAACCAGAATTTTATACAGGTGGTTGGCACAATCGAGAACATAAAATACCTGCTAAACCCAATGCACTATTTAAAATAGCTAGTATTAGCAAGTTATATGTAGCGGTTTCCATTTCTAAGTTGGTTAATGATAACAGATTGTCACTAGATAAAACCCTTGCTGATTATTTCCCTGAATTGCTAGGTAGGATTGAAAATGCAGATAGAATAACTCTAAAAATGATGGTACAACATCGAAGCGGGATTCCAAATTTTACAGACAGTGGAGGTTACTGGGAAAACCCACCTGATAGTGCTGAGGAATCGTTAGCATTAGTATTGGATACACCCGCGCTGTTTGAACCAGGAGAAGACTATAGCTATTCAAATACAAATTATTTACTCCTTGGTTTACTTATTGACAATACGGTGGGGTATAATCATCATCAATATATCAAAGAGCAAATTTTAGTACCACTCGAACTGAATAATACATTCTTCTCGTTAAGCGAGGTAGATATAGAGGATGTGATGAGTGGTTACTACGTTGGCTATGAACCTGATTTAAAAGAGAAAGAATTCGGTATGCTGGCTACTGCGGAAGATGTTGGTATATTTTTGAGAGCATTAAACGATGGTTCTATATTCAAAGAACGAGAACGGAAAATCTATTCTGAAATTTATGAATATGAACATTCTGGATGGGTTCCAGGATATCAGAGCTTTACAGAATATCATAACAATATAGACACTGTAGTAATTCTTTTTAATAATACAACTGATGAGGATTTATTACTGTGGAATTTGTCAGAAATAATGATAAATAGAGTGGTTAGAATTGTTGAGGAAAATAGAGCAAAATAATACAGGCTTTAACGAATATCAATTTATAACGAGAACCACTTTATCCCTTGAGCATTATCAATTTCAACAACCATATATTTGATTTTTTTAGAAATTACTGTACGACAATGTGATTACAAAAATAAAATCAAAATTAACAATTCTAATAAACTCTTGGGTTCGAAGTAATAAGGGTGAGTTTTGATTTATATTGATTTTGAGATAATTAAGTCAATATCTTCCTTCAAAAAGTTTGAACTCTGTCCCTTCGAGGTCACGAATAAATAGTTTCAGAACGGAGCTCAAGGGATACGTAGCAATCCTTGAGATCCGTTCTGTTTTGTTAAAAATGAGAGTAAGCTTTATCTCTCATTTTAAGTCTATGTTTAAAGCTGGTTGCTTACAGTTTAATATGAAAATAGCAACATGAAAAAGACAATAATTTAACAATCATTTTGCATTCGATTTCAGAATTATAGATTTACTTTGTACTGTAATTTGAATTCAAAAATGTTTAAAACACTTTTTAGTATAGTATTGTTTATTGTTAGCATGAGTGCTTCTGCTAACACTATCGATATTCAATTTCTGAATAGTGATTTAGAATCTTCAAATAGTTATAAAGCCTATTCTTCAGGCGAAGTCTATCAATTTTTGTCAACAGAGCATCTGTTTTTTGATATACAAATAGAGGATTACAGTGTTGTTAGTATTTCTTATGCAGAGCCTGTAATTTCGGATGAGCTTCAGGCAAAAAAACACAGTCTTAACAATCTTAGTAAACAGCTTACGGCGACACAGCGCTCACAATTTACTATTGCAGAGCGGCTTAGTTTTTACAATTTTCATTTACGGGAAACCCTTTTTCCATTTCATTCGTTTTGGTAAAATAAGTGTAAATAACATCATGTAAAAGTGATGTCGGAATATGGCCTAAAACGTCATATTAATCTTTATACACTTAAAAATTATATCCAAAACAAATTATCATGGAAACAGGATTATTTATTATCGATGCGATTATTATCGCTATCGTTATCCTGCCTTTCGCATTATTTATAAACGGAAGAGCAAAAAGAAAAAAACAATTACGTAAAGCAATAGAAACAGAAGCAGCACAGCACAACTGTAAATTAACAAAACTTGAAATGTATAATAACTTTGCACTAGGTGTTGACACTGATGCGCAAAAGTTGTTTTTTTATAAAGCAACAACAGATGTCGTTTTTGCAAAAGTTGTCGATTTAAAATCAGTTGCTGTTTGTAAAATAATAAAAGAAACGAAGCGCGTTAAAAACAAATCTAAGCATTATGATGTTATTGATAAGTTACAATTATCTCTTATAAACCATAATCGAGATGATATCACCTATTTAGAATTTTATAATAATGATGATGAAGTGACTTTAAGTGATGAGCTTAGTGTTGTGCAAAAATGGCAAGATTATTTAAATGAGCTTTTGGCTTCAAAGGGTAAGGTTTTAAGCTCTCAAAAAGAAGATCGTATAGCTATTGCAATGAATTGATTATAGTGTGATTTAATTATTTAATTAGTAAAACGTCTTTCAGTATTATATTGAAAGGCGTTTTTTTTTATTTTTTTATTTTGGTGGAGTAAAGTTGTTAGAAGTAATACTATTTGGACTTAAACTTGGATGTTAATTTCAGCATTTTTTCACTTAAGCTAAACAACCAATACAATTGTTCCCAAACTAAATGAGCTTCCTTATTAGTCCGTTCGCTATGAGATTGTGAAATAGCTTCATTGCTGATATGGTTGGTAGGAAAGTTAAATGGTTCTGGTTTAAAACTGGCGCCTTTAGGTTTTGGTTCTTTAAAATTAATACCCTTTAATTGTGAACAGACATTATTAAGGTTGTTATCAATTTTATCAGATATCATTTTAAAATCTTCTGAAGCTTTAGAAGTCGTATGGTTTTGAATGTATGTGCTTAACGATGCTAAAGAGGCTAAGAAACTATGATTAATAACAACAAGTTCGTAAATGTCGTCTATATGGTTTTGTTTTGATTCTGGTTCTTGAGCCATACGCTGAAAAGCAGAGCTTAAATTAGACATTTGTAAAAAAGCTTCCTTTCGATTTACTTTTAAACTTGTAGGTACAGGCCCTTTTTTTTGATAAAAGTTGCTAATAGATTTAAAAAAGGCAGCATTGGCCTTTAAACTATCTTTAATATTATCTCCAATCTCCATAATTGACCATGCAGGCCATAGCCATCGCATGGTTATAAAAGACAATGCGGCACCAATTAAGGTGTCAATAACTCTAAATTGAATAACGGTTAAAATATTAGGCTGTAAGATGGCATAAATAAAAATAACACTTAAGGTTATAAAGGTTGCCGAGGCTTTATAGTTCTTCTGAACCATAGAAAATGCCACGACTAAGGACAGTACACCTACTGCACCATAAATATAAGGGTCGTTAATTAGAAATACTAGGCCGCTTGCAAGAGTGGCACCTATTAATGTGCCAATAATTCGGTCTTTAGAACGTGTTTTTGTGAGTCCATAACTAGGTCGCATAATGACGATAATAGTTAGAATAATCCAATACGGATTTTGAAAATCGAAAAACAGACCAATACCATAACCTAGCATTACAGCTACAGATAATCGTAAAGAGTGTTTAAAAATAGTAGACCTAAAGCTTAAGTTTCTAAGTAATAACCTTGGATTGTAGTCTTGAGAATCAATAAAACGTTTTAGCTTGTCATTTTTAATATAATCGTCTGAAGTCAGCTCAGGATTACCTAATAACCATTTGATTTTTTTTAATTTTTCAAATTGCTTTTTTTGATAGTCTAGGAGATTTTGGAGCATTAAAAAGCGTTCGTAATCTTCAATATGGTTCTCGTTTTTAAACTTTAAAATATCATTTTCAAGCGTTTTAAAGGTTTCCGACAGTATGTTGTTAGAAGGGAATTTTTTCGACTTGTTGAGGTCTTGTGCAATAGCGCGTAATTGAAGAGAGAATTCAGAAAGCAACTTTTGAAAATCGGTTTTAAACTCGGGATGTGCATCAAAAAGCATATCCATTTTATTGTAGTTTACAGGATTTGCAATAGCAGTTTCTAATATTTCTACCAATTGAATGAATATTAATAATCGTCTGCTTTGATAATTCGATTTACCAGAGCTTTTACGAGATAAGATTAATATTTCTCTTAAAGTATCATGATGTTCTGTTAATTCACTTTGTATATTTAAGAGTTGTACCTGTAAGTCGTCTCTGTTGGGTTGTTCGCCAATGAGCTGTCTTCTAATATCTAAAAAACTAGCTGTGAGTAGGAATGTTTGAGTTAGGGTTTCTTCGGTTTGAGCTTTGGGATTAATATAAAACCATAATGTTGAAAGTAATAAATACCAGATGCCGCCAAGACCAATTAATAAGGCATATTGATACACTTCTAAGGTGCTAGAAGTATGAGCAAAACTTAAAACCAATGCTAATAATCCTGAAAAACTAATTAGCGATGCTCTAAATCCGTAAATTGAAATAAAGGCAATACAAAAGGTTAAAAACCCTAGAATAGGAAAAAGCAAGAAGTTTGAAATGTCAAAATAGCCACCAATAAAGCTTATTACTACCACAAGAATAGCCGAAAAAAGAATCCCGACTTGTTTGTGTTTTAATCTTCCGCTAACATCACTTGGTGAGCACCAAAAAGCACCAAAACAAATAGCCAAGCCAATTTCAAAATGGTTAGTTGCAATACCTAATATAATAGGAGTTGTCACTGCAATACCAATTAAAACGGCTTTTGAAAAGCTAGTGCTTTTAAAGAATTCTAATAATTCTTTAGCGTGTTTTAGGATAAAAGTTAAAATGAGATTTTATATTTTATAATTCAGTACAAAGATACAACTTGAATAAGGAAGACCTCATAAGTACTATTGACTATTGAATTGTTTTAAGAAAAAAAAGCTGATAATTTTCGAGATTTTGAAAATTATCAGCTGCTTAATAATGCTAAAAAAGTTTTTGTTATTTCATAATACGAGTCAGTTGGAAAAACTTTTTATAATCTTCTGGTATGGTATCTATGTTTAATAAACAACCTTCTTCAATAGGAGGATAAATATCATGATAGGTTTTTACGTCATATAAACCTACACGTTTACTTATATGATCTCTTGTTAATTCGGCCGGACTATTAAGTCCAGCGGCAGCCACAAGTTCTAAGAAACTGTGAATTGTTGCTTCATGATAACGATTAGCCCTTGGTGCTTTATCATCTACAACCAAACCTTTAGCTAAAGAAGGGTTTTGCGTTGCTACACCAACAGGACATGTGTTTGTGTTACACTGTAAGGCTTGTATACAACCAATAGAAAGCATCATTGCTCGTGCACTATTACAACCATCAGCTCCTAAGGCTATGGCTCTTGCCATGTGGAAACCTGTTATTATTTTTCCAGCAACAATCACTTTGATTTCTTTTCGTAATCCAAAGCCTACTAATGTGTCGTGTACAAAAATTAAGCCTTCACGTAACGGCATTCCCATGGAGTTTGAAAATTCAACAGGCGCAGCTCCAGTTCCACCTTCACCACCATCTACGGTAATAAAATCTGGAAGAATTCCTGTAAAAATCATCGCTTCACAAAAATCCATAAATTCTTGCTTTCTACCTAAACAAAGCTTAAAACCAATAGGTTTACCATCTGAAAGCTCTCTAAGTTTTTTTATAAAGTACATAAACTGAATAGGATCAGAGAATGCAGAATGCGACGGAGGAGAATGCACAGCTATACCAGGTTTTATATGTCTGATTTTTGCAATTTCTTCTGTGTTTTTTGAAGCTGGTAAAATTCCACCATGACCAGGTTTTGCACCTTGAGATAGCTTTATTTCAATCATTTTTACTTCAGGTCTTGTCGCATTTTTTCTAAATGTCTTTTCGTTAAAACTTCCATCGTCATGTCTACAGCCAAAGTAACCAGTACCTACTTGCCATATTAAATCTCCACCATGTTTTAAATGGTAATCACTAATACCACCTTCACCTGTATTGTGTGCAAAGTTTCCCATTTTTGCACCTTTATTTAAGGCCAGTATTGCATTATCACTTAATGAACCAAAACTCATTGCCGAAATATTTAATAAACTTGAAGAATAAGGTTGTTTACAATCCTTACCGCCAATTATTAAACGTGGAAACTCACCAATGTTTTTTGGGTTAGTCTTGGCATACATTGAATGTTCTAACCATTCGTATCCAGAATGGTAAATGTCCATTTGAGTACCAAATGGTTCGGTGTCGTTTTCGCCTTTAGCTCTTCTGTAAATTAAAGATCTAAGAATTCTATTAAGAGGTCTTCCCTGTGTATCAGTTTCAACAAAGTACTGCATTATTTCAGGTCTAATAGACTCTAGCATATATCTAAATCTTCCTATTAAAGGAAAGTTACGTCTAATGGTATGTGAGGTTTGTAGAATATCAAAAATCCCCATAATTACAAGTGGGCCTATTAATATAAAACTCCATAGTATAGGTGACCAAAAGAAGGCTATTCCAATAATAGCTAAAACTAAAATTGTAGAAATTAGTATAAACTTTTCACGAACTTTCATAGTACTGAATTTATTAAAGCGGCAAAGATAAGATTACCCAATCAAATAATAAATTAAAATTGTGTAGTTTGTGTTTTTATGCTAATTATTTTTTTAAATCGATAATTATCTAAAGGTTTTTTATAAATCTCTTAAAATATATGAAATTAATGAATTGTAATTTTTACTAAAAAGCTACCTTTTTGAAGAATTCATAATTTAAAAATTATTAAGCCTATGGTTTCCAATAAAAATAGGTCAAAAACAACTTTCTACTACTTTTGAAAACAGTTTAAAACTATCCCAACAAAAGGATACGCCGTTTGGGTTTTATTAATCAAAAGACATACAACTTTGTGAGAGAATATTAAGATTGAAGCTCTTTTTTATAATTAACTTAGGCTGTTACACTTGTAAAAGAATTCAATTAGATTTAAGTTTTACAAAGAATACGTTTTCTTTGTAAATATCAAAAGCATAATAAAGATGAATAAACATAATTACAGAACAAACACCTTTAATGATTTAGGTCTTTTATTACTAAGAGTGTTTTTAGGATTAGCCATGTGTTTTGGTCATGGTATAGGAAAATGGAATACACTTTTTAGTGGTGAAGAGATTCAGTTTGCAGACCCATTTGGTATTGGTGCAACACCATCGTTAGTAATGGCTGTATTTGCAGAAGTTATATGTGCAATTCTTTTGGCTTTAGGGTTATTTACTCGTTGGGCATTATTACCATTAATTATTACCATGCTGATAGCAGCATTTGTTGTTCATATTTCTGATGGATTTGGAGTAATGGAAAAAGCACTACTATATGGAATAGGTTATATGGCTTTATGTTTTACAGGACCAGGAAAATATTCTGTAGATGCCTTTTTAAAAAGTAAAAACCGAGAGAAATAATAATAGTTTATAAACAATGAAAATAGGTTTTAAAAAATTAGTTGTTATCGGGCTTCTTCTAACTTGTAATTTTGTGGTCGCTCAAGAAACCAATACAGAGGTTATAGGTACTTTAGTTGATGCTAATAGCTCGCAGCCTATTCCTTATGCCACTGTAGCGCTTTACAATAATAGTACTAAGGATATTATTACAGGAGCAACAACGGATGATAAAGGACAATTCTATATTAATACTTCAGCTTCTGGGTTTTATATAGAAATCAGTTTTATGGGCTTTAAAACAAAAACCATAACCGATTTTACACTTAGGAATTCTAAAATTGATTTGGGTGTCATTAAACTGTCAGAAGATAATGAAGCACTCGAAGAAGTTGTTGTGATGGCAGAAGTATCCAAAACTGTTTTTAAACTAGATAAACGCGTGTTCAATATTGGAAAAGATATTAGTAGTACAGGTGCGAGTGCTATAGAAGTATTAAATAATGTACCATCGGTTAATGTTAATATTGAAGGGGAGGTTAGCCTTCGTGGTAGTTCAGGTGTACAAATATTAATTAATGGAAAACCATCTGTTTTAGCAGATGAGTCTAGCAATGCTTTAGGGACTATAACCGCAGATATGATTGAAAGTATTGAAGTTATAACAAACCCTTCTGCCAAATATGAAGCTTCTGGTACAGCAGGTATTTTAAATATTATCTTAAAGAAAGAGGAGAAAAAAGGCTGGAATGGTTCCGTGACATTAAATACTGGAATTCCAGACAATCACAGTATTGGCTTAAGCCTTAATCGCAGAACGGAAAAATTTAATTTGTTTACACAGGTTGGGGTCGGTTACCGTTCATTGCCAAGAGATAGTGAGGCAATTAATACTGATTTATCAAACAATGAAGCCGTTTTTAGTAAAGGTACTTCCTATAGAGATGAAACTTTTTATACCATTACTTTAGGAACAGATTATCATATAAACGACCTTAATGTATTAACCTTATCTGGTAATTTTGCTTATGAAGTTGAGGACCAACCATCGGAAACTAATTTTAAAACCTATGATTCTAACAATACATTATTGAGTAGTTGGTTAAGAAAAGAAACAACAGAAGCTACAAATCCAAAATATCAGTATGAACTTAACTATAAAAAGCAGTTTAAAAATAATGATGACCATTCATTACTTTTAAGTGTTTTAGGAAGGTTCTTTGGAAAAGATCAATCTTCTCAGTTTGATAATTCTGTAAGAATAGGAACTGTAGCGGATAACAATCAGCAAACAGAAACAAAGTTTCAGCAAGCAGATTATACTTTTAAAGTAGATTATACCAGTCCATTATCAGAAACTTTTACGATTGAAACAGGTGCGCAATATGTAATTAATGATGTAGGAAACGATTACGAAGTACGAGATTTAATAGGCGGCAACTATGAGGTGATAGATGATTTATCTAATAATTTTGAATATAATCAAAAAGTTTTGGGAGTCTATTTTACAGGGTCATATGAACTTGAAAAATGGGGAATAAAAGGAGGTTTACGATTAGAAAATACAGATTTAAACACCTTGTTGACCAATACCAATTCTGCTAATTCCCAAAATTTCACAGATTACTTTCCATCCTTACATACCTCTTATAAAGTAAATGATAATGTCTCGTTTCAAGCGGGTTATTCAAGACGAATTTTTAGACCAAGGTTATGGGATTTAAATCCCTTTTTTAACATTAGAAATAATTTTAATATCCGTCGTGGAAACCCAAACTTACAGCCAGAATTCACCGACTCGTATGAGTTAACAAGTATTTATAAAATAGGAAAAGCCTCTTTTAGTTCTAGTCTTTATCATAAATATACAACAGAAGTGGTAGAACGAGTCTCTACATCTGTTGATAATGTAACTACTACAACTCCAGAAAATATAGGTACAAATGCGTCTATAGGTTTTGAAACCAACGGAAAGTATAGTCTAAGTAAGTGGCTTACATTTACGGGCGACTTTAATTTTAATTATTTTGATCGTGTTGGGAGTTTTCAATCACAATCCTTTGATTTTTCAGGGCGTCAGTGGTCATCAAGATTAGGTTCTAAAATAGGATTGCCAGCAGATATTGATATCGAGTTAACAGGTAATTATCAGTCTGGTTTCAATACTGTTCAAGGAGATGTAACTGGTTATGCTTTTTTAGATTTAGGAGTTCGAAAAAAGATTTTTAAAGGAAAAGCAATTGTTAATTTAGGTGTGCGAGATGTATTTGAATCAAGAATTTCAGAGCGTTTTGTATCACAACCAACTTTTGAAACTTACAGTTTTGATCAGCGTGGTCGTTTCATTACATTAGGATTAAGCTATGGTTTTGGAAAAGGAGAAGCTATGACGTATTCAGGAGGAAGACGACGATAATCTATGCGATTTTAAACGCTCAGATTTAAAAATATTTCGAAAATTATACAAAGTATAATAAATTATAAAACAAACAATTTTAAGTTAAAAATTCTTTAAATGATGAAAAAATTTAAGCTTTCATATCTTGAAATCTTATCTTTGGAGTTAAACACACTTTATATCAAATTAAATTTATATGATTAAAAAAGTATTTCTCACACCATTCCAAAAATTTGTAAAAATAGAAAGCTCTAGTGGTATTCTATTAATGTTAGCTACAATTGTAGCTCTAATTTGGGCAAATTCGCCCTTTGGAGATGTTTATAGAGAAATATGGCAGTATGATATTGGTATTGTAACCCAAACATTTGAGTTTAAAAAACCTTTAATTCTCTGGGTAAACGATGGGTTAATGGCTATTTTCTTTTTCCTAATTGGTTTAGAAATTAAAAGAGAATTGTTAATAGGAGAGCTTAACTCTCCAAAAAAAATTGCTTTTCCATTAGTAGGAGCAATTGGAGGAATGTTAGTGCCTGTTGCCTTTTTTTTATTGCTAAATCAAAATGCAGATACTTATAAGGGATGGGGAATTCCTATGGCAACTGATATTGCCTTTTCATTAGCAATTTTAAATGTTTTAGGAAAACGTGTACCATTAAGCCTTAAAGTGTTTTTAACAGCGTTTGCTATTGTAGATGACATTGGAGCAGTATTAGTCATTGCTATATTCTACAGTGGAACTATTAATATAACGTTATTATTGATTGCTGTGGTAATGCTTATGTTTCTATATTACCTCTCATTTAAAGGTTACTACTCTAGATTTATAATGTTTTTCTTTGGTATTATTATCTGGTTCTTATTCTTAAAATCTGGAATACATCCAACAGTAGCTGGTATTTTATTGGCTTTTTCGGTTCCTATTAGACAAAAAATTGATACATCAACATTTTTAGAGCAATTAGAAAATGTATATACTGATATTAAAAACTCAAGTGTATTGCAAAAGCCTATTCTTTCTACAGAGCAAATAGAGCTTATAGATGATTTAGAAGATTGGTCATCTAAATTTCAATCTCCATTACAGCATTTAGAACATAATTTACACGGTTGGGTAGCCTACTTTATCATTCCAATTTTTGCACTAGCAAATGCAGGTGTACTTATAGGTGGTGCAGATAATTTAGATATTGCATTGGTAACTAATATCGTGATTTGTTTAGTGCTAGGAAAAGGTATTGGAATTACTTCAATTGTAATGATTGCACAAAAAATTAAACTTATTGAAGTGCCAAATGAAATTAGTTTTAAGCAAATTATAGGTGTTGCGTTTTTAGCAGGTATTGGTTTTACTATGGCTATTTTTATTGCAAGTTTAGCATTTGCTTCTACACCAGAATACATAGATTCTGCTAAAATAGGTATTCTTATAGGCTCTTTTATATCAGCTATTATAGGTTATATTATATTGCGTTTAGACTCAAATAAAAGTACCAAGGCTACTATTTAGGTTGTAAAATTTGATCCATTACCCAAGATGTATGTGACGCAGACGTGCCAGTTGAAGGATGTGTTGCGTGATTTAACAAATGGTTTTTTATGTTTTGAACATGATGAAGTTGAATGTTTTCGGGATGTTCAATAACTAAGCTTTTAGATACTCCGTTGCATTCTAAAATAATAGGTTTTTCATCAAAAACTGAAAACTCTATTTTGCCTTCGTTTCCATATATTTGAACGATGTCCTCACGCTTTTCAGTACCAAAATTCCAACTTCCAGAACCTGTAATTCCTGATTTATGAAGCCAATTTGCTGTAACGGCATCCTTTGCAGAGTACAAACCTTGTTGGTTTATAGAAATACCATTTGCTTGAACAATGTCTCCTAATAAGAAAATAAATAAATCTAAACCATGTGATGCTAAATCATCAAAGTAACCTCCAGGTGCAATATTAGCATCAGTTCTCCAATGATATGTTTTTGATAAGTCTATATCATTAGCAGGTTTACTTAGGTGCCAATTAAGATGTCTTATACTTCCAATAGCATGATTGTCTATCCATGTCTTTATTTGTGCAAATCGCGGTAAAGAACGTCTATAATAAGCTACAAATAAGGGTAGGTTTTTATCTTGAAAAGCATTGTTAATTCTTACACAAGCGTCATAAGATGGAGCCATAGGTTTTTCAATACAACATATTTTTCCTGCTTTTGCTACTTTTAAAGCGTAATATTCATGAGAGTCAGGTGGAGTTGCTATATAAATAGCATCAATATCTACATCATTAATAAGATCGTCTGCATTTGCACAATACTTTGGAACACTATGGCGTTTGGCAAAACTTTCCGCCTTTTCTAAGCTTCGTCTCATAACAGCAGATAGTTTAAATCCTTCTGTTTTTTGGTAGGCAGGACCACTTTTTAGTTCGGTAACTTTGCCACAGCCTATAATTCCCCAATTGTATGTTTTTATGCTCATTACTTTAATTTAGCTTTTTTTATTAATGGTATTGTTGTGTTAATTTGTAATCCATAATAGGAGATGTTAATATAATGTTTTAATTTTTTTAGTAGTAGGCTTTAATCCGTATTTTGATAAAAAAAGACCTCAATTTTCTATACATTTGTTCCTATAATATATGGTTAAGCAAACGTCTTAGTTTGCGCTAAAAGCTCATAAAATAATAGCTTTTATAATTATTAGTGCGACTTATTAAATGCTATTACAAACTGAGCAAAAAAAAATTGAATCGGAATTAATTTATAACTACGTTATACCAATTGTAATTGGTCTTATAATGCTCTTTATCCTGTATAGATTGGCTAAAGTTTTTCAGTTTTATTATGTCTCATATTTTAAAAAGCCAGTGTATACTCATACTTATTTTAAGCTTAATAAACTTACTCCTGTACAGCATTCAATATTAAAAAAAGAGTATTCATTTTTTAAAAAATTATCAGATAAGCATCAGCGTTATTTTGAGCATAGAGTAGCTACATTTATAAAGAAGACTAAATTTATAGGTAGAGACGATTTAGTAGTTACTGATGAGATGAAAGTTTTAGTCGCAGGAACCTCTACAATGTTAACTTACGGATACAGTAAGTATCTTTTAGAAATAATAAAAACAGTCATTATATACCCAAAGGCTTATTACTCTCATATTAATAAAACATACCATAAAGGTGAAACAAATCCTCAAATGAAAGCGATAGTGTTTTCTTGGGAAGATTTTAAACACGGTTATAAAATAGGCGATGATAACCTTAATCTTGGAATTCATGAATTTGGTCATGCACTACATCTTAATGCAACTGTAAATAATGATGCTAGTAGTTTAATGTTTAAGCATGGATTTAATCGTCTGATGACATATTTACAGCACAATAAAACTATTAGAGAAAATTTAATTGCTTCAAAATATTTTAGAGCTTATGCTTATACGAATCATTATGAGTTTTTTGCTGTATTATTAGAGAATTTTATTGAGACACCTACTGAATTTAAGGCTCAATTTCCAGAGCTTTATAGATATATGAAACAAATGGTTAATTATAAGTTTACAGGTTATTAGTCACTATTTAAAATAAACCTTATTTTTGACCCATAAAAAGGAAAAATATGAAGAGAATTTTGGTAACTGGTGGAGCTGGTTTCGTAGGATCGCATTTATGTGAGCGCCTATTAAATGAAGGAAATGAAGTTATTTGTTTAGATAATTATTTTACAGGTTCTAAAAGAAATATAGAACATTTAATGGATCATAATTATTTTGAATTAGTACGTCATGATATTATTAATCCTTATATGGTTGAAGTTGATGAAATATACAATTTAGCCTGTCCTGCATCACCTGTTCATTATCAGCATAATCCTATTAAAACGGTAAAAACGTCTGTAATGGGAGCTATTAATATGTTAGGTCTGGCAAAACGTGTTGGTGCAAAAATACTACAAGCTTCTACTAGCGAAGTTTATGGAGATCCAAATGTACATCCTCAAACAGAAGGTTATTGGGGAAATGTTAATCCAATTGGATTGAGATCTTGTTATGACGAAGGTAAGCGCTGTGCCGAAACGTTATTTATGGATTACCATAATCAAAATGATGTTAAAATTAAAATCATACGTATTTTTAATACTTATGGTCCAAGAATGCATCCTCAAGATGGTCGTGTTGTTTCAAACTTTATTGTGCAAGCCCTCCAAGGTGATGACATTACAATTTTTGGTAATGGTACTCAGACTAGAAGTTTTCAGTATGTTGATGATTTAATTGAAGGAACCCATCGCATGATGAATAGTAGAGATGGTTTTATTGGTCCAGTAAACATTGGTAACCCAATAGAGTTTACCATGTTAGAATTAGCTAAAGAAGTGATAGACTTAGTAGGATCTAAATCTAAAATTACATTCCTTCCTTTGCCTCAAGATGATCCTTTACAACGACAACCAGATATTAGTTTGGCAAAAAAAGAGTTAGAAGGTTGGGAACCAAAGGTGCATTTAAAAGAAGGTCTTAAACACACTATTAATTACTTTGATAAGTTACTTAAAGAATAATTAAGTATAGAATATAAAAAAGGTTCACAATTAATTGTGAACCTTTTTTTATGGTTATGTTATAAGTACTTTTTTACAATTTAAATACAGCTTGTAAGTGGTATTGATAGTGGTTGTTATCAAACCCACTTTCAGAATGATTAAAGGCAAATTTAGCTATGGTTTGTGCTCTTAAACCAAAAGTTCTGCTTCCATTTAACCAAACTAAAACACCACCACCAACATTGGCAGAAATATTTGTTTCGTCTATATGATAGAAACCAACACCTGCATTGGCATAAAAATCAATCCAGTCAGCATTTCTTCCTAAAATATGTTCACCAAAATAATACTTTACGTGGGTGTCTAAAGATAAATAATTGTAATCTTCTTGTAAATCAACACCATCAATAAGCTTATCTTCATTAAATCCATTGAATGTAATAGCTTGTTCTATTGAGAAATTCTCACTCCAATTAAATTCAACTGCAGCAGAGACAGGGAACTGGAAACTCCAATCACCAGGATGGTAGATAGGTGATCTTGATCCTAAACTGTTGATAGCGTTAACCCCAACGTTTAAATACCAATCATTATCACTTCTTTGAGCAAAAGACGATATACTAAATGCTACTAATAATACAATTAAAAATAATTTCTTCATGCTAAAATAATTTTGTTCAAAGGTAAACTTTATGGTTTATAAAACAAATATTACGAAAAGTTTTATAATAATACTCAAAAAAAATTAATTGTTGCTCAAAATAGATGTAAAATGAGCAAAAATTCGCTTTCTATCCTTAATTACGGCTTTTCTATAGGAACTATTTGACATAAAAAAGCACATTCGATTTGTGATAATTGGTATAAAGCTAATTAATTTTAAGAGTTTATTCCAACTTTTATAAAATTTAATGTGTTTTAGTTTAAATAAGTAAAAGCCAGTTAAAACTCTTGTATATCCATGCTTTACAATAATTATGTCATTAAAGAATAGGCTAGAATATATAAAATATTTTTTAAATATCTTGTTTTTATACCATTCTTTATTTCCTTTATATTTTTGTTGTAATATAATTGTATCGTAAATAGACCTAAAACTTATACTGTTGTATAAAGCCCCGTAATCATTAATTTGAAAATTAAGCACATTATGCATCATAAGGTGTTTTATAGATGGCGTAAATACGTTATTGTGTTCTTTTTTTTCTTTAAAAATCGACAGGTGCTCAAGTTCTGCAGTACTGTATGTTACAAATAATTTTCTATGAATCTCAACAGCAGCAATTCGAGTAGGAGATAGCTCTGTCTTTAGCCTTGGTAGATGCTTATGCTCAAAAAAATCGTTTCCTAATGTTTGTTTCGATGGGTAGTAACCATTTTTACAAAGTAAATTATATGCTTTTTTTAATTGGTTAGGTGGTACTAATATATCAATATCACCAAGCATACGTTCAGCTATGTCATTAAAACAACCAAGTGCTAAAAGTGCTGAACCTTTTAAAAAGACATGTTCTATATGTTCAGAATTGAAGAGCTCAGAAATAGAATGTACCTGCATTAAAACAATTTCATTCCTTTTTCTGTTTTCACTTGTAATATATTCAAAATAAGCAATAAGATCTTCAGGTAATAAATGTAAGAGTTGCTTGGTCTTTAACCGACAATAAATTGTAGGTATTATAAAGTGCTTACTACCTTCTTTTATAATAGTTTCCCAATTAAATGAAGCTTGGCTAAGTGTTTTTTCAAGTTGAGACTTTGGTGTTTCAAAACTTAGTATATCTGCAATATGTTGGTATGTAATAGCTAAGTTATTCATAAGTCTATCAATGAACTACTAATATAAGCTATTAAAGCTTTTTATTAAGTTGTTTAAATAATTTTGAAATTTCAGTAGTTACACTCTTGGTATTGCTATAGGTTAGTTGATACATGTCTATATCTGTAAGCCAATCTAAAAATTGTTTTGCATGTTTTGGGTTAGGGGACAACCATGACTCAGGAATTATAGTTTCTAGAATGGTTTTAACAGATACTTTTTCTAGACTTGTGCCAGCCTTAGGTTTATAATTCACTAAAATAATTGCATGACAAGGGTAGTGGTTATTTTTTGGCTTTTCACAAGGTATATATTTTAAATCTCCTTTAGTTTTATTAAATTTTACTAAAGGCAAGCTATCAAAATCACTTACAATTGGTTCAAGAACATTAAAAGCCCCTTTTTTTATAGATATAGCTAAAGGGTTATAATATATATGTTTGTCTTTAGAAAGCAAGGGAGATACATCATCTGCGAGTAAATCAAAACCATTTGCAGCTAATAGTGCACATAGGGTGCTTTTTCCTTTTCCAGATTCTCCGATAAAAAGAATGGACGAATTGCCATCTGTTATAGTAGATCCGTGAAATGTACAAATCCAATCACTCTCCTGTTTATCGTGTAAAGTACAGAGTAATTGCATTATAAATTTACCTTGAATCAGATGGTAGTCATGCTTAGAAACCCGAGAAATTAAACATTCATTTTTAAATAAATATAAATCCTCATCTTTTAAATAGATATCAAATGTAGCTAATGCTACATCACTAGATTTTATACAGCAATATGCCAAGGCAGGATGAACTGTTTTTAATACCAGTTCTGAATTGTAATATATCTGAATTGTTTTTCCTTCAAAATTATATTGCTTAGATATGTTTCTATAAGATTTATCTAAGGGGATTAAAGGAATTATTGGGGGCGAATAAGGTCTATTACAGTCCTTGAGATAATTAAATAACGTTTCAGAAATATTGTAGGTGAGATCATTTGAAACGTCAATGCTATCTGAAATCGTAGCGGAAAAATCGATTGTTGAATTAGATTCTAAATAAGAGTCTAAAAGTAATTTAAATTCTGGTTCAATAATACTATAACTATTGGATATGGTGTACCATAAAATCCAATGATCACCAAACATTTTTTTATATGTAGGTGCTAAGTTGGTATTCAAAATAAAAATCGAAAATTAATCGAATGGATCACCTCCTGCATCTGGTGGTGATGATGATTGTGCTTTAAGTGGGTTTAAAATCACAAATGTTCCTACTGCTGTTAATGCAGCATACTTACCCATTTTCTGAATGGCTTCTTTACGAGTGATTTTATCTGAGTTGTTGTCTTTTTTCATGGCTTTTGCCCTAAATTTTGTGTTCAAAAATAGTAAAATATTTTATTTATTAAAGTAAAATACGAAAAGGTTTACATTAAAATCAAATTTTCTTTGTAAAACAGTAATGTTTTCTGTTAAATTACATCTAAAATGTTAGACTTCAAAATTAATGTAAATACACTTCTGTATTCTAATTTACCTAATTATTGTGTAAAAGATTTTATTTCAAGTAAATAAAATCAATATTATGATAAATTGCAAATATTACACCAACATATTTTGTGTGTAATATTTGCAATATATACAAAAATCAATATTACAATTTAACGTATAATGATTTTCTGAGTTTTGTTTTGAGTTCCATTAACTAATTGTACCACGTAAACACCCGCTTTTAAACCACTAACATCAATGGTTTGTAAGCTATTTAAGTTTTGTAAAAGTGACGTGCTTACAGTTCTTCCTTGTATGTCATATAATTTAGCAGTTGTTGTTTCTGCTAACTGACCAGAAATAACTACAGTCTTATCTTTTTGATTGTTATAGATATTTAAATTGTCTAAACTATTATCAGATATAGAAAGTGAATTATCAGTTACACGTAAGTAAAAACGACCGGTTCCACTAAGATCAACATTTGGAGTAAGTGTATAATCACTTGTATTCAATAGTGTAGATGTATTAGTGACATTATCTTCAAGATAAACTTCTACTGTATTAGCTAAGTTAGTCTCATTAATACTAAATATTATCTGTTCACCTTGGTTTGCATTAACTCCTAAAGGAATTGTAATATCCATATAATCTGTTTTGCCAAGAGCTTGAACAGCAAGAGGAACATCTGTATTGTCTTCTACTAAATGAGAATACAAAGCAAATGCAGGTGCAACACCTCCTAATAAGCTGGCATCATATCCTGGATCTAAACCTTGAGTTGAATATTGTGTAAAGAAAATATCAGTGATGAAGTTAGCGTTAGTATTGCTAAGGTTTAATTTTAAGTTAGATATTACTGAAGAATTCCTTCCTGCAATAAAATCATCCCCTCCTGTAGCCAAACGCATATCAGAGCCACTAGTCGTAAATTCGATATTACCACCTGTAGTATTTGAAGATACGAAAAATGCCTGCCCTGGTGCAATATTCATACTCGTGTTTAACAAAGCACTTATTATGGTGTAATCATCAGCAGATGTTCCGTCTGTACTATCATTATATCCATAGATTACAGCGGCACTAGGATCTAATAGACCAGAATTATGCGATAAAAATTCTTGAGCATCTAAATAAGATGGAAAAGGATTTCCTATTAAGTTCAATGTGCTTTCTGAACCTTGGTTTATTGGAATTTGAACTAAACTAGTGTTTACTGTTCCTTCAAACGTTACAAGATTACTTGCTTGATCTTCTGCAATACCAGAACGATAACCTTTACCAGCAGTTAATGGAGTAGTGTCAGTATCATTCCAAAGTTCGAAAGGATCAGTACTACTATTGTTGTCAAACCCACCAAATAACACTTCTGGCCCAGAAGGGTTTGCTCTAATATTTGGATTGTTAGCAATAAACGTATTAAAAGCTTGTCCTGATAGAGGTGCACTTATTAAATCATTACCATTTACTGAGTCGTTATAATTAACGTAACGGTTATATTTTACTGTTCCTGCAATGGTTCCATCAAGTATTAAACTTGAATAGCTTGTTGAGGTTGAATTTAACAACAGTCCTTCTGTTGAATTAACCGTTAAAGTAACACTAGAATTAACTGTAAGGCTAGCGCCAGGGCTTACTGTTACGGAATTAGCAGTAGTGTTGGTGTCAATTATAGCATCTCCTGAAGCAATTACGATATTATCATCAGCAGTAGCTACACCATTAGGGTTGCTTGGAGACCAAGAACCGGTAAATGTATAAGTTACAGAATATCCAGTACCAGGTGTCCCACCAAAATTATCTGAAGCTACCCAATTAGAACCTAATGAATTATCACTAGCTAAATCAGCCAATTCTAAAGAGGGACCATCACCATCTGCAGCATTAGGCCAAGGTGTGCTATCATCATAAGTTACAGTGTCTATTGTTATATCATCACCACTTGGATCAAAAACAATAGAGATAGTTGCTGAGCTATTAGTAATATTGTTAGTGTTATCAGTACTTGCAGTTGCAGCAGGTGTTGCAATTGTACTCACATCTGGTGTAAATGGGTTTTCGTTATTAAATGTACCATCTCCATTACTTCCTAATGCTATTGTTAAATAACTTCCAGCTGTAATAATCGTTCCACTAAAATCGAAGCTGTTAGAGCCATAATTTAATTCCCAATCAGAATCTAATGTAATATCATTTCCTGAAGCATTGTAGATTTCAATCCACTCATCATCTGTGTTTAAAGAATTATACATGATTTCAGAGATAACAAGGTCTCCTGCTGCAGGTATAATAGCATCACTAGCTGAAATTGTTAAGTCAAAAGAATCAAGAGAACTAGCAGAAGCAGAGCTTCCTCCTGTTACGTTTTGAATTTCAAAAGTTAAGGTTTCATCTCCTTCAATAATAGCGTCGTCTGTTATGGTTACAGTTACGGTTTGGTTGGTACTAGAGCCAGCAACAAATGTTACTGTTTGAGTTGTGTACCCATCTATGTCAGCATTATCTCCAGAAATTAATACAACATCAAACGTAGTAGCATTTACTGAATCTTCGTTAGTAATAGAGAATTCAAGGTCGTATGTTCCTGCGTCTTCAGCAACAGTTGTTGAAGCAGATGTGAATTGTACTAATGTATCAGTAGTTGCAGGTATTATATTTATAGTGTAATCCTCTATTTCTCCATCAGTTGAGCCTGTGCAAGCCCCTGGATATGAGCCATATTGACAAGATACTCGCATTCTTGTGTTTCCTAATGTTGCGCCTGCAGGAACACTTATTGTTAATGGACTTAAAGTTGTTGGACCATCCGTTTCATCATTAGCAGTTCCTAATGCATATTCTTCAGTAGAGGTGTCAAATGTTCCATCTTGATTCCAGTCTATCCAGGCTTTTGCATAAATAGTATATGGCCCATCAGTATTTAAATTCACGGTTAAATCAATATCACTACCTTGTATAGCATCTGTAGATTCTGCCGTAAAATCATCATAACCACTGCCTTGTCCACTGGACTTATTAATGGTTCCAAAGTTTACTAAAGTTATTGAGGTATCATATGTAGTAGTTCCTGAAACTGTACACCAAGTTAAATCTGGTACAGCATTAGCAGTAACTCCTGTACTCCAAGTTGTAGCTTTACGGGCAAAAACTTCAAAGTGATAGGTGGTACCATTCGTTAAACCAGTTACAGTTACCGAAGTGCCTGTTCCTTTATAAACAACATACTCATCAGTACCTACATCTGAACCAGAGCCAAAGGCAGCATCTGCTGTGTATGCAGTACCATCCCCTGTTGGTGTAACCGTTACTGCAGATGTTTCTTTAGCTATGACTAAAATTTCATCGAAACAGCTACCATTGGACCAGGTTAAATCTACTTCAGTAGTGCCTTCCTCTGCAGTAAATGCAGTAACATCTGAAGGTGTAGAACAAACTGTTGTAAAGTCGCCAGTGAATTCCGTTAAATTATAGCAAGTATTTATGGTATTATATTCATAAATAGCTAAATGATATGTAGTGTTTGGGTTTAAGCCAGAAACTGAGATGCTTAAGCTAGATCCACCAGTGCCAGGGTTTGAAGTTCCATTATTACCATTAAATACAACATAATTACCTGTTCCTATTTCGCTTGCTCCAGCACCATTAAATATACTGTTTGCATTATAGCTTATTCCACTTGTCGGGTCAGTATCAACAGCAGAACCTTCCTTCATTACGACTAAAACATCGTCACCACCACCTCTTGTAAATTCAATAGAAACATCTGTTGTGGTAGGTGATAAAGTTGTAAATGTAGAAGCTTGTATTGCTGGAGCAGTACAATCTAATGTCGCATCATCTACAACTGCTGCACTCCAAGATGTAGCTTTTCTTGTAAATACTGAAAAATGGTAAGTGTTTCCGTTGGTTAAGCCTGTTACTGTTGCGGAAGTTCCAGTACCTTTATAAACAACGAATTCGCTACTTCCTACATCTGAACCAGATCCAAACGCTGTATTTGCGGTATAAGCAGAACCATCACCTGTTGGTGTAACCGTTACTGCAGATGTTTCTTTAGCTATGACTAAAATTTCATCATAACAACTACCATTAGACCATGTTAAATCTACTTCTTCGTTACCTGCTGTAGCTGTAAATGTATTGACTTCAGAAGGTGTAGAACATTCTGTTGTAAAACTACCAGTTAAGGCAGGTGTTAAATAACAGGTGTCAGTAGTATTATATTCATAAACAGCGATATGATAGGTTTCATTTTGTGTTAATCCTGTAACCGCAACCGATGTACCAGAACCATCATAAACCACATAGTTTCCTGTTCCTAATTCTGTGCCAGAAGCAAAAGCTGCATTGGCAGTATAAGTTGTTTCACTTTCCGGACTAAAATCTACTGCAGCACCTTCTTTCATAATCACAATAACATTGTCACCATCACCACGTGCCCATGATAAAGTTGCTGAGTTTGTGGTAACACCAGATTCAGCAAAAGCTGTTGCAGCTATTGTAGGTGCAGTACAACTTGCAACAGAAGTATAAGTAACATCAAAACTATCTACATATATTCTGTTTCCACTGCCACTTTCTCTTTGAAAAAACTCAACTTGAGAAGTAGCATTTATTCCACTAATAGTATAAGTACTTCCACCTGATAAGTTAACTTGAGAACCTCCGTCAACAGTATAACCTGCATCTCCCATTCTACTTGATGCATTAACAACAATATTAGTAATTGTAACACCGTTACTTGCATAGATAATAATTGAGCCTCCTTTAGTGGCGTTTTGATATAAACGTAATTGGTTACTAAAAATTCCAGGATCAGAAGTACCTGAGTTTCTGAAACTACTAAAACCTATATTCGCATCAAGACTAATACCAGGTGATGGCTCATTAAATCCACTGACAGCTCCACCACTAGAAAAATCATAGGAAACTGTTGTTTGTCCAAACCCTAAGCCAGTCATCACTAGGGCAAATAATAATGTGTAAATTTTTTTCATAGTGTATTATATTCTATAACAATCTGATTTTAATTGTTTAAAAAATGAGGTCGCAAAGGTACAAAAACTTAATTGTCTATTTTAATTTTGACATTAACAAAGTGTTAATTGTATTTATTTAGACACCGTTTTTATAGTACAGTCACTTTTGGGTTTTACCACTATAAGAGTAATTAGTTAACTATTTTAAAAACAAAAAACGCATCCTAATGGATGCGCTTTTAATAATTAACTTTTAAAGTAAATTAAACGTTTATCTAATAATCACTTTTTGTGATTTTTGTTTAGAACCATCGGTTAATGTTACTACATAAACACCATCTTGAAGATCTGTTGCGTCTATTTCATTTAGTAAGTTATTGCTTTCTAAATCTGTGCTATAAACTAAACGACCTTGGATATCATGAATTTTTGCAGTAGCTCCATCGTTAATGATACCTTGAATAAATATTGATCTAGGTGATTTCTTAGTATAAATCTTAATACTGTTAAAATCTTCATCATTTATAGATAATGCATTATCCGATACACGTAAGTAAAAACGACCAGTACCATTTAAGTTGGTGCTTGGCGTAATTACATAATCAGATGTATTTAATAATGTTGATGTATTTAACAAGGTGTCATCTAAATAGACTTCTGTAGTGCTAGGTAAAGCAAATTCTGAGATTGTAAACGTTAATTGTTCACCAGAATTAGCATTAACACCTAAAGGAATTACGACATCCATCATATCAGAAGGATTTAATGCTTGTAAAGCCATTTTCATATCAGAATTACCTTCTACGAGTTGTGAGTATAATGCAAAACTAGGGGAGAAGTTATCTAACAGTTTTCCATCGTAGCCATGATCTAATTCCTGAGTTGCATTTTCGTTAAAATAGAATTGTGTTGTAAAATCCTTACTAGAAGTACTTGTGCTTAACTTAAAGTAAGTTAATGCGTCATCTGTATTTCTACCTACAATAAAATCATCACCACCAGAACTCATTCTCATTGATGGTGAAAAAGTCCAATCATAGCCAGCAACAAAAGCATCATTAGCAGCGACTAAGAAACCTTGTCCTGGTGCAATTGCCACATTACCACTTGCTAAAGTAATAACGTTATAACCGCTAAAACCATCAACATCACCATCGTAACCATATATACCAGAAGCATTTTCTAAAAGGCTGTAGTTGAAAACTCCTGAACCAAGGTCATAAAACAATAAAGTAAATGAACCTATGTATGAAGGATATGGATTACCAATAAGGTTCCAATCTGGGTGATTTGCTCCAGTATCCTCAATATTTACAGGAACTGTAGATGTTGGTACAGTTCCAGTAAATGTTAGAGTTGTTCCGCTATCGGTAGCAGCTCTATAACCGGTACCGCTAGTTAAAGTTGCAGAAGTTGCATCGGTATAGTTTACATAAGCATCCGCTCCTTTATCGAAAGGTGCAAAAGCGTATGTTGTTGGACTCGTTAGTCCATTATCTAATAAATCAGCAGCATTAGTATCAGAAGCTAAGAAGTTAGCCCAAGTTTCTCCTGCAAGAGGTGCAGAAATTAGATCATTACCTCCACTATTAGAATTAACATAACGCTCATACTTTATGGTTCCGGCTATAGTTCCGTCATACATTAAGCTAGAATAACTATTTGACGTAGACTCTAAAGTTACATCATCAATAACAGTTAATGTAGTACCCGTATTAATGGTTAAAGACGCGCCTGGATTTACAGTTGCAGTTTTAATAGAGGTATTAGATGAAATAATAGCATTACCAGAAGTAACAACGATATGGTCATGTACTGTAGAGATACCGTTAGGATCACTTGGAGACCAAGAACCGTTATAAGTATAAGTTTCTGTTATTATTTCTTCAATTCTAACGTCATCTAATAAAGCTCCATAACCGTTATCACCTGTTCCCTCAAATGCAATATAGTATTCTGCACTAGGGTTAGGTAGAGCTATAGTGCCTTGGGTCCATGTACTTATACTATTTGTATAAGTTAATTCCGGTATTAGAGTCCAAGATCCTGCTGCAGAAGTTTTGTAATATACTCTTAACTCATCTTGACCGCCAGCTCGAACTTGCTGTGCATGCCAAAATGTTAGTGTAGGATTTACAATACCTGTTAAGTCTAATTTTGGTGATACTAATTTAACCACTGAAGAACTAGATGCATCATAGAAGTTTGCATTAAACGATCCGGTATGTGGCATTGTTATTGAACCACCACTCTGTCCACCATTAGTGTAAGTCCAGTTTACGGCTCCTGCCTCAAATTCTTGAGACCAACAACTTGGTAATATTCCAGACTCAAATCCTTCTTCAAAAGGGAATGTGTTTACTGCTATTAAACAAGGATCTGCATTTGTAGTTGCACTAGTAGAAGGAATGGTTCCATCAGTTTTAAAATCTATTATTACACCAGCATTAGTGTATGGGTAAATTTCAAATTCATATAGCGTACTTGCGTCTAATCCTACTACAGTATAAGTCTGTAAGCCAGGTGCTCTTTTAAATTCAAATTCGTCATCAGACCAGTCGATGTCATTTGCTGGATCAGTACCATCTACAATGGTAGTGAAAACACCTGATCCCGTTTTACCTACAATAACAAATCCATCTGCTGGTTGTGCACCATTATTATCATCCCATGTTAATGTAATTTGAGAATCAGAATTTGCTACAGCAGTAAATGCTAAAACATGATTTGTTGGCTCTGGTTTTGGTGTTACAGTTAATTGTCCTGAAACATAGTTTACACCATCCCAGATATCACCACCAGAACTGCCCGGAGTAATACCACCATAAGAGAAATCACCACCGTCAACAGAGAAGCGACTTACGTAATAGTAAGTTCCAATTGCTAAACCAGAACCTATCTCAGTAACATATTCATCATTGTCACCAGCATCTGTATTATACGTTGAAGGTATCCAAGTCCAACCAGAAGCAAAATCACTGATGTCAGTAGCGTCAGTAGTGCTATAACCAATCCACGCATCAATATCAGCAGCTTGTCCAGCAGCTTCTGTTCTTCCTACTTCTAAGACCTGTGCATATACATCATAGTTTCCTCCGACAGCTATAGTTCCACTATTTGGATACTGTAAGTTACAGTAATCTATAAAGTTTGGCGTGCTTGCGTTAATTACAATAGTACCTGTTTGTGTTGTGTTTGATACAGGTGCACTAAAGTTAGCACCAAAAGAAACAGTATAATGTGCTGCACCTATGTAATAGGTACCTGCTGGCAATCCTTCTTCAGTAATAAGGCTTAGTAAGCCAACGAAATCATCATTAGTGGCAATTACATTTCCAAATGTGTCATATAGGGCCATTTCTGTATCAAAACTACTAGTTAAAGTATCTACTGTAATTTCGGTACAATTACCGTCATATATTAATTCTACCCAAACAACATCTGTAGCTGAGCCTGAATCGTAAGCTGTACTAACAGTGTCTGAATCTGCACAACCGTCAATATTAAATGTAGCTATTGTGGTTGGTATAGATAAAGAATTTACTGTAAGTTGACCTGAGGCAGCAGTTGGAGTGCCATCCCATGTGTTTCCACCTCCTGAAGGATTAGTTGTATTAATACCACCATAAGTGAAAGGTCCACCATCTACAGCAAAACGACTTGCATAATAATATACGCCAGGCAATAATGAAGATCCAATTTCAGCTTCAAACTCATCGTCATTCCCTTCGTCAGAGTGAAACGTTGCTGGTACCCATGTCCAACCAGATGTAAAATCTGCAGTAGTAGTAGCATCTGTAGTGCTATAGCCTATCCATGCTTCAATATTAGCACCAGGACTACCTAAGTCGGTTACTCCTGCTTCATAAATTCTTGAGTATACATTATAAGTATCACCCTCATTAATAGTGCCATTGATTGGCCATTGTAAGTTATTAAAATCAGCAGTTTCTGTAGATTGACCTTTAGCATTAATGTAAAGTGTACCTGTTTGAGTTGTATTACTTGATGTAACATTAAAGTCAGGTCCAAAAGTTACATTAAACATACCAGCAGCTATATAATAAGTGCCATTGGCTAACCCAAGCTCTGTAAATAAGCTTTGAGGTGTTACTCCTGTACCACTGTCGTTTGAGCCAATGAAAACACCATTCTCGTCATAGATACCAATTTCTGTATCAAAATCAGATCCAATAGTATCTATTGTAAGTGAAGGGCAACTACCTGTATAATTTAATTGTGCCCAAACTACATTTTGTGTACTAGCATCATAAGCTCCATTATAGCTGTCTGATCCAGCAGTACCACAACTAGAAACATTTAATGTTGCTGTAACTGTTGGTAAAGGGTTTGCCGTTGTAAAAGTAATAGGACCTACCCAAGTACTTAAATCACTTGCTCCACAGTTTGCTCTTACATATACCTCGTAATCTGTAGCTGCAGTTAAACCTGTTTCTGTATGAGGGTTTGTTGATGTTGCAACACCAGCAGCTGCAGGAGGTCCTGTGCCATCTGGCTGCACTACAATTTCCCAATCGGTTTCGGTATCACCAGCAGTCCAACTTATAGTTGCAGAATCACGATCGAAACTATCTACTGTTAAATCTGTAGGCTTTAAACAAGTTGGTGCTTCTATAATTGACACATCATCTATAGCAATATCATTTTCATAAGTAGAATTAGTAGCTGTATCTACAACAAAGCGTACTTGTATGTCACCAGTAATAGTAAGTGTAGATAAATCTATATATATTTCTTCCCAATCATCTACATCACCATTATTATCTGTGTGAACAACATTCCATGCAGAGCCATCATAAACTTCAACTGTAATGGTATTTGAATTTGTTCCAGCAGCATAGTGATATTGGAAGAACTCTAATGCTGGTGTTGTAAGTGTACTAACATCTATCATAGGAGAGGTTAGTGTAGCATCAGTAGATACAGGAGTTGTAGAGCTGTCTACATAGGCAAAATACCCACTTCCTGTTGTGTGGTCACTGTAAGAGTTACCGAATGTTGGTGATGTTCCAAAGGTCCAAACTCTAGAGGTAGACGAAGAACTTAGCCAACAACTTGGAATGGTACCTGTATTTTCAAAATCTTCAGTATATGGAAATGTAGCTTCTGCATCACAAAGTGTTGTAAAATTAATTGGGCCAACCCAAGAGCTATAACCATTAATGTCACAATCGGCTCTTACATAGACTTCGTAAGCAGTTTGACCTGTTAAGCCTGTTTCTGTATGAGGATTAGTACTTGTTGGTGTGCCAGCCCCTGTAGGAATACCTGTGCCAGCTGGTTGTACTGCAATTTCCCAATCTGTTTCTGTATCACCAGCCGTCCAGCTTATAGTTGCATCATTCGCTGTGTAACTATCTAAATTTATACTTGTAACATCCAAACAAGTTGGAGGTGTTCTTACAATAAATGATCCAACGTGGAAATCATAATCTTGACCTGATGCTGTTCCATTTGATGCCCAAATAGCAAACTTTACGTTGCCAGTGTAGGCTGTTAAATCTTCAATGTATTCTGTGCCTGTAAAATCTGGCTCATTACCAGTATTCCAAGTTGTTAAATTTGTCCAAGTTATACCATCATCTGTAGATACTAGTAGTTGTACTTCGTCATCAGACCCCATGGTGTCATCAGTATCCCCATCATTATAGTTTGTAACTGCAACATTCAATTCGAGCTGGTAAGGACCTCCAGTTGATAAATCAAATGTAGGTGAAATTAACCAATCTCTTATATCTGTAAAATTACCATAGATATTAATTCTATTACTATAAATTCCGGCTCCATAATTATTATCATCTCCTGTGCCATCATTTTTCCATCCTGAGGAACCAAAGCCAGTAGGGCCTGCAGCTACTTCACCATCAGCAGCCTGTTCCCAACAAGTATCAGGTAAGTTTGATGACATATCAGCAAAATAGTCCGGTACAATAGGACTACAAAGCGTAGTGAAATCTACTGGACCTACCCAAGCACTAAAACCATCACCTGTACTTGTACAATTAGCTCGTACATAAACTTCATAGGCTGTTTGTTCTGTTAATCCCATTTCTGTATGCGGATTAGCTGTTGTTGCAGTACCAGATCCCGCTGGTTCTCCTAATCCATCAGCTTGTACGACAATTTCCCAAGCGGTTTCAGCATCACCTGCAGTCCAACTAATAGTTGCATCAGTTGCAGTAAAACTATCTATTGCTATGTTAGAAACATCAGGACAAGATGGAAGTGTGGTAAAAGTAACTGGTCCTTCCCAGGCACTAAAGCCATTGGTAAGGCAATTAGCTCTTACATAAACTTCGTAATCAGTTTTCTCCAATAATCCAGATTCAGTATGTGGATTTGTTGTTGTTGCATCACCTGCACTTGCAGGAATACCTGTGCCATCTGGTTGTACTACTATTTCCCAATCCGTTTCAGTATTAGCGGTAGTCCAGCTAATCGTGGCTTCAGTATCTGTAAAACTATCAATAGTTATATCGGTAACGACATAACAGGTTGGTATAGTTTCAACAGTGATATCATCGAGATATAAGTAATATCCATCAAGACCTCCTGGTGGTACGTGGAATGCAATATATACGTCACCTGTATAAGCACTTAAGTCAACAACGATTTCTTGATACGTTGTATTACTATAAGAGGCGTTTGCTAAAATAGTATTAGTAAAATCAGCAGCTAAGGTTCCTGTAGTTGATAATAATACAGTAAAATCATTAGGTTCACCTGAAGAACGTACGCGTTGTTGAAATCTAAGTTGTTCGTTACCTGTTAAGGTTAATTGCGGTGATATTAAATAATCATCATTAGATCCACTGTTATAATCCGTATACATTTGGAACGATTGTGTACCACTATTTGCATATGTTGCAGAAGTGTTAAAAGACCATGTGTCGGAATCTGCATTATTGTCTAAGATGCTCCAACATGATAAAGTGGTACTACTAGCTTCAGCGTCTTCGGTCCATGGTAGAGAAGATATCACGCCACATTCTGTAGTAAATGTCAAAGGACCAACCCATTCACTATAACCATTACTAGCACTAGTACAATCTGCTCTTACATATACTTCGTAAGCGGTGTTACTTGTTAAGCCAGTAAAAGAAAGTGGATTAGTTGTGGTTGCTGTGCCTGATGTGATTGGTACACCAGTTCCTGCTGGTTGTAACACATATTCCCAGTCCGTTTCACTTAAACCAGCGGTCCAACTGATTTCTGCCGTGGTTTCAGCTAAAGTATCAACTGTTAAATCAGTTATTTTAGGACAAGGAGGTAATGCTTCCCAAACGATATCATCTAAGTAAACACTAGAATAAGACGCTGTAGTTGATTTTCTGATTGCGATATAATCATCTGTTCCTGTGTAACTTGCAAAAGAAACTTCGTATTCAGCAAAGGTTGTGTTGATATCGACTGTAGTTAAAGCGGTAAATGTAGATCCATCTAATGGATTTGAAATTGTTCCAACTTCAATATCGTGAATGGCAGATGAATTTTTAGCATAAAAACGAAGTAAATGTGTGCCATCTCCTAAATTGGATAGATTAGGGGAAACAAGCATAACATTTGCTCCTGAAATTGTGGACCAACCTGAGTATAGTCTTACACCGTTAGGTGCGGAATAGTCTTCAGTTGTGCTTGTTTCAACATATGCAGATGCTGGTGCTCCGTTATCAATTATACCAGACCAACACGCTGGTAAATCTGGTGTGGTTACCGCATCAAAATTTTCAGTAAAAGTTGAAATAGGTGTACATGCTGTTGTGAAGTTTATAGGGCCAACCCATGCGCTAAAACCATCACCAAGACAATTTGCTCTTACATAGACTTCATAAGCTGTATCTGCAATTAAACCTGTTTCAGTCTGTGAGGTAGTTGCGATTGCGGTACCAGAACCTGCAGGTTCACCCGTGCCTGCGGTTTGTATTACGTATTCCCAATCGGTTTCAGTGTCACCAGCTGTCCAGCTAAAAGTAGCTTCCGTATCAGTAAAGCTATCTATAGTAATAGCTGTAACATCTAAACAACTTGGTTCGTGTATGTTTACCGTATCAAAAGCAACACCTTCGTAATTGCCAAAACCATCTGAACCAAAGGCTACTCTTAGTAAAACATTACTTTCTCCACCAAGACCTGTAAGCTCATGTTTGGCAACAAGCCATGCGTCTGATCCACTACCGTCTCTACCTGTCCAACCAATTTGTTGCCCTCCAGGATTTCCTCCAATCGTATTGTCATTAAACCAATTGTTAGGATCTCCATTTGCTCCTACATTCTGCCATGTACTACCGCCATCTATAGAAGATTGTAATACCATACCATCCCAACTAAATTCAGATTCCCACCATATACTTAATTCTATAACAGGGTTAACTAAGGATGTAAAGTCGAATGGAGGACTGATTACCGCAGATTTTTCACTACTATTATATGTTCCATCTAGGTTGGTTACCCATGCATTGGTACCAGAGTCTGCACTATTAATAATAGTATTAGATGGTACACCTAATTCCCAGCTTCCATTAGTCGTGTTGTCTGCTGCCCATCCGCCATCTCCAGATTCAAAGTCTTCATTATAAGGATAAGTTGTTATTGGTGTTGCTGTTGTTGTAAAAACAACAGGACCTACCCAAGAACTATAGCCATTAGCAATACAATTGGCTCTCACGTATACTTCGTATGCTGTTTGTTCAGTTAAACCAGTTGCATTATATGTGTTGGTTGCAATTGCGGTGCCAGAAGCTGGCTCTCCTAAACCTGCATCTTGTATAACGTATTCCCAATCGGTTTCTGTATCACCTGCAGTCCAACTAATTGTTGCTTCTGTGTCTGTAAAACTATCAATTGTAAGGCCTGTGATAGGAAGACATGAAGGAATAGCTTCTACAGTGATATCATCTATATATAAATACCATCCATCTAAACCACTAGGTGGTATATGGAAAGCAATAAATACATCACCAGAATAAGTACTTAAATCTACTGTGATTTCTTGATAAGAAGTATTACTGTAAGATGCATTTGCTAAAATTGTATTTGTAAAATCGGCTGGTGCAGATCCTGTTGTAGATAATAGTACTGTAAAGTCATTTGGTTCTCCAGAAGAACGTACACGTTGTTGAAATCTAAGTCTTTCGTTTCCAGTAAGGGTTAATTGAGGTGAAACTAAATAATCATCGTTAGAACCTCCATTAATGTCAGTGTAAATTGTAAAGGATTGTGATCCTGAGTTAGCATAAGTAGAACTTGTATTAACCGTCCAAGTATCAGAATCGGAGTTGTTATTAATGACCTCCCAACAGTCTATAGTAGTACTAGAGCTTTCTACATCTTCTGTCCATGGTAAAGAAGATATTATATCACATGCTGTAGTCAAATTGATTGGGCCAACCCATTCGCTATAGCCATCACTATTACTCGTGCAATCGGCTCTTACATAAACATCGTAAGTTGTATTGCCTGTTAAGCTAGAGAATGTATGTGGATTCGTAGTAGTGCTAGTGCCTGAATCTACAGCTGTTGGTGCTGCTGTACCTTCTGCTTGTATTATAACCTCCCAGTTGGTTTCTGTGTCCCCTAGAGTCCAGCTTACTTGAGCTGTTGTACTTGTTACGCTATCAACTATGATGTCTGAAACTTTTGGACAAGGTGGTATTATTTCCCAAGTAATATCGTCTACATATACATTTGAATATGAAGAGGTCGATAATCGTCTAATTCCAATGTAGGAATCTGTACCAGAGTAAGCTTCAAATGAAATTTCATATTCAGTAAAGGTGGTGTTAATATCTACCGTACTTAAAACAGTAAATGTAGAACCATCTGTAGGGTCTGATAAGGTACCAATTTCAAGATCTTGAGTAGCTGTCGTGTTACGTGCAAAAAAGCGAAGTTGATGTGTCCCATCGCCTAAATTTGATAAGTTAGGTGATACTAACATAATATTTGCTTCTGGTACAGCTGTATACCCACTATATAATTGAACACCATTAGGAAGCGAATTGTCTGCCGATGTACTGGTTCGAATATAAGCTGATGTAGGTGCACCATTATCTAAAATACTAGACCAGCAGTTTGGCAAGTCGGGAGTTGTTACTGCATCAAAGTTTTCGGTAAAGTCAGTTAATGGAGTACAAGCTGTTGTAAAAATTACGGGACCTACCCAATCACTATAGCCATTACCAAGACAATTTGCTCTTACATAGACTTCGTAAGCTGTTTGTGCTATTAAACCTGATTCTGTATGCGGGTTTGTTGTCGTTGCTGTACCAGAAACAGGAGCTCCAGTTCCTGCTGCTTGTACTACATACTCCCAATTCGTTTCAGAATCTCCAGCGGTCCAACTAAATGTAGCTTGAGTATCGGTAAAGCTATCTATAGATAAAGCTGTTACATCTGGACAAGCTGGTTGAAATATGTTTACACTGTCAAAAGCAACACCTTCGTTGTTAGTGCTACTGTCAGAATCAAAAGCTAATCTTAAGAATACGCTACTTTGCCCTCCAAGACCTGTTAGGTTGTGTTTGGCAACAACCCAACCGCCAGATCCATTAGCACCTGTACCGGTCCAACCAATATTGTCATTGTACCAGTTATTAGGGTCGCCATTGGCTCCCACTGTTTGCCATGTACTTCCGTTATCTATTGAAGATTGAAGTAGCATTCCATCTGAACCATCTTCAGCACTCCACCAAATACTAAACTCAATAGCTGGTGCTACTATACTTGAGAAGTTTAGAGGAGGACTAATTACGTATGATTCTTCATTACTATTATGATTACCTGTTAAGTTAGTTACCCAAGCAAGGGCTCCTGTATCTGCAACGTTAATTATTGTTGCAGCAGGGTTTCCTAATTGCCATGAACCATTGGTTGTATTATCCAAAGACCAGCCTGCAGCTCCTCCTTCAAAATTTTCAGTATAAGGAAATGCCGTTATAGCTGCTGCTGTTGTTGTAAAAGTTATAGGTCCAACCCAATTACTATAGCCATTACTTGCGCTACTACAGTCGGCTCTCACATATACCTCGTAAGCTGTAGATACAGCTAAACCAGTTGCTGTATGCGGGTTTGTTGTAGTACCTGTACCAGAAGCAGGAACACCTGTGCCATTTGGCTGTACTGCAATTTCCCAATCTGTTTCTGTGCCCTCAGCTGTCCAACTAATAGTTGCTGTAGTATCAGTCACTGCATCTAATGTTAAACCAGTAAGATCTGGACAAGCAGGTGGTGTAGTAAAATCTATTGGGCCTGCCCAAGCACTATAACCATCACCAAGACAATTTGCTCTTACATAAACTTCATAAGCCGTTTGTTCTGTTAGTCCAGTTGCGGTATGAGGATTACTAGTTGTGGCTGTACCAGAAACTGGAGTGCCAGTTCCATCAGGTTGTACTGCGATTTCCCAATTTGTTTCTGTTCCATTAACGCTCCAACTTATTTCTGCTGTGTCATAAGTAAAACTATCTATAGTTAAACCGCTAACATTAAGGCAAGCAGGTGGAATGCCATCAATGTAATTAAACTGGATATTAGGTTTATGACCGCCAATTTCATCAGTAACAAAGCCGCAAGCAGTTCCTCCGTCGTCTCTATATGATCTAGAGCCGTTAGGTATACTAACTCCTCTAACTTGACCAAAAGGTGAGGAATATGTGTTTTGACCATCAGAACATACTTCAACTAATATGTTATCTGTGCCATTCCAAACAAAATTAGTGTCAAATGGTATCATATCAAAAACACCTTCAGCAGTAACGGAAGGGTTGTAATCAAAAGCGTTTTTAACCACTGTAGTTACAGAGGTATCGTGATTAGCAGAATTAGTTGCTGTTGTATGTCCCATTTTTATGGTGTAACCTAATAAATTACCACCACCATAGTCGCCAGAAATAGACCATCCTAATGCTGTTATTTCATCATTTGGAGTTAGTATAGTGCTTAGCTCAGCAGCTGTGTAAACTACTTGGTATTTAAATGCATTGTAATAGCCATGAATTGGGTCTGCAGTTGTAGATCCTGTACTCGTAGTTCCAGTGCCAATAGTAATATTGTTAACAGGAGTACTATATGCAGTAACATCAAAATCGTCAATGATAAGATGTCCAGCTTGGCTATCATTCAGAATTCTAATAGTTAAATTAGAACTAGCATCATTTAAAGTGTATGAAAATAGTGTGTAAGTTGTGCCTGAATAAGCTTGTGTTGTTTGCGTGGTATAAGTAATACCATCAGTTGAGGTTTGTAATTCAAAAGTCCCACCTCCAGAATTTAATTCTCTATAGTAGAATGTGACAACACCTGCTCCTGAGAGTGCAGGTGTGGTTATACTTGCACCAACTTCATCATCATTGATTCTGGCTGCAGAGCCTGATCCTCCTCGGGAGTTAACAGGGTCTTCAGCAAAAACTTGAACAGTTTCCCATGTACCACTCGTTAGTGTCTGACTACCTGTAGTGTATGATCCGGATAATCCTGAATCAAAGTTTTCGGTGATTTGCCCGAATCCAAAGTTTCCTATTAATAGGAATACTAAAAATGCGTAAAAATTTTTCATAGAAAGAATTAATTATAGTTAAAGCACAAATTTGGTATTTATAGCGAATTATAGTTAAAACTAAATAACCCACAAATAAATACACGTTGTCGTTAAAATAACGTCGTTTGTCGTTGGTTTATAAAAATTCAGGCTAAGTGTGTAAGAATGAGGGGAGTCAAATATACTAAAACTTAGTATTCATTTAATAATTTTATTTTAACAAATAGTTAACGCTTGTTTAAATTTTGTGATTTTAAAGAGTGTTTTCTTTTGTTGTATCGTTGATTTTGAGCCTTTTACAATGTTTCTTTTAGGTTTGTGAAAATATTTTATTTGTAGTCTTTTTTTTATAAAGAGTTAAAATTTAGAAACTTGTTGTTTTTAATTAAAATAATACTTCTGATTTTAAGTCTTTGTTGTCTTTGGTTCAGATTTTTAAAATTCAATAAAAAAAAAGCGCATTACAATAATGTATGCGTTTAGTCATTAATAGTATTAGAACTGTTTTATTGTGGTTTAAAGGATAATTTTTTTTGAGTTATTTGTTTTTCAAAGTTTTTAGGTGATTTTCTTACATAAATGTCTGTAGTAAGATTTTTGTTGTTTCTATATCATTGCTAGAGACTTGTTGTAGCATACTATTTTATTATGTTTGCTGCTTCTAAATTAGAGGTGTCAATACTATAAATGTCTAGTGAGATATATTAAAGGTAATAAAGGAGGGGTTTCTTAATAACATTGACGCGATTATCGATTATGCCTGTTTGGCAAATGGATTTGTTATAAAAGCTTAATTCTTATAGTTTTATTGTCTTTTTAAAACATGTGGTAAAGAGGGGTGTTTGAGGTGTGTTTAAACGGAATTAAAAGTTGTGATTATGATGATATTTTAATTGTAAGAATGAGTAATTGAGTACTTTGGTGTAATTTAAAAATAAAAGAAAGAAGTTTTAAAAGTAAATGTTGTTATTAGATGCGTAGATGTGTTTATTTTTGTTGCGGAATGGTGGTATCTGTTATTATGAAATTTGAAAAACATTAATATTGAAATTTAGTAAACGACATTTAGCCAAAACGATTACTTGGCGTATTATAGGAACCTTGGATACCATGCTGTTGTCTTGGTTTATATCTGGTGATTTTTCTATAGGTATGCAAATAGGGCTTTATGAAATGATTACCAAAATGATATTGTATTATTTGCATGAAAGAGTTTGGTTTAAGTCAACCATAAAGTCGTCTAATAAACGCCATATTTTGAAAACGTTCTCTTGGCGTGGAGTAGGTACTTTAGATACTATTATTTTAGGTTGGGTAATTTCAGGGAATCCTCTAACAGGTTTGAAAATTGGTGGAGCAGAAGTGATAACAAAAATGTTGTTATATTTTGGACATGAAAAATTATGGTATCAAATTAATTTTGGTTTGGATCAAAGGAATAAAAGAAAACAGGTGAAAAACGTTAATGAATTATGAGCTTAAATACGGTTAGACATGATTATAAAATCACAAAAAAAGATCGTGAAAAGCTAAATCAGCATCGCTCTTTATTATTGTGGTTTACAGGGTTGTCAGGTTCTGGCAAATCTACATTAGCTAATTTGGTAGAGATGGAGCTTCATAAAAAGGGGGTTTCAACGTTTGTTTTAGATGGTGATAATGTTAGGCAAGGCATTAATAAAGATTTAAGTTTTGCGCCAGAAGATCGTACCGAAAATATTAGACGAATAGCCGAAATTGGTCATTTAATGGTTGAGGCAGGTGTGGTAACTTTGGCCGCTTTTGTATCGCCTTATATTGAAGACCGAGAGAATATAAAAAACATTGTAGGAGTAGATAATTTTATTGAAATATACATTAATACCTCATTAAAGGAGTGTGAGCGAAGAGATGTCAAGGGCTTGTATAAAAAAGCACGAGCAGGAGAAATTAAAAATATGACAGGTATTTCAGCGCCTTATGAGGCCCCTACTAACCCAGACATAGAAATTGTAACAGATAATCAAGATGTAGAAACATCTGTTCAAACCATTTTAGACTTTATTATTCAAAAAATAAAATAAAAAGCATGAGTAATTACGTAATTAATCATTTAAAAGAATTAGAATCAGAAGCTATTTTTGTGATTAGAGAGATTGCAGCGCAATTTGAAAATCCAGCATTATTATTTTCTGGTGGTAAAGATTCTATTTTACTAACACATTTAGCTAAAAAAGCATTTTTTCCTGCAAAAATACCTTTTCCTTTAATACATATTGATACAGGGCATAATTTCCCTGAAACAATAGCTTTTCGCGATGCTTTGGTTGAAAAATTAGGTGTAAGACTCATTGTAGGGTCGGTACAAGAAGCAATAGATAAAGGTAGAGCTAAAGAAGAGACAGGTGCGGATGCGTCTCGTAATTCACTTCAAATTGTGTCTCTTTTAGATACACTTGAAGCTCATAAAGTAGATGCAGCAATGGGTGGTGCAAGACGTGATGAAGAAAAAGCACGTGCTAAAGAACGTTTCTTTTCTCATAGAGATGAATTTGGACAATGGGACCCTAAAAACCAAAGGCCAGAGTTATGGAATCTTTTTAATGGTCGAAAAAATTACGGAGAGCATTTTAGAGTGTTTCCTATTTCTAATTGGACCGAAATGGATGTATGGGAATATATTAAATTAGAGAATATTGATTTGCCATCGCTTTATTTTTCGCACCAACGCGATTGTGTGGTTAGGGATGGTGTGATATTAGCAAATTCAGAATTTATTAAGTTAAAAGAAAATGAAGAAGTGGTCAATATGACCATTCGTTACCGTACTTGTGGCGATATGCCAATTACTGGAGCTGTAGAATCTGAAGCAGATAATTTAGATAAGATTATTGAAGAAATTGCAACAACTAGAACGACAGAGCGTGGTGGACGTGCAGATGATAAACGTGCAGAAACAGCCATGGAAGATCGTAAAAAACAAGGGTACTTTTAATAGAAAATAGGTTTTAATTGTGACTATTGTCCCCTTGAGGATTACTGAGAAACAAAATGTGTTTTTGTTTTGAAAGTACCGAGCCTAGCTCTTAGGGGTGTTTTAAAAAGGGTTGTAAAAAATACCAACTATAAATAGTGACGATTAGTATAAAATAATAAAAGAGAATAAATACATGGATTATCAAGATATAGAATTATTACGTTTTACAACAGCAGGAAGTGTAGATGATGGAAAAAGTACACTAATTGGACGTTTATTGTACGATAGTAAATCAATATTTCAAGATCAATTAGATGCTGTAGAGGAGTCTAGTAAATCTAAGGGTTTTGATTATGTAGATTTGTCATTACTTACAGATGGTTTAAAATCGGAACGTGAGCAGGGTATTACAATTGATGTGGCATATCGTTATTTTGCAACACCAAAACGTAAATTTATCATTGCAGATACACCTGGTCATATACAATATACTCGTAATATGGTTACGGGTGCTTCAACGGCTAATTTGGCCATTATTCTTATAGATGCACGAAAAGGGATGTTAGAACAAACGCATAGACATGCTTTTATTGCGTCATTGTTACGTATTCCTCATGCTATTGTATGTATTAATAAAATGGACTTGGTTGATTATAGTGAGGAAACGTACAATAATATTGTTTCAGATTTTAAATCTTTTTCTTCTAAATTAGGAATTAAGGATATTCAATTTATTCCTATTTCGGCTTTAAATGGAGATAATGTCGTTAATCGCTCTAAAAATATGGATTGGTATCAAGGAAGTACATTAATGTATCATTTAGAAACGGTTCATATTTCTAGTGATCATAACCTTGTAGATTGTCGTTTTCCTATTCAATCGGTAATTCGTCCTCATACTTTAGAAAATCAAGATTATAGAGGTTTTGCTGGTCGTATTGATGGTGGGGTTTTTAAACCTGGTGACAAAGTGAAATCATTACCTTCTGGCTTTGTGTCAACCATAAAAACAATAGAGCTGAATGGAGAACAAATTTCGGAAGCATTTGCTCCGATGTCTGTAACTATGACTCTAGAAGACGAAATAGATAACAGTCGTGGGGATATGATTGTGCGTGAAAACAATGTGCCAAATGTAGGTCAAGATTTAGAAGTGTTAGTGACTTGGATGAGTACAACTCCCATACATGCACGTACCAAGGTTGTAATTAAACATACTACCAATGAATCTATTGGTATGGTAAAAGAGTTAAAATATAAAATCGATATCAATACATTACATCGCATTGAAAATATAGATAAAGTAGAAATGAACGAAATTGCTCGTTTGTCTATTAGAACAGCTAAACCAATGTTTTATGATGCGTATAAAAAGAATCGTCAAACAGGTAGTATTATTCTTATTGATGAACAAACTAATGAGACCATTGGCGCTGGGATGATTATTTAGAGGTGATGCTGTGAAATAATGATACGGTGATGTGGTATTAGGGAGAATCTTTATCTTGTAATTTAAATGTTTTAATTATGACGCATAAAGATTTAGAAGTTTATAAATTAAGTTTAAATTTAGTAGAGGATATTTATAAACTTACCGAGGATTTTCCTTCGTCTGAAAATTTTGGATTGACTTCTCAACTTAGAAGAGCTGCGGTTTCGTTGCCTTCAAATGTAGCTGAGGGTTCAAGTAGAGGGTCTACAAAGGACTTTATTCGATTTTTAAATATAGCATCAGGATCATTATCAGAAATAGAAACACAGTTAGTAATAGCAGAACGAATAGGGTATATAACGTTTGATGGTGCATTACAAAATAACATCATTACAGTTAGAAAAATGTTATACCGTTTAAAACAAGGTTTAACCAAGAAACTAAGTAAGTAAAATGAATAATAAAAGCTCCAATCTAACGAATCACCGAATCACCGAATCACCGAATCACCGCCTCACCGAATTACTGCATCACAGCATCACCGCAGCCCTAGAAGCTGGCAAAGCAATTCTCGACATCTATCATTCTGATGATTTTGAGGTGGAGCTAAAGGGTGACGATTCACCTTTAACCAAAGCCGATATCGCTTCCCACAATGTGATTATGTCACATTTGAAAGCAACACATATTCCAGTGTTATCCGAAGAAGGTAAATCTATACCTTATGAAGATCGTAAAGACTGGAGCCAACTATGGATTGTAGATCCTATAGATGGGACTAAAGAATTTATTAAGCGTAACGGTGAATTTACAGTAAATATTGCACTTGTAGAAAATCAGAAAACCCTACTTGGTGTTATTTATGTACCAGTACTAGGTGACCTTTATTTTTCAACTAGCGAAATCGGGGCGTTTAAGGTGTCTGTAAATCTCAACGATTATGATGTTTCTACTTTAATCAGTCAAGGAAATAAGTTGCCATTAGAAAGAGAAGATAAAACATTTACAATTGTAGCAAGTCGCTCACATAGGTCTCCAGAAACAGATGAGTATATTAATCAAATGCGAGAAAAGTATGGTGATGTTAACCTGATTTCTAAAGGAAGTTCATTAAAACTATGTATGGTCGCCGAAGGACAAGCAGACTGCTATCCAAGATTTGCACCCACTATGGAGTGGGATACAGCTGCAGGACAGGCCATTTGTGAGCATGCAGGCTTCAAGGTTATAGATTGGAGTACGAAAGAGCGGATGTTGTATAACAGAGCGGAGCTTTTGAATGCTTGGTTTTTGGTGAAGAAGGTTTGATTTTTAGTGTTTTATAATTTAAATAGGTTGTTTTATGTTGAAACTTACATTGAAAATCAAATCAATTTTAGACTTAAGGTATTGTATTTGAAGTTTTCAAATGTAAATAGTTTATCTATCATTAGACGTCCTATCATATTTACAATATATTTGCGGAAATTTTATATAGTTTTTTAATTTTTATAGTGATAATGAAGAACCTAACAGCGTTAATAGAAGGAAAGCAAATACCGAAAGGAAAAGTAAAAGTTAGTGGAGCGAAAAATGCAGCCACTCGACTTTTAGCAGCAGCACTTATATCTGACGAAAAAATCGTATTAGAAAACTTTCCTACAGAATTAGTTGATGCTAATTATAAATTTGATTTTATCAAAAAGTGTCATGGGAAAGTCGAAGTTGATAGAGATAATGAAATTGTTGAAATCAACTCTAGTGAGCTTAAAGATACTTTGTTAGATAGTTACGATTATCCAATTAGAACTACTTATTTGCTTGTTCCGGGGTTGTTAAAGAAGTCTGGGGCAGCAAAAATACCTTATCCAGGTGGTTGCAAAATAGGTAACAGAGGTTACGACTTACATGTAATGGTTTGGGAAAAATTAGGAGCTGTAGTTGTAGAAAAAGATGATTATATTGAAGTTAAAGCACCAAATGGCTTAATAGCTAACAATATTGATTTTCCAATATCAACTATCGGTGGTACGGAAAGTGCTTTAATTTGTGCATCAATCGCGAAGGGTGTTAGTACAATTAAAAATGCATACATCTCGCCTGAAGTTCAGAATTTAATCGATTTTCTTCGCACTTTAGGAGTTAAAATAAAGGTTGTAGGTAATAGTTACGTAGAAGTTACAGGTCAAGATTATTTAAGGGGTTCTATTTTTGAGGTTATGCCAGACAGAATTGAGGCTCTTACTTGGATTGTATATGGCATTTTAAGTAAAGGAGATATCACTATACAAGATGTTCCTTTCGATTCTATGCAAATTCCTTTAGCACATTTACATGATGCAGGAATTGACTTTTATAGAAATCAAACTAATGTTCATATTACTCAAGATTGTCTTACTAATGGAATCATACAGCCGTTTGAGTTAGCAACAGGTACACATCCTGGGATTATATCAGACATGCAACCATTTTATGTGTTGTTAGGTTTACATGCGGATGGTAAGAGTAGAATATTTGATTACCGTTATCCGGAAAGAATAAAATATTGCGAGGAGCTTGCTAAATTATATGTAGGGCAGATAGAATGGGAAACAGGCTTAATTACTACAATTGGAGAAAATAATGTAACCCCGGTGTCTGCAACCGTCCAATCTACTGATTTACGTGGAAGTATGGCTTTGGTAATTGGGGCATTATTAGCAAATGGTACCTCTAAAATCTTAAATGTGGAAATGGCATTAAGAGGTTATAATAAACTAGAAGAGAAATTAAAAGGTTTAGGGATATCTATAAAAATAGAACGCTAATATGTCCACTTTTTTAAAGGATATATTAAGTGTAGGTGTTTCTAAAGTCTTAATGATTGCATTTGGTCTTACAACATCTATTATAATAGCAAGAGTTCTTGGTCCGGAAAAAAATGGTGTAATTGCAGCACTATTAGTTTATCCTTCGCTTTTTATGTCTATTGGTTCTTTAGGTATCAGACAATCAACCACCTATTTTTTAGGTAAAGGTATTTTTTCTGAAGACGAAATTAAAAGAGCAATTACTCAAATTTGGTTATTCACCACAGTGTTTAGTGTTGTTGTTTGCTTTTTCTTAATACGCTATTTGAGTAAGTCAGGAGAAAATTTGTGGCTAGTAGTTTTAGCAGTACTGCCAATACCATTCGCATTATTTAATACTTATAATTCTGGTGTTTTTCTTGGTAAAAATCAAATAAGTGTTTTTAATAAAATCAACTGGATTCCAACACTTATCGTTTTACTGATTACAGCAATCTCTGTTTGGTGGTTGTCTTTTGGTGTTTCAGGTTATCTATTGGCTCTAATCGTTGGTCCATTAGTAATAAGTGGAATACTATTATTTAAAAATAAATTTATAAAAGCTTTTAGTCTTAATTTTAACTGGGACATTATAAAACAAATGTTAACACTAGGTTTGGTTTACGCTTTTGCTTTATTAGTGGTAAATTTAAATTACAAGATTGATGTTATATTACTAGATAATCTTAGTTCAGCTTTTGAGACAGGTATTTATTCGAAAGGTGTAAGTATTACCGAGTATTTGTGGCAAATACCAATGCTTCTCAGTACGGTGGTGTTTGCAAGAAGTGCAGTCTCTAAAGATGATAAGGCGTTTTCATTAAAGGTAACTCAGTTGCTTCGTTTGTCAATACTAGCTATTGGTTTAGCATCTCTAATCTTATTTTTAATATCTAAATTTGTTATTGTACTCATGTATGGTGAATCCTTTGTAGGAAGTGTGATGGTGCTAAATACATTATTACCAGGAGTGCTTTTGCTTACTATTTTTAAAGTGATTAATATGGATTTATCAGGTAAAGGAAAACCTTGGGTATCACTTAAAGCAATGATTCCGGCTCTTATTGTAAATGTTGTTTTAAATCTTCTATTCATACCTGAGTATGGAGCTGTAGGAGCAGCCATTGCTTCAACTATTAGTTACAGTATAGCTGCGCTATTATTTATCCATTTTTATAGTAAAGAAACTAAAATTCCAGTGTTGGAAATTATTAGATACAGACATTCTGATTTTCAACCCATTGTTCAACTTTTACAAAAGTTAAAACGTTAGTTATGATAATTCATCAAAATTTTGACTTAACAAATTATAATTCATATAGAATTGAAGCAAGGTGTAAAGTAGCTTATTTCCCTGAAAACGAAACTGAAATTGTTGAGTTATTCAAAACAAATCAAAACTTTATACTTTTAGGTAGTGGCCACAATATCATTTTCTCTAAAGCTTATTACGACGAAAGTTTTATTATTTTTAATGGTAATTTTAATGATATAGATGTAGAAAACTCTAACGGAATTATTATTGCAGAAGCGGGCGCTACTATGTTAGAAATTAGTAAAAAAGCATTAGAGGAGGGACTGTCTGGTGTCGAAGTTTTTTATGATATACCAAGCTCATTAGGAGGAGCAGTGGTAATGAATGCTGGAGCAAGTGGTGAGGAAGTAAAGGATATATTATTAAAAGTGCGTTATTTAGATTTAGATACTTTTGAAATTTCTGAAATAGAAAATGAAGCTATTGGTTTTGAGTATAGAAATAGCCTGTTTCAACAAAGTAAATCTATGCTAGTTTTAAAAGCTTGGCTTCAGCTTAAACCACTTGATAAGAATTTAATCCATGAAAAAATGGAGGATATGAAGCAAAAAAGATGGGCAAAGCAGCCAAAAAAATATCCCAATGCAGGTAGTGTGTTTAAGAGACCAAAAGGGTTTTATGTAGGTGCTATGATTGATGAATTAAGTTTAAAAGGATTTACTATAGGAGGAGCTAAAATATCTGAAAAGCATGGGGGTTTTATCGTAAATTTCAATAATGCTAAAGGGGGGGATGTTGTTTCCATTATTAGACATGTTCAGACCAAGGTGAAAGATCGTTTTAATGTAGACCTTGAAGTAGAACAGCGTATAATATGACCATCGTTTACTTTATTACCACAGTAGGTCACGGAAAAGGGGGCCATTTTCATAGTTTAAATACCATTGCAAATGCAATTGGTGAAACTGACAATGTACATGTTGTTAATCTTGGTGTTCAGCCTTCTGAAGTTTTAGATAAGACTAATTACAATCTGTCATTTGTCAATTTTAATGGTTATAATTTTTTGTCTGTTTTGTTCAGAATAAAAAAACTTATAAGTCAATTAGAACCAGACGTAATACATGCTTTTGATGTTCATTCATTTGCATTTAGTAGGTTGCTTTCTAAAAGTAGAAAACAAGCCTCATATCTAAATAAATGTGGAGGGCCAAACCCTAAGAAGTATTTTCCTGTATCTGATAATTTAGTACTTTTTAGTAAAGAAAATAAAGCTTATTTCGACAGTAAGGAACGTTATTACGATACCAAGCTTACACTAATCCCAAATCGAGTAAGACCTGTTGAGTTGGATAGCTCTAGGATTGAAGCATTTTATGCAAAACATGATAAAGCTGATCTCTCTTTATTAAGAATTGCAAGGATAGGAAAGCATTATCATAAATCTATTAGCCAGGCAATTAACCTTGTTTCGTGGCTAAAAACTAAAGGTCTCAAGGTAAGATTAATTGTTATTGGGACCATTCAAAGCGAGACCAATTATAATGAGATTTTAGAAGAAATAAAATCTAAAAATTTAGAAGATGATGTTATTGTTGAAACTTCAGACGAGTTTACATATAACGCAAGTGAATTGTTAGATGTTGGAGATGTTATTATTGGTACAGGTCGTAACTTTATGGAAGCATCGAGTTTAAATAAAATGTTATTAGTGCCTTACAAAGATGCTGATTATCCTTTATTAGTTACGGACGCTAATTTTGATGCTATTTTTACCACTAACTTTTCACCAAGAACGCAGGTTACTGATTTTAATGAGCAAGCCAATTTAGATTCTATTTATAAGGCATTGAAAAGTAAAGAAGAAAGAACTTCAAAATTGTGGTTTGAAGCTTATTTCAATGTTGAAAAAGGAGTAGGTTTGTATAAAAATCTATATTTAAATCAAGACATACCTAGAAATTCAAATCTTATAGATACTTTCGCAAATATATTATACGCGATTAAAACCTTTGTTTTAAAATAGTTGCAACAGCATGAAGTTTACTTATTATAAATATAGAACCAAGATTAATATAGTAAAGAAGGATCTAAAGGATAAATTTCCAATAGGTTTTACTAAAAAGATTGGACTTTGGAAAAAAGGGTTTTTAGCTGAAAAATATACGCTTTATCAACTCGATAAAAATAATTATAAAGATTATTTAAGTGATTACCATGCAGCAATGGCAAGATGGATTAATGAACCATTCAATGAATTGTTAACTAATAAGTTAATCTTTTCTGAGTATGTTGGTAAATATATTCAAGTGCCAAAAACCTTTGGTATTATAGTAAGTGGACAGTTTTATTCTAACGATAGCAGATCAATTGAAGATCTTATTAATCAATTTGAAATTTTTGTTGTAAAAACCATCTCTGGTGGTGGAGGTAAAGGAGTATATATTATTAAAAAAGAAAATGATAATCAGTTTTTAGTTAACAATACTAAAACATTCAATTCGAATGAATTACTCGCTTTTTTTAAAACCTTAAACAATTATATTTTTACTGATTATATAGAACCAAGTGAATTTTCAAAATCACTTAATGCTACCTCGGTAAATACCATGCGTATTATAACACTAATTGATCCAGAAACAAATAAAGCATTTATAGCAAGAGCAGTTCAACGTATAGGAGTAGCAGCATCTGCACCACAAGATAATTTTACAAAAGGAGGTTTAAGTGCTTCAATTAATCTTGAAACTGGGCAATTAAGTGACTGTACAAGGCACCCTAAAGCTAAAGAACATAAGAGATATACGCATCATCCTGATACTAATGTGAAAATAGAAGGAACAGTTATTCCAGATTGGTCTTCAATAAAAGCAGAGATATTAGATGCAGCTAATAGTTTGCCAATGCTAAAATGTGTTGGATGGGATTTTGTGTTAAGTACTAAAGGTTTAGTCGCTATTGAAGGTAATCATCATCCAGATCCAGATGTGCTACAAGGACACGAGCCATTATTGACAGACGAGCGAATAAAAGCATTTTACAAATTTCATAAAATCTTATAATTTATGTGTGGCTTTACAGGCTTTATTAATTTACACAATCAACCATTAAAGAGTCATGTGTTAAAACAGATGACAGATATACAGGTACATAGAGGGCCTGATGATCAAGGTATGGTTGGTTTTTCGTTGTTCAAGGATCAAAAAATTAATGTAATTGATAACGAAACGGCAGAGTTTAGTCATCTACATGCAGGTATTGGCTTTAATAGACTATCTATTTTAGACCTTTCTAAAAAAGGCCATCAACCAATGATTTCTGGTTGCGGTAATTATATTTTAGCATATAACGGAGAGACCTATAATGCATTATCATTTAGAGATGAATTAATAGCTAAAGGGCATCCAATTCAAAGCCATACAGATACTGAAGTGATTCTTTATTTGTATATAGAATATGGTTTAGACAAAACCTTAGAGTTACTCAATGGTATGTTTGCTTTTATTATTGTTGATTTAAAGCTGCAAAAAAGTTTTATAGTTAGAGACCAATTGGGTATTAAACCAATGTATATCTACAAAACGCCAAGTGTTTTAATGTTTTCATCTGAAATAAAATCGTTTACAAAACATCCAGATTTTAAAGCAGAACTTAACTCTAATCATCTCGACGAATATTTATTGTTTAGATATTGTGCTCACGACAGAACCCTTTATAAGGACGTAAAGCAAGTACCTCCAGGGCATTATTACGAAATTGCAGAAGACAAAATAGAAGTAAAAGAGTATTGGTCTTATACAATGGTTAATAAGGAAAATCTTATAAATCCGAAAGAAGCTTTAGAACAACTAGACGAAACTTTTAAACAAAGTATTAAGTCGCAACTAATGAGCGATGTTCTTGTGGGTTGCCAGTTGTCTGGAGGTATTGATTCTTCATTAGTAACAACTTATGCACGTGAGTTTTTTAACGCCAATATGGATACGTTTTCTATTGTCTTTTCAGATGAAAAATATTCCGAAGAAGAGTTTATTACTTACGTAACAAATCATACCAATTCAGATTCACATAGATATCAATATTCTAACGAATACGCTTTTGAGAATTTTTTCAAGGCTACTTGGCACTTAGATCAGCCTATTAGTATACCTAATACTTTAGGTATAAAGCGTCTTGCGGAACGCGCTAGAGAAAATGTTACAGTGCTTTTAAGTGGTGAAGGAGCAGACGAATTATTTGGAGGGTATTCAAGATATCACAATTTATCTTGTAGATTAAATATGAACCTTAAAGGCTATTCTAATTTACCTGTTATTGGAAATAGAATTAAGAGTAAGTACAATTTAAAGCAAACACTAGAGGACTTTTTTATAATGAGTAGTTCTGCTTTAAGTATAAATGATTTTAAGAAATTTAGTGTCACTAACGATATAGAAACGGTTGTCAAACAAAGAAAAGAGCTTTTTCCTTCTCATGGAGATGTCATAAAGCGAGCTTCTGTTTACGATTTAAAAACCTACATGGTAGATTTATTAAATAGACAGGATAAAATGACTATGGCACATTCTGTAGAGAATAGAGTGCCATTTTTAGATAAAAATATGGTAGAGTTAGTGATGAAGCTTCCAACGAAGTTATTGGTTAAGAAATGTCAAGATATAAGACATCTTAATAGGCCAAATAAATATACCAAGCATATTTTAAAAGAGCTTGCTGTAAAACGATTTAACAATGATTTTGTTTACAGAGAAAAAAGCGGTTTTCCGCTGCCTGTAGAGGATTTATTTTTAAAAACAAGAATGAATCAGCTTATAGAGGATCAACTATTGCCAGGTATAAAAAATAGAGGTGTTTTTGATTATAAAGAAGTCTCTAAAATTTGGAGTAATAAAAACAATTTTTCTAAAGGAGATTTAAAAAACTTATGGATGTTTTTTGCTTTTGAAACTTGGGCACAAACCTTTTTAGACGGTACATATAATGGTTAAACTTATTATTGGAGGAGATATCTGCGTGACTAAAAGAGACGAAAAGGCTTTTTTAGGAGGAGATGCTCAGCAATTATTTACCGATGTGTTACCAGAAATTCAAGCTGCTGATTTTGCGATTGCTAATCTTGAAACTCCTTTAATTAATGCGCAATCACCAATTAAAAAAAGTGGTGCTGTTTTTGGGAATTCTCCTAAAATGTTAAATGCTATAAAACAAAGTGGTATTACTTATTTAAATTTAGCAAATAACCACATCTTAGATCACGGTAAAAAAGGACTAAAAAGCACATTAGAAGCTCTGAAGGAAAATCAATTTGATTTTTCTGGAGCAGGTGAAACATTAAAAGATGCTTCGGAACCATTTAGAGCAACTATAAAAGGAAAAAATATAACTGTGCTTAGCTATGCTGAAAACGAATTTTCTATAGCAGAAAATGGTCAATCTGGTGCAAATCCAGTGGATGTTATAGATTTTGTAACAAGGATAAAAGCTCTTAAAGATTCAAGTGATTTTATAATTTTATTATATCATGGAGGTAAAGAAAATTACCATTTACCCTCACCAAAACAACAAAAATTATGTCGCTTTTTTGTAGATCAGGGGGTTGATATGGTGGTTTGCCAACACTCACATACGGCTGGAGTTTACGAAGCGTACAATAAAGGAAATATTTATTATGGCCAAGGCAATTTTGTGTTTGACCCTTACCCATTAAAAAGAGATTGGCTATACAAAGGGGTTTTAATTGAAGTTGTATTACATGAAGATAACTCAACAGATATACAATTGATCCCTTATATACATAAAAGCTTTTTTAAAGATGAAATTGGTGTAAGAAAAATGACAATAGAAGAAGCAAAACTTTTTATGAATCATATAGATGAAGCTTCTCAAAAGATGATTAAAAACCCTAATTATATTCAAGAAGAATGGCTTAAATTATCAAAGTCATTAGAGAATACCTATTTTAGTATTTTAAACGGTAATGGTAAAGTGATGCGTAAGTTAAATGAAAAATTATCTTGGTTAAAATTCATATACAAAAACGATAGAAAATTGGTGTTAAAGAATATTGTGACTTGCGAAACGCATCGAGAAATTGTTGAAACTATTTTAAAAGACAAGTAGTATGAAAGACAAATTCATTTTAGGCTTTAAGAAATTCGTTTATTACTATTTTAATGTCTTCAATTACAGAGGTAAAAAGGCTGTTGACTCCGTGATTGAAATCACCAAGAAAGAAGAGCGAACTTTTGAAAACTCAAAATATACTGTAGGAATAATAAAAGAGAAATGGCACCTTCATTATAATTATGTAAAAGCTTGTGAGGATTTAAAATTGTCTTACGTTATTATAGATTTTTTTTCGAAAGATTGGTTACAAAATTTAAAATCAAAATCTATAGATTTCTTAATCGCCAGACCTTCGGTTCAGTACACCCCTTGGAAAGACATGTTTGATAATCGTTTAAAGTTGTTAAATGATAGTTATGATATTCCTGTATTTCCAAATTATAATGAATTGTGGATATGGGAAAGTAAATTAAGAACTCTAGATTGGTTAAAGGTTAATGATTTACCACACCCTTCATCTTATATTTTTTACGATAATAATGAACTTTTAGATTTTGCATCTACGTGTAAGTATCCAATTGTATACAAAGCAAGTAGTGGCTCTGGAGCATCAGGTGTTAAGATTTTAAAGAATTCATCAGAATTAAAAAGTGTAACTAAGAAAGTTTTTAATTCAGGTATTAGAAGTTACCGAAAGCATAAGTTAGATAAAGAACATGGTTTTGTGATTCTTCAAGATTATCTCAATGATGTTAAAGAATGGAGAATTATTAGAATTGGTGATTATTATTTTGGATTTGAGAAATTAAAAGAAGGCCAATTTCATAGCGGTTCTAAAAATTTTGGTTATGGAATGCCTCCAATTGAATGTTTAAATTTAGTTAAAGATATCACAGATAAATATAAAATTTATTATGCCGATATTGATGTGTTTGTTACGACAGATAATCAGTTGTTAGTTAATGAGGTACAGCCGTATTTTGGACAAAAAGGCGATAGGGAGTTATTGCAAATTAATAATGAGTCTGGACGATTGTATTACGATACAAATAATCATGAGTGGGTTTTTGAAAAGGGTAAGTTTTGCAAAAATAATCTCTGCAACTTAAGGATAAGTGAAATGATAAAAACAGAATTCAAAGGAAAATGAAACTATTAGTTTTTTTAATTAAGTGGGGTTTTCCTTTGTTATTAGTTACCGATTTAGGATCTGAGTTTTTAAGTAGTAATTTTGTTTTAAATATATCTAGAGTACTAAGAATTCTTATTTTGGTATTATTAATAAAAGAATATGTCTTGAATTTTCAAATTATTAGAAAATTCAAGCTGCATACTTTTTTTATGGTGTTTTTGATTGTTCTTTTTTTATACCTATTTACTGATAGAGATTTATTTGACGGATTTTGGGTGTATTCAAAAATTTTATATTGGGTTTTAGGGGTTAATATTCTATTTGCTTACGGTTATAGGGGTGTTTTAACTATGGAAGATTTTACAAAAGTCCTTAAACGTGTAATTTATGTAGCTGTAGGATTTTCATTAATATTTTTTATAACTGGTTTTATAAAAGACGATTATAATGTTGCAGCATATTTAATTTTATTTATGTATCCTTTGCTCTTGTTTTCTAGTTATGGTTATAAGAAAAACGTGTTTTTTATAGTACTTTCTGCTTTTGCGATATTGATAACATTAAAAAGAGGTGCAATGATTGCTTTTGTAGCAGGTAATATTGTCTACTATTTAGGGAATCTAAATGCTGATTTTAGCTTTAAAAAATTATTTACGGGATTAATAATTTTATTATCAATTTCTTTTGCTGGTCTTACTTATTTTCAGTTACAAGAAGATGAAGTAGGTGAGAGATTTGAAGAGGATCAATTTGACCCAAGTAATGAAAGAGCTGGCTCTGGACGTATAGGTGCCTATACTAGAATATATGACCTATGGTATAATTCTGATAATAAAATGTTCGGTTTTGGTAATCAAGAGGATACTTATAGAAATGTTGGAAAGCGTACTCATGCTCATAGTGATATCTTTGGGTTTCTATATAATTTTGGGATTGTTGGTATTTTACTAATAATATGGCTATATATAAAGGTTATAGGGTTTTATTTTTATTATAGAAAATATGATAGAGAGAATTCAGTAGTAATATTATCCTTGTTTGCTATAATGGTGTTAGTTAATTTTTACTCAGGAATGCTTAGAACTACTAATGTATTATACTTCTTTTCTGTTTTTCCTTACTTACAATTGAGAGTAATGTTTATAAAACAACAACAACAACAACAACAACAACAACAGGTTATTGTATGAGACCTAAAATAATTATATGTTCTAAAGATTTAGAAGCCAAAGGTGGTGTTGCAAATTTTTATAGAGAATTAAATGAAGTATGGAATTATCAGAGCCATCAATTGGTGTATTTTAATATTGGTTCACATAGCTCAGATTATGTCCATCGTGAGAAAAGATATTTCGGTTATTTAACGGATAGTATAAGACAATATAGAGAGTTTTATAGGTTCTTAAAAAGAGAAAAGCCCAATAAGGTTGTTGTTAATCCATCTTTAATCCCTATTGCGATTATTAGAGATGGAATTTATGTATTAATCAGTAAGTATTTGAAAATAAAGTCTATAACTTTTGTTAGAGGTTGGCGCGAAGGCTTTTTTAATAGACGATTTTTATCATATTTTTTTAAAAGTGTTTACAAGAATTCGTCAGAATTTATTGTATTAAGTAAAAAATTTAAAACAGAGTTAGAGAAACATTTTAAAGGACATAATATTCATGTTGTTTATACAACTTACGATAACTCACAACTACAAGAGAGGAAAACTAAAAGTTCTGATGAAATTATAAAGATGGTTTATATTTCTAGAATTAGTGAACTTAAAGGAATTATGGAATTATTAGAAGCCTTAAAGTTACTAGTTGCAAATAAATATACGTCGTTTTCAATGGATATATATGGACATTACAGGAGTTCTGAAATTGAAGAAAAAATAAATGATTTTCTTAGTCTAAATCCAGAGGTTAAGTCAAAGATTAATATTTTAGGTTTTATTGATAAAACAACTAAATATGAAGTGTTGTCTCAATCACATGTGTTTTTACTTCCTTCTTATATGGAAGGCTGTCCCAACGCTGTTATTGAAGCGACTGCGTCAGGTTGCTTTGTAATTGCAACCAATGTAGGGGCAATTCCAGAAATTGTTGAAGATGGATTTAATGCGTTTTTAGTAGCCCCAAAAAAAGTACTACAACTTAAAGATGCTATAGCATCATTTCTTGATAATAAATCTTTTTATCTAGAAAATTGTTCAGAAAGTAAGCTTAAAATAAAAGATAGATTTGAAATAAATGCTGTTAGAAATCAACTGTATAATATATTTGTAAATTAAGAGAGATGAAAAAAAATATCTATATAGTTAGTCAAACTGAGTCTGAATTAACTCAAAGAGGAAAAAGACATCCCGATTTGGCAAAATTACTAGCAGAAAAAAATTACAATGTAACCTATATTAGTTCTAATTTTTATCACGCTGATAAAATTTTCTTTTCTAATGCAGATCTAAAATCTGCTCAAGAGAGATTACCATACCGTTTAGAATTAATTTCAACTCGAGCATATAAAAGCAATTTTAGCTTTAATCGTGTATTATCAAACTTGATTTTTGCTTTCAAAGTTTATAAAAAACTAAAGAAAGAATTAAAGGAGAATAGTTTGATAATTATTCCTTCGAGACCTATTGAAATTTTGTACTACATTAGTAAGTTAAAACGGAAAAAAGACGTTGAAGTTATTGTAGATATCAGAGATGTGTGGCCAGATGCGTTTAAGATAAACAATAAGATAGTTAGTAAGATTTTTACAACTTATTGTAATTTCTTTTTAAATCGAAGTGTTTCTAAATTTGAAAAATTTTTACACGTTTCTCCTTCTTTTTTAAATTGGCTAAGCCGTTACAGCCCAAATTCAACATCAGATTTTATTCCCCTAGGATATAATCCAAATCGTTTTAATTGCGAAGTTGTAAAACCTAAGATTATAGTTCCTCCTGTCAAAGTCGTTTATATTGGCCTTTTGCAATACCAGATTGATATTCTTCCTTATATTAAATCGATAGAGAATGATTTAAGATTTGAACTGTACTTATATGGAGATAATGGAGAAGGACAACGTTATGCTTCTGTATTTGATTACGTGAATACAAATGAAATTAAAAATGTATTTTTTAAAGGAAAACTGAATCAAGATGAAGTATGTATACATTTAAAAAAATGTGACATTGGTATTATTCCTATGATTACTTCTTCAATGCCAAATAAAATATTTGATTATTTAGCATGTGAATTGCCTATTTTTGCACTCGGAAAAAATGATTGTTCCGATTTTGTAAACAATAACAACATAGGCTGGTCTAGTTCATTTAATGTCAGTGAAATAAAAGCAGTAAATGATGTTGTTTTTAAAGGAATCAATTCAGATTATAATGTTAAAAAACAAGAAGTAATTTCGAATAGAGAGAAATATTCAAGAGAAATACTTTTTAAAAGAATAATTGAAGTAATAGAAAGATAATGCAACAACTAACACAAAAGCTAGGTTCTGGCGATATGATCATTCAAGACGTGCCTTACCCACAATTAGGAAAGGGAATGGTGATTGTAAAAAATCACTATTCCATTATAAGTGCAGGCACAGAAGGTTCTACAGTCGTAGCCGCTCGTAAAAGTTTAATAGGTAAAGCCAAAGAGCGTCCACAGCAAGTAAAGCAAGTGATTGATACCTTAAAAAAACAAGGGCCAATTCAGACCTACAGAGCAGTGATGAAAAAACTTGATGCGTATTCGCCATTAGGGTATAGCTGTGCAGGTGAAGTCATTGAAGTAGGCGAAGGAGTAACCGAGTTTGAAGTGGGGGATAAAGTCGCTTGCGCTGGAGTAGGTTATGCCAACCATGCAGAAATTGTTTCTGTTCCCGTTAATCTATGTGTAAAATTAAATCCAAGTACCAACTTAAAAGATGCTGCATACAATACCTTAGGAGCCATTTCAATGCAAGGAGTACGTCAAGCAGATATGCGCTTAGGTGAATCTTGTGTAGTTATTGGCTTGGGCTTATTAGGGCAATTAGCAGCACTAATATTAAAAGCCTCTGGTGTTACAGTTATCGGAATCGATGTATCGGAAGCAGCTGTTAAAAAAGCAGTGGATAATAACGTGGTCGATTTAGGTTTAACCAGAAATGCAGCAGGTGTAGAAGAGCAAATTCAAAATGCAACCAATGGTTATGGAGCAGATGCTGTGATTATTGCAGCAGCAACAGCGAGTTTAGATCCTATTAACTTTGCAGGTGCTATAGCACGTAAAAAAGGAAAAGTGGTGGTGTTAGGTGCTGTGCCAACTGGTTTTGAACGCGATCCATTCTGGTATCGTAAAGAGCTAGAATTAAAAATGGCCTGTTCTTATGGTCCTGGGCGTTATGATTTGAATTACGAAGAAAAAGGAATCGATTATCCTTTGCCTTATGTACGTTGGACAGAAAAACGAAACATGGAAGCCTTTCAAAATTTAATCGCTACCAAGAAAATAGATATCGATTACTTAACAACGCACGAGTTTGAGTTTGATAATGCAAAAGATGCCTTTGATTTAGTGGTTTCTAAAGCTGAGCCGTTTACAGGTATCGCTTTAAAATATAATATTGAAAAAACAGCCAATAAAACAAAGATTGCTACCTCTGAAACTGAGCAATTAGGAAAAATAAATATCTCATTTATAGGTGCTGGTAGTTATGCACAAGGTAATTTATTACCCAATATACCAGAAACTAATGATGTTGCTAGAGTAGGAGTATTGACGAATACAGGGACGACTTCTAAGCGTGTGGCAGAGAAATTTAAGTTTCAGTTTTGTGCCACTAATGAAGAAGATGTGTTAGATGACAAAACCAATACGGTTTTTGTAGCGACGCGTCACGATTCTCATGGCCCTTACGTTTTAAAAAGTCTAAAGGCGAATAAAAATGTATTTGTTGAAAAACCAATATGTTTACTAGAATCTGAATTAGAAGATATCATAGAAGCCCAATCTGAAGCTAAAAAAGCAGTAATGATTGGTTTTAATAGACGTTTTTCACCATTAACAGATAAGCTTAAAAAGGCCGTAGGTAATAATCCTATGACCATGTTATATAGAATTAATGCAGGTGCAATACCTGGTGACACTTGGATACAAGATCTAGAAATTGGAGGCGGTCGTGTTTTAGGTGAGGTATGTCACTTTATAGATTACTTAACCTATCTTAATGGAAGTCTTCCTGTTAAAGTGTCGGCTTCAGCATTACCTGATGCCAATAAATTAAATGATACGTTGAATATTTTAATTCAATTCGAAAATGGATCATCTGGAGTCGTGGCGTATTATGCTAACGGTTCTAAGTCTATGACTAAAGAATATGTTGAGGTATTTTCTGCCGGAATTTCAGCAACCTTAAATGACTTTAAAGAATTAAAAATTTACGGTAAAGGAAAACCTAAAAAAGATAAGATTTTTAATCAAAATAAAGGTCAGAAAGAAATGGTTGAAGCTTTTGTTAATGGCTTATTAACCGATGGCAAAGCACCAATTCCTTTTGAAGACATTGTAGCGGTTACCAAAGCGTCATTTAAAGTTTTAGAATCTGTAAAACGTGGAGGTGAGCAAGTTGAAATCTAATATAGCATCCAGTTTTAAAAAGCTAAAAAGCTATTGTGAAGCCGAAGATTTCAAAGGCTGGGATCCTTATGATGGCATGAACTCTAAGGTTTTTCAGGCCTTACCATTAAAGCATTGGGACTTAGCACGATTAGCTTGGATTCAAGGATTTAAGCGAAGTCCTATTAATTTTAGAAAGCTGCTTTTGGTGCCTAAAGAGCATAATACAAAAGGTTTGGCTTTATTTCTTTTAGGGTATTGTCGCTTATATAAGTTAGCTGAAAACGGAAATGAAGACTTTGGAACTAAAGACCAGATTTTACAGCGTATCAATGAACTTTCAGAATTACTATTAGGCTTAAGGTCTAAAGGCTATTCGGGGTCAGCTTGGGGTTATAATTTCGATTGGCAAGCGAGACGTTTGTTTTTGTTTAAGAAGTATACTCCAACGGTTGTCGCCACTTGTTTTTGTGTTGAAGCTTTACTAGAAAGTTACGAAATAACTAAGAATGAACATGTTTTAAAAGAAACGGTAACGGCTGCCGATTTTGTAGTAAAGGATTTATCGAGAACAAAACATGGCAGCGGAATCATTTTTTCATATAGTGTGCTAGATGGTAATAATACCGTGATTAACGCATCGTTATTAGGAGCTAAAATATTAAGCTATTCTTATAAGTATACCAAAAACCAAGAGCATGCTGATTTAGCAAAACAAGCGGTTATTGCAGCTTGCGATTTGCAAAGTGAAGATGGGTCTTGGATTTATGGTTTATTGCCCATACAATCTTGGATAGATTCTTTTCATACAGGCTTTAATTTAGATGCTATTGAAACCTATCAACAAAATACGGATGATCTAAGTTTTCAAAAGCATTTAGATAAAGGATTAAAATACTATCTAGACAATTTCTTTGAAGGTGATGGGATGCCTAAATATTACCACGATAAAACATTTCCAATAGATATTCATTGTCCAGCACAAGTCATTGTAACCTTATCTAAGATGAAAGCTTTTCAACCTAATAAGGCTTTACTTTCTAAAGTGTTACATTGGACTATAGATAATATGCAACATAAAAAAGGCTACTTTTATTATCAATATAGACAAGGCATGAGTTCTAAAATATCCTATATGCGGTGGTCTAATGCTTTTATGTTTAATGCTATGGCGCATTACTTACTAGAAACAAAATCTAAATAATATGGAGGCTAAGTCCTTAAACGGGGTAATGACTTTTGCTCCAACATCCAGAAAAGAATTAATGCAATATGCCTTTGATAACCATAAAATTATGGTGGCTGTTAATGCAGAGAAAATTCTTCATGCTACAGACGAAAGTAGAGCGCTAATCAATAGAAATATGGGCTATCCAGATGGTATTGGAGCTGTTTGGGCTTTACAGAAAAAAGGAATAGATAAAGTAGTTAAGATTCCTGGCTGTGAACTATGGTTAGATGTTGTTGCTAATTATTATAAAACAAAATCGTTCTATCTAGTTGGTGGAAAACAAGAGGTCATTGATACAACAGTAGAAAAACTGAAGGCCCAATTTAACGGCATTACCATTTGTAACTATAGAAACGGTTATATTAAAACGGAAGCTGAAGAATTAGCTTTAATAGAAGATATTAAAAAGCACAATCCAGATGTTGTATTTGTGGCCATGGGGTCGCCAAAGCAAGAGTTGCTAATGGAACGTATTCAAAAAGAACATCAAGCCGTTTATCAGGGCTTAGGTGGAAGTTTTGATGTGTTTACAGGCAATGTAAAGCGTGCACCAGAATGGTGGGTGAAAAATAATATGGAGTGGACTTATAGATTAATAAGTCAGCCCTCTAGAATAAAAAGACAGATACATTTAGTCCGTTTTTTTGTTAATTTGCATTTAAATAGATATTAATCCGGTTTATTTTATGGTTAGAACATCTCTTAAAAAAAAATATTTAGTAATAAATAGTTTTAATTAAAGGTGTGTATCCTCGATAATAAGAGAGAAATAAAATATATGTTGTTTCTTATGGTTGCGAGCGAAACTTATGAGTGGTGTTTTAATATAATCATAAAGTTAAGGAGGTTTTTAAGTGTATATTATGCTGTAAATTGCCAAACTATATCGCAGATGTTATAAGGAGCTCCTTCGGGTATGCGTCGGGTATGCGTCGGGTGTGCCTCGGGTAAACGTCGGGTCAAGTAGATATAAAATCAATATTTATAATTATTAGTAATAGAATAAATACCAAATTTGTAAAAAGTTAACCATGTACAAAATTACAATTATCGCAGGGGCTAGGCCTAATTTCATGAAGATTGCACCAATAATCCATGCCATTCAAAAAGCAAAACAAGACCATGGAGATATGGATTATCGTTTAGTGCATACAGGTCAGCATTATGATAAAAATATGTCTGGTAGCTTTTTTGAGCAATTAGAAATTCCTGAGCCACATGTTAATCTAGAGTGCAGTGGTGGTACACAAGCAGAGCAAACGGCGGCAATTATGGTTAGTTTTGAAAAGGAATTAATGGCAAATCCTGCTGATTTGGTTCTTGTGGTTGGAGATGTAACCTCTACAATGGCTTGTGCATTGGTCGCTCAGAAATTACACACCAAAGTAGCACATGTCGAAGGAGGTATCCGTTCTGACGATTGGTCTATGCCTGAAGAAATTAATAGATTGGTAACCGATAGTATTACAAACTACTTTTTTACAACTTCAGAAACAGCGAATACAAACTTGAAGCAAAGTGGTGTAAAAGATAATCAGATATTTTTCGTGGGAAATACCATGATTGATACGTTGCTAAAGCAGCGTCCAAATTTTACAGAACCTAAAGTTTGGAACGCATTAGGATTAGAAGAAGGGAATTACATCGTAATGACACTGCACAGGCCAGCTAATGTAGATGAAGAGTCACAGCTAAAAGATATGATTGATGAAATTATAGCCAATACGCAAGACTTACCACTAGTTTTTCCTGTACACCCAAGAACAGCAAAAATTTTAGAACGTCTTAATATTAGTCATTCAAGATTACATACCGTAGAGCCATTAAGTTATTTAGAATTTAATTTTTTAGTAGAAAGAGCAAAAGCGGTTATTACGGATTCTGGAGGAATCACTGAAGAAGCGTCAATTATGCGAGTGCCATGTCTAACATTGCGAGATAATACCGAACGACCAGAAACGATTACCTTAGGGACTAATGAGTTGGTTGGAACGCATCCTGAAAAATTAAAGCCATATTTAGACACCTTATTTGCAGGTAATTGGAAAAAAGGAAATGATATCCCATTATGGGATGGTAAAACGGCACATCGAATTGTGGAATGTTTAAAAAAGTTGAAATAATTTGACAATAATTCATTTAGATATATTTAAGCTTATTTAGTCTGAAATTTATGGTCTAAACAATAAAATTGTATCTTGCGCCTAGCTATTAATGGATTATAATAAAAGTACATCATCCTCTTATGATAAAAACTCTACTAGATAATTTTAGTCCAAGTGATAATGCTGTTATTTGGTTAATAGCAGCGTTTATATTGGCTTTTATTATCGCTTATAGAACCTTTCCTACAATTTTATATGTTTCAAACGAAAAACACTTAATGGATGAACCAGATAGTAGAAGTTTACATTCCACTAAAACACCGACTTTAGGAGGTATTGGTATTTTTTTAGGGGTTATTGTTGTGATAACTATAGTAGGAGCTTTTCTGAATACTAAAGTTTTACTTTTAGTAATGGGGGGCTTAACAGTCTTGTTTTTTCTGGGCTTAAAAGATGATCTTACTGTTTTATCACCAGGTAAAAAATTAGTGGGGCAACTTTTTGTAGCGAGCTTACTTATTGTTTTTACAGATACTCGCATTATTGGCTTTTCAAGTATTTTAGATGTGTATACGTTACCATATTGGGTTTCTGTTGGGTTTACATTATTTGTATATATATTAATTATAAATGCCTATAATCTTATTGATGGTGTTGATGGATTAGCAGGTACCATAGCCTTAACAGCAAGTGCTATATTTGTATATCTTTTTGTTCATTCCCATGATTTAAGTTTGGCAACTATTGCTATTGCGCTTTGTGGGTCATTGTTAGCATTTCTTAGATTTAATTTCTCTTTAAGTAAAAAAATATTTATGGGAGATACAGGGTCAATGATTGTGGGGTTTTTATTAGCGTTTTTTACTATAAGTTTTATTAATATGGCTCAAGTAGATGAGGCTTCAGACTATTATAGAGCATCGCCAGCATTGGCTTTTGCTTTATTGTTTTACCCATTTATTGATACCTTACGTATTTTCTTTATCAGAATTGTGATTCATAAAACAAGTCCATTCAAGGCCGATAAAAACCATATTCACCATTGGTTTATTAAAATAGGCTACAGCCATTTAATGACCACCATATTAATTTGTAGTATTAACTTTGTCATTGTGTGTATTGCTTTTAACATGTTACACCTTAATTTAAATACACAGATAATTTGTCTTTTACTATATGGAATTGCCCTATATCTTATCCCATTTGGATTGCACAAAATTAAAAATAACTCTAAGATTACTGAGAATGAGGCTAGTTAATTAGAGTTAAGGTTTTGCTAGTACCTTAATTGCAGTTATATTTGCCAACTATAAAAAAATATATTTTAATGAATTTTAAAACGTTAGGCCTAATTAGCCTTTTTATTTTAGCATCTTGTGCTCCTAAAAAAGACATACTTTATTTGCAAGATATAGAGGCTAAGAGAGGAAGTAGTGTACCTTATCAATCTGTAAATATTCAACCTAATGATATTTTAAAAATAACGATAGGAAGTTTAGAACCCCTAGCTGCATTGCCTTATAATAAAAGTGTGTCCCAAGGAGCACCCTCTACTAATATTGAACTTATGCAATTAGATGGATATGTGGTGAGTTTAAACCAAACGATTAATTTACCTGTGTTAGGTGAAATATCTACTAAAAATAAAACAACACAACAACTAGAAATCTTTATTAGTGATAAATTAGTTAGTGAAGGCCATCTTTCTGATGCAAGAGTTAATGTACGTTTAATTAATGCCAAAGTGACTATATTGGGAGAAGTCAATCAACCAGGAACTATTAATTATACGGATCAAAACATGACATTGATTCAAGCTTTAGGTTATGCTGGTGATTTGACCATTAACGGAAAACGTGATGATATCTTATTAACTAGAGAGGTTGATGGTGTGCGTAAAGTAACTCATATAGATCTCACTTCTTCAGAGTTTATGGACAGTGAGTTTTATTTCGTAAAACCAAACGATTTTATAGTGGTTAATCCAAATAACCCTAGAGTAAAGAATGCTGGTTTTGTAAAGGATATAAGCACAGTGTTAACCATTGCCTCTTTAGCGCTTAGTATAACTATTTTATTGTCTCGATAACGATATGGATAACTCATTTAATAATTTTTCTTTACCAGAAGAAGATAGCATAGATATAAAACAGGAGATAATACGATATATAAGATATTGGCCTTGGTTTGCTGTAACATTGGCTGTGACGTTAATAAGTGCCTACATGTATTTAAGGTATGCGCCACGTGTTTATCAAACGTATTCTAAAATTAAAATTTTAGACGAATCAGAAGGCTTGGAGTTGCCTACATCTGCTTTTATATTTAAAAGGAAAAATATAAATTTAGAGAATGAAATAGAGATTTTAACTTCTTATTTAATAATGAACCGTGTGGTAAGGGAGTTAAACCTCAATACTAATTTCTATGAAGAAGGAACTATTCAAACGTCTCAAATAGAAAGTTTACCTTTTGGTTTTAAACAAATTATTCACCCTGATAGTATTAGAGAACGGTTGTCTTATAAATTAAAAATTAAAGATACCGGTATGGATATCACTAATTTAAAAACAGAGAAAGTATTTTCTTTTTCTGGGTCTACGACTCGTGATAGTGATTATAATTTACCTTTTGAAATAGACCTTAATGTAAATAAAACGAAATCAGATTTTGTAGGTAATACTTATATTTTAAACTTTAACACCATTAAAAGTACAGCATTAAGTTTAAAATCTAATATTAAAGTAGAATCAATTGGTGAGTTAAGTGATTTACTAAAGTTAACCATAAAAGGGGAGAGTAAAGAACTTTCAGAGAAAATATTAAACACCTTAATGGAAGTCTTCGATAAAGATGGTATTTATGATAGGCAGTTAATTTCTAAACGAACTTTAGATTTTATTGATGACCGTTTTGTGTTTTTAGCTCAAGAATTAGATTCTATAGAAGTTGGCCGCCAAGACTTTAAACAACGCAATAATATAGTTGATATAGCTGTAGATGCAGGTTTAGGTTTAGAACAACGCGCACAATCTGATGAGCAAGTTTTTCAAATTGAACAGCAATTGGCTCTGTCTAAATTATTAGACACATCTTTAAATACGAATTCCGAATCGGATTTATTGCCAGCTAATATTGGTATTGAGAATTCTAGTATTAATCAATTAATTTCAGATTATAATAATGCTGTAATTGATAGAAATAAGTATTTGAGTAGTGGAGGTGCTAATAACCCAATGGTTAAACAAGCTGTAGAACAAGTAGAGAATTTAAAAGCTAATATAAATAGATCTATAGGTACGTATTCAAAACAGCTCGAAAACTCCCGTCAGCAATTTAGCTTAAGAAACCGGAGATTTAGTGGTACAGTCGCTCAAATACCTGAAAAAGAAAAGCTGTTAAGAGCTATTGATCGTCAACAGAAAATTAAAGAGAGTCTATACCTTTTATTATTACAAAAAAGAGAAGAAGCAGCTATTAATCTAGCTATTACGGAGCCTTCTATTAAAGTTGTTGAATATGCTTTGTCGGGTTCTAATCCAGTGTCACCTAAATCTAATATTGTATATGCAGCTGCAATCTTAGGTGGTTTGTTAATTCCATTTGGAATATTGTATCTTATTTTTATGTTAGATACTAAATTACATAGTAAAGAGGATGTCACTAAGATAAATTCTAATATACCGGTCATTGGTGAAATACCAGATGTAAAAAAGAAAGAGCATATCATTTTTGATGACCCAAATGCACGTACAGCCTTAGCAGAGTCTTTTAGGATTTTAAGTTCTAATGTGGATTATATTTTGCCAATTAAAGACGATGGAAAAGGAAAGGTAATTTATTGTACTTCTACAATTAAAGGGGAAGGAAAAACCTATGTAAGTGTTAATTTGTCTTTAGCTTTGTCTAGTATTAATAAAAAAGTATTATTAATAGGAGCTGATTTAAGAAATCCACAGATTCACACGCATATTCATGAAGAAAAGCATAAGCCAGGATTATCTAATTATCTTCATGATGCTAATTATGATTGGAGAGATGCTTTAATTAATGGTTTTGATAAGCATCCTAATCATCAAATTATTTTATCAGGTGTTATACCACCAAATCCTGCACATTTATTAACCAATGGTCGTTTTAAGAAGCTTATTGAAGAAGCTAAAGAAGAGTACGATTATATTATTGTAGATACAGCACCAACAATACTAGTCACAGATACCATGTTAATTTCTCAGTTAGCTGATGCTACAATTTATTTAGCACGAGCTAATTATACAGAGAAGAATTTATTAAAATTCTCTAAAGATTTAACAGAAACAGGTAAGTTAAAAAATGTAGCTTATGTTATTAATAGTGTAGGCGCAAGTAGATCTTATGGGTATAGCTACAATTATGGTTACAATTATGGCTATGGTACTAAAGACTAACTTTTGAATATGGTTAGTCACTTTTTTGCAATGTGATATTTGTCATACTTTATAAAGGCTTTATAAACTACTTTTAATAGTGAATTATAAAACCAAAAGACATGAAAAATAATGCATTAATTTCTACAATAATGTCAACTGATATTATTGCACTCAATAGAGAGGATGATCTTGAAAGAGCAGAGCTTTTATTTAAACGCCATAAAATTAGACACATTCCTGTTGTTAATGAAGGAGTAATTATTGGGATGTTAAGCTATACCGATTTGTTAAGAATTAGCTTTGCAGATGCCGTAGATGAAACTGAAACTGAAATAGAAACCTTGGTTTACAACATGTTTACTATAGACCAGGTGATGGCTAAGAATGTAGTTACTATACCTTCTGATGCGACTATAAAAGAAGTGGCTAAAATTTTAGCTGAAAAAGAATTTCACGCACTACCAGTAGTTGATAAAGGACGTTTAGTCGGAATTGTTACTACAACAGATTTAATCAATTATTTATTGAAACAATTATAAAAAAAATGCGCTAAATGCGCATTTTTTATGAATTGGCTAAACGCTTTAATGTTTTAATAGTTGCTGTTGGGTTATCACTTTTAAAAACATGACTACCAGCGACAAAGGTGTCTGCGCCAGCTTCAACTAACTTTTGTATGTTTTTATCAGTAACACCGCCATCAACTTCAATACGCGTGTCTAAACCTTGCTCATTTATCATTTGACGAAGGTTTCTTATGCGTTTATAAGTGATGTCTTCAAATTTTTGACCACCAAAACCAGGATTTATAGACATTAATAAAATCATATAACATTCTGGTAAAATATCTTCTAAAACGTTAAGAGGAGTTGTAATATTAAGTACAATACCTGCTTTACAGCCAGCATCTTTAATTTGTCTTAACGTTCTGTGCAAATGAACCGTAGATTCGTAATGAACTGTAATAATATCAGCACCAACTTTTGCAAATTCTTCAATATAACGCTCTGGTTTTTCAATCATTAAATGCACATCCAATGGTTTTGTAGCGTGTTTTTTGATGGCTGAAATTACAGGCATACCATAAGATATATTTGGTACAAAATGACCATCCATAACATCAATATGAAACCAATCAGCATCACTTTTATTTACCATTTCTGTGTCACGTTGAAGATTGCCAAAATCGGCAGCTAGCATTGATGGGGCAATTAATTTTGAAGCCATTTTATGAGGTTGTTTTAGGTTTTAGCAAAGGTAATTAAAAAAGGAAGATTATGCTGAAGATAATACTGTGGTTTCACTATTGAATGGATAATTTAGGGAGTAGGAGCTGTAGCTCTCTCTATTTAGTATCGTCTGTGTAATTTAATTATAGTTAAGTAAAAGAGTCATACTACAAAGTGACAGAGGGTCGTTACTGACTATTTTAAAAAAGTGAACCCACGGTAATCAGCCGTGGGTTCTTTCATCAATCAAAAAACGAACAGTTATGTTTTGTAACTGTTGTTGCTTTCATTAGGTTGGTCGTTAAATATACAAAAAACTAACCTAAATATGTTTTTAATATTTTACTTCTAGACGTATGTTTTAATCGTCTGATTGCTTTTTCTTTAATTTGCCTAACACGTTCACGTGTTAAATCAAACGTTTCTCCAATTTCTTCTAAAGTCATTGGGTGTTGACTAGCTAGGCCAAAATATAAGCGAATTACATCGGCTTCACGAGGTGTTAAGGTCTCTAAAGCACGTTCAATTTCAGTACGCAACGATTCGTGTAATAGATCTCTATCTGGATTTGGTGATTCACCACTTCTAAGTACATCATATAAGTTAGAGTCTTCTCCTTCTACTAAAGGAGCATCCATACTTACATGACGACCAGAATTTTTCATTGACTCCTTAACATCGTTAATCGTCATGTCTAATTCTTTAGCTATTTCTTCAGCAGAAGGTGGTCGTTCATGACTTTGCTCTAAAAAAGCAAAGGTTTTGTTTATTTTATTAATAGAACCAATTTTGTTTAACGGTAAACGTACAATACGAGATTGTTCAGCTAAAGCTTGAAGTATTGATTGACGAATCCACCAAACAGCATAAGATATAAATTTAAACCCACGTGTTTCATCAAAACGCTGTGCAGCTTTAATTAAACCTAAATTACCTTCGTTAATTAAATCAGGTAATGTTAACCCTTGGTTTTGATATTGTTTTGCAACAGATACAACAAAACGTAGGTTTGCTTTTGTTAATTTTTCTAAAGCAAGCTGATCACCAGCTTTAATACGTTGAGCTAATTCAACCTCTTCATCTGCTGTAATAAGGTCTACTTTGCCAATTTCTTGTAAGTATTTATCTAATGATGCAGTTTCCCTATTGGTTACCTGCTTGGTAATTTTAAGCTGTCTCATTTAATTTTAAGATTTGTGCAATTTTATTGCAACAACATGCTGCTTTTATTATACGTAACAAACTATCAAAATGTTACAAATAATGTAAAATATTTTATTTGATTATTTGAAATGCAGAATTTAATTATTGGTGTAAACCCAATATCTTTAATCTAATAAATTGTAAATATAACACCTCTTCGCTTTTTTGAAAATAAAAAAAAACCAGAACAAATGAATGTTCTGATTTAATTTTTATGAGTTGTTAAACTTTTTTATCAAGACGCCTATTCAAAAGTCAAATAGCGTTCAAATTGTTCTTCTGATAAAATCTTTTTAATCTTGTCGTTTAACTGTTTTTCTATTTTTGCTTTTTCATCTTCGCTTACAGGATTGTTACTAATACGAACTTTACTTTGTTCGTATGCCTTTAAAGCTGAATAAATTTCATTACGTTGTTCTTTGTCAAACTTTATGTGTTTTCTTAAAGCTTCAGTTTTTGTAGCGGCCTTAGCATTTATTTCTTTATTAATTTCTATTTTACTGTTTTGTGCTACAGTAGTTTGAGTTCCAAGAAATAGTGCAAATACAAATAAGCACAAGGTTATTACTTTTTTCATTATGGATTATTTAATTATAATTGGTTACTAAAGTAATAATTTTATTCAACAAAATAAAAAAGTATCGACTATCCGATACTTTTTTAGTGAAATAATCTATTTTTTGCTTCTATTTTTATTACGCATGCCTCTTTTTTTGTGCTTTTTAGGCTCCATTTTTTCATATTTAGCGTATTGTTCAGTAGTTAAAATAGATTTCATTTCACGTTTCATTGCTATTTGATCATCTAATCTTTGATTTTGCATCTTTACGAGTTCTTCTTTAGAAGGCTTTTCTCTCTTTTCTCCCTCTTTAGGTTTATGCGCTTCTCTTGCCTTATTTCTTGATTCAGCTTGCTTTAAAATTAGCTTGTGTACTTTTTGTTGTTGTGCATCTGTTAGGTCTAATTTTAAAGTCAGTTGTTTAGATTTTAAATCTGCAATATCATTTGGAGTCATGTCTTTTCTTAATTCAGAAGTATGCGCTCTGTCTCTTTTGTCATGTTCTTTTTTTTGTGCAAAACCATTTAAGGTTACAAATGCTAGGGCAATAATTACTAATTTTTTCATGTTGTTTATATGTTTGTGTTATACTAGTTTAGACGCTATTAAATTTAAAACGTTTAAAGCCGTCGTTTTTTTTAACACAGAATTTAACATTATGAGTTTAGTAACTGTAGTGTGGTTAGGTATATCGTATTGTTTTCAACTTTGCTTTTTAACCAGGCATAAAAGCTAATGACAAAGATATCTTCTTCGTGAATTGTAATCCATTCAAAAGTTGTTTCTAATTGATCTTTAAAATCTTCTGTTGTAACCGATTTTGGTTTTATATAGTATAGTTCTGCGAATTTTAAAAATTGAAGGATTCTGGTTTGCCCTATTTCTTTTAAATACGTTGAATAACGACGTCTAAAACTTTTTAATCGTGAAAAGAACAAATCATCTTCTTGTAATTCTATATATAATAAAAGTTCTGCTATGTTTTTTTTGATTATCCAATCTATCCCTGCTTTTTCTTTATACCATTGGTCTGAATGATAAAATTTAGATGAAATAGATTTGGCTTTTGTAAAGTCTTCTCTTTGGAAATGAAACATAAAGCAAGTCAGCTGTAAGTCTAATAAAGTTTCTGTATCCTTATGTTTTTTAGTTATGTGTTTTTCAACTAAGGCAATAGCTTCATTTTGTTTATTACTGTAGTTAAGGTTTAAGGCTTCAACTAAAGTTTTCTTTAAGATGAAAGTTTTATAGTAAGCCCCTTTTTTAAGTTGCATTAACTGTTCCATCTCTTTGATGTAGAGTAGGGACGTTTCAAATTTTTTGTTTCTAAAAAGCGTGTTGGCAATGATATAAACGATTGCAATTTGATAAAAAAGTTGCTTGTCGGTTTCCTTTTTTTGTTTGAGAATATCATAACTTTTCATCACAAAGCTTTCAATAGAGTAATATTTTTTTGTGACAAAAGCCGAAATGTTAGCAATCGCTAAAATCTGATATAAAGACTTAAAAGAAAGTGATGTGTTAATTTTAATATGATGTGCTTTTAACAAGTGCTCAAGCTCAGATTCAAAGTCGATGACGTTTCCTTGGTAGGCTACTTTATTTAGTATAGATTTCAGTTTTGCATATACAATATTGAGTTGATCTTCTAATTGATGTTTTTTCTGATTTGCTTTTTGCTTATTTATTAAGTCTTCTAGATTTATTTTAGGATAATTTGGAGCATATTGGATTTTAGTATGGTAAATTTCGTTGCGTATGGCAAACAATGAATGTTCATCTGCTAGGCGTTCTGCTTTGTCTAAAATTTTATAAGCAATGTTGAAATTATTTTGAAGTAAAAATGTACGTGATGCTAAGATGTATTTAACAATTAGCATGTCAATAGAGTTCTCGTCTTCAAGGTTTTTATTGGCAGTATAATCTATTAAGGATTGTAATAGTCGCTTTCTAAGCGCATGGTAAGCATTACTTTTATCTACTTTATAGAGTTGTTTGCAAATAGCTTTTGAATCATAGGTAGAGTAGGCTAGTAATTTAAATAATTGAATGTTTTTGGTGTCTTTGCGTTTGTTCTTTTGCTGAAGATAATTTACAAATTTCTGATGATCTTCGGTACTTAATGTATTGATGATTGATTTTATTTCTATCATTTAATCGTCATTAAATTATTTAATTAATCAGTGAATATAGTAATTTATTATGTTTGTATATTAAATATATCGTCAGTTTTGTTGTGATTGTTGTTTTATAAATATTGCCTTTTATCTGAGATTTGCTTCATAATCATTAAAACCAAACAAGATGAATTATCAAACAACAGTATCGTTAAAAGACGAAGAAAATCTAAATTCAAAAAAGAAAGAAAAGAAAGTGTATAACCATAAGCCAACACCAGCGTTTATTGGTGCCTCATGGTCGGCTTTACTTATTGGTATGGTTGCTTATTGTGTTGGGCTTTGGAATGCAGAGATGATGCTTAATGAAAAAGGCTATTATTTTACCATTCTCCTTTTTGGATTGTTTTCTGTAATTTCAGTTCAAAAAGCAGTTAGGGACAAACTAGAAGGTATTCAAGTTACAGAGATGTATTTTGGTATTAGTTGGTTTACATCCATTGCATCTATTGTTTTATTAACTATTGGACTTTGGAATGCCGATTTAGAATTAAGTGAAAAAGGGTTTTACGCTATGTCATTTACTCTAAGTTTGTTTTCGGCTATTGCTGTACAGAAAAATACCAGAGATGTGGCTTATATAAATAATGAACTAGCGGCAAAAGAAGACGAAGATTAGTTTTGATGATAGGTTAGATAGTAACCCAAAACCTTGCAGCATTATATAGTGCTGCGAGGTTTTAAAATACTTTTTATAGTTTATTACTTTTAGACTTTCCATTTTGAAGGGGTATTGAAATGTTTTTGATAATTAAATATTAAGAAACAAATGGCATTTACCATTAAAGTAAAATTAAAAAAAAGCCTTAAAGTGTTTATACTTGTACTTTTAAGCATATTTGTTATGATAGGATCTGTACTTTATTTTTTTCAAGAAAAATTATTGTTTATGCCTAGTAGGTTGGCGCAAAATTACCAGTATCAGTTTTATCATGATTTTGAAGAATTATTCCTTAAAACAGATGAAAGTACAAGCATAAATGCACTTCATTTTAAAGCTAAAAACCCAAAAGGTGTTATCCTTTATTTTCATGGTAATGCTGGCGATTTAAGTCGTTGGGGAGCTATAGCAGAATATTTTGTACTTCAGCAATACGACGTATTTATAATGGATTATAGAACGTATGGGAAAAGTACAGGGAAATTAAGTGAAGAAGCTTTATATAAAGATGCACAATATTGTTATGATTTCCTCTTAGAACAGTATTCTGAAAATCAAATTACCTTGTATGGCAGATCATTAGGAACGGGAATTGCATCCTATTTAGTTTCAAAAAACAATCCTAAACAACTTATTTTAGAAAGACCTTATTACAGTATTTTAGATGTTGCAAAAGACAGGTTTCCTATGTTACCGGTAAAACAAGTTTTAAAATATCATTTTCCAACCTATCAGTTTTTACCAAAGTCGGAATGCCCAATAACAATTATTCATGGTACTGATGATGCTGTTGTACCTTATGCTTCAGGAAAAAAGCTTTCAGAATTAAATATTGAAAACTTAAGCTTTGTAACTGTAGAAGGTGCTGCTCATAATAATTTGATTGAGTTTGAAGACTATCATAAAACCATTCAAACTATTTTAAACTAAAAAAAAAGGCTTCAAAATTAATTGAAGCCTTTTTTGTTAAGTTGTATTGTCATCCAGATTATTTAGGATCTAAAATTAAATTAATACGTTCTATAGCATCTGCTATATGAATTCTACTCATGGTATCTCCACCACGTGCAGAACGTAATTGACTACGTAAAGTTTTTAACTCAGCTCTTACAACCGCTCTAATATCTGATTGGCTAGTATTAACTGGTGTTACTTTAACGTAAGGACTAGATCTTCTGCTTGCTGTTTGGTTTTTAGCTGTCATCAAGTATTCTAATCTATCAATATGTGCACGTTGTAAATTACGTCTATATGTGTCTATTTTTTTTCCAGTACGTAATTCACTCCAAATACCTGAACGTAAATCACTCATCATGTCAGGTAAAGAGTAGGCTTTGTTATCAAAGGTATAAGCTTCAGTTAAACGTTGCATTTTTCCTAAGCTCAAAATGTTATTAACTGTTCTAGATTGTAAGGCACGAACACGTTCTACAGAACCTGTAAACTCAATACGATCAAAGATATCTTTGTTAATTAACCATTCTGGAGTCTCAAATAAGTTATCATGAAGAAACTGCATCGCTTCTTTTTGATGTGCTTTTGGTACAGCGGTATAAACAGGACCTTCTTGGTCGGCAGCTTTATAATGCTCGTAAACACCTCCAATGTTATTAGATACATGTCCCATATAGCGGTTAAATTGAGAAATTACATGACCGTACATTTCTTCTAAATCATCATAATCTTCTCCAGCTTCTGTAGTCCACTCAATTAAATTAGGTACAATACGCTTTAAATTCTTAATACCGTATTCACTCGCTAACATGGCATTATCACCTAAATCCTCAGTTTGAGAACTTGGGTCAACAACATCTCCAGCTTGTTGATGTCCAAAACGGTACATTGGGTCACCAGCATGTTTCATAATCCACTCGTTAAGAATTGGCTTTTCTTCTTCAGCAGTTTTGTCTAAAATAGGTCTGTAACCCCAAGAAATAGCATATTTATCATAAGTTCCAATGTCTGGCATTAAAGCTACACCTTCATCTCCAGGTTGAGCTATATAGTTAAAACGTGCATAATCCATAATAGAAGGTGCAGTTCCGTACTTTTTGGTGAACTCTGCATCACGTAATTTTTCAACGGGATATGCCACACTACTTCCCATATTGTGAGGTAAACCTAAAGTGTGTCCTACTTCGTGAGCTGAAACAAAACGAATTAAACGGCCCATTACTTCGTCCTTAAATTGTGGGCTCTGTGCATCTGGATTAATAGCAGCTGTTTGTACAAAGAACCAACCACGTAATAATGACATTACATTGTGATACCAATTAATATCACTTTCTAAAATTTCACCTGTTCTTGGGTCACTTACGTGAGGACCATTAGCATTAGGAATTGGTGATGCTAGATAACGTACAACTGAGTAACGTGCATCTTCTGGGCTCCATTCTGGATCTTCTTCTACAGTAGGAGGATCTTTAGCGATAATAGCATCTTTAAATCCGGCAGCTTCAAAAGCTACTTGCCAATCTTCAATACCTTGTTTAAGATATTTTCTCCATTTTTCTGGAGTTGCTCTATCAATATAGTAGACAATCTGTTTCTTAGGAACGACTAATTCTCCACGTTTAAATTTTTCGATGTCTTCGTCTTTAACTTCTAATCTCCAACGATCTAAAAATTCTAAAGTTTTACTTTTTTGATCTTCCAAACCATAATCGGTTTGATTACTCGTAAACCAACCTACACGCTCATCAAAATAACGACGCTTCATTGGTACTGCAGGTAATAATATCATAGAATTATTAATTTCTATAGAAATCGCACCTGTATTAGAGTTTGATGGTGGTTGACCTGAAGCATAAGTTTTTACCGTACGCGACTCAATGTTTGTAGGGTAGGATTTAATACTTTCGATGTATGAAAGCTGACCATCTAAACGTGAAATTTTATATTGTTGTCTAGCACGTTGAGGAAAGCCTAACGGCTTAACATCTTTTGAAAATAAATCTGTAACATCAATAACAGTGTTTAAAGAATCTTTACTGAATGCTTTAATTGGAAAAGTGGCAATTACGGGTTCAAAGTTAGAGTTAACTACCGCTTCATGTACGGGTAAAGAATCTGCAGCAACTACTTGGTGAGATACCATACGTAGTAATACTTTTTTGTTTTTCTTTTCCCATCGTAATACTTGTTCGCTTAATTTTCCTCCACCAAAACCAAGTCCTGATGCTGTTTTAGCGATACGTGTAACCATAAGCATTTCTCTATCGAAAAGAGAATCTGGTATTTCATAAAAGAATTTGTCATCTACATTATGAACAGTAAATAACCCTTTGTCGCTTTTGGCGTCTTTGGTTATAATTTTGCTGTAAGGTTGAGGGTCATTTTTTCCAGGTTTTTTAGCTGGAGGTTTAGCCATCGCACTGGCGTCTTTACCTGATTTTCCAGCCTTTTTTGCAGTAGAGCAAGAAAATGCTAGGAACGCGGAAACTACAAAGAGTAGCTTAATGGATACGTGTTTCAAAATAGTTGGTTTTTATTAAATTTTGATGAAAATACGGATTCTATTAAGAATCTGTTAATATAAAAACCGATTTTAGTATTTTTTTAACGTGAGTATTAAAGTGTGTTCATATATTCCTGAATTAAATTCAAACCTTCTGTATGGCGCATTGTAGTTCCAATAAAAGGCATGCTTAATCCTTCAGAATAAAACGATACTCTATAATCAATGACAACACTTTGTTCTACAATATTGCTTTCTTCTAAAGATGTTTCAAAAGCAAGATTTAAAGTAGATTCGTCTGCACAAGTACCGCCAGGAATATGGCAATGTGCACAGTTAATGTCCATGTAAGCCCTTGCTCTAGTTTCTAATGGAAGTGATGTGTCTTCCCAATTAGGAAGCACTCTAACAGAAGAACTGCTTGACAAGCCTGTTAGTTGTTGGTTACTTATAAATTGCTCTAATTGATTCACCCCATTGATTTCAAAATTCATAGATCTTAATTTTGGACCTATTGGTATAATATCATTATTACTGTTATGGCAAGTAAAACAATCTGTATTTGAAGGGATTTTATAAGTTGTAGAGTTTGAGCTGCCTGATGCATCAATCCAAGTGATAGGTAATGTGCTTCCTGCTAAATCTAAAACGGCATCCGTTTGTTCTTCGTTCCATTTGTAATCTCCAGTTTCCCAAGCTCCATTTAATTTAATTAAAATACGCGTTTCAATAATAGTTCTTCCCAAAGATAGGTCGCGTTCATCTGTATTGTAATAAAAGGTTTTTGCTATTACTGTATGATCTGGAAAAATAGGCAAGCCATCTCCATCAAACTCCATACTTGTTCCTTCTGGTAATGCTATGATACGTTGTTTGTGAGCATAATCAGAAAATAAGGTGGTATTAAGATTATATTCAAAAGCTAAAGGGGTTATTTGTAAATTTTCTAGATTTCCGACAAACAAATTCATTTCAGATAAAATAGGTTTGAATTCTGTAGCTACATTTGGTAATGCTGTTGTAAAGCTATATACGTCAGTATGAAGGCTGATGTTACTAGAGCTACAAACGGTTTGAATGTAGACATCGTAAGTTGTGTTGGCTTGTAAATTGATGAGTTGAGCACCTGTGTCAGATTCGGAAATGGTTGTTCCGCTTCCTAAAGCAAATCCTGAAACTCCATACTCTAAGGTATAAGTTGCAGAAGTGCTAGTGGTTTCCCAAGTTATTGTAGCAGAGTTATTGGTAATAGCGTTTGATGATATATTAGTTACAGTATCGCAAACAGGAATAATATCATCGTCATTATTGCATGAGAAAATGATACTCACGAATAAGAATAGCAAACAAGCTTTTTTTAACATCTGGGAGATTTTCTAATTTATAGCCAGTTGCAATGTAATAAATTTTTTTTGAACGAAAATAAAGGTGATTTTGAAGTCTATTCTTAAATATAAGAAAGAGCAGTCTAGCTATAGATTTCTTTTTTAATTCAGAAAGTGTAATCTCAAAGACTGAGTATTTAGCTAGCTTTTTTTGCTTTAAGTAGGTATTTCTTATGTGTAGGTCTGTAATGTATGTTCTTTAAGGATGTATTATTACTTGAAATCCGTAATAAGCAAAGCATGATCAGAATCTGAATAAAATTCCTTTTTTGTACTTAGTATGTTTAGTTGCTTACTTATCCAAATATGATCAATCTCTAACAAAGGCATTGGGTAAGGCCAAGTAGCTGAAAATCCATTCTGAAAGTTACGTGCAGATGTATAATTGGTTTTAAAATGATTAAAATAAATACTTTCGTAAGGTGTGTTAAAGTCTCCGAGTATAATATCGATGTTATGTTTTTCTAAGTATTTATAAATTTTGGTAAAGGCCTTTTTTTTATTGTGCCAAGGTTTTGCAAAAATGTCAACTATAACAACTTCAAACGTGTTTGCTTCTATTTCTACTTTTAAGTGATTGAGTTTGTAATTGTTTTTTTCTTCAATATAATCAACAACTGTTATGCCTTTTTTGGCAGCCACCATCATGTTTCCCTCTAGAAATTCAATATTATAATTATTGAGTTCTTTTGTGAATTGGGCATTAAAATTATTGTCTTCGTGTAGGACTTCAACAAAAAATAACGCGTCTATACGTTGTGTTTCTAAAGTTTTCTTTAAAACGTCAACATTATAATCTTTTTGGTCGGCTATATTCCATAAAAGTATTGAATTAGCTGAATTAGCATCAATAATGTTATAATTGATATATTGATGGTTAATCCAAAAAAAAGACAGCAAACCAATCAATCCTAATAAGGCAAATAGAATACGTTTTTTATTGTAAAATAGTGCTAAAAGTGGAAATATGGCTAAAATTAAAACAGGTAACGGAAATGCGTAAAACAAAATTCCGGTAACATAAAGGTGGTCTTTAAAACCAAAATGAATTAGTAACAAAAAAACATATCCTATTAAAAGATATGTTTTTTGTTTTTTTAGCCATGTAACCATAGGTTATATCATTTGAACAAATAAACCGTCATCGGTTTTTTCAACCTTTGTTAATCCATGTTTACTTAAACCTTTAATGCCTTTGTCCCAACCTTTGTTACTTAATCCCGATTGAGATTTAAGTACATTTAAGTCCATACGTTTTTCTGCCTTTAAAACTTCTAAAATCGCTTTTTCGTTATCGCTTAAATCTACTTTTTTCTTTTCTGGTCGCATCTGAGGGAAGAATAACACTTCCTGGATACTTTGGTTGTTGGTTAAGAACATAATTAAACGGTCCATGCCAATTCCCATACCTGATGTTGGAGGCATTCCGTATTCTAATGCACGTAAAAAGTCGTGATCAATAAATTCGGTAGCTTCATCATCACCTTTTTGTGCGAGTTTTAATTGGTGCTCAAAACGCTCACGTTGGTCTATTGGGTCATTTAGCTCAGAATAGGCATTTGCAATTTCTTTACCACAAACCATTAGCTCAAATCGCTCTGTTAATTCTGGGTTTTCTCTATGCTCTTTACATAACGGACTCATCTCTTTAGGATAGTCAGTAATGAATGTAGGTTGAATATAGTTTCCTTCACATTTCTCACCAAAAATTTCATCAATCAGCTTGCCTTTACCCATGGTTTCGTCAACCTCAATATGCATGGCTTTTGCAGCTGCTCGTATGTCGTCTTCAGATTTGTTGTAAATATCAAAACCTGTAAACTCTAAAATAGAATCGCGCATCGTAATACGCTTATAAGGTGCTTTAAAATTGATTTTATGTTCACCAAAAGTAGCTTCAGACGTTCCGTTTACTGCAATTGCACAATGCTCTAATAGTTGTTCGCAGAAATCCATCATCCAGTTGTAATCTTTGTAGGATACATAGATTTCCATAGCTGTAAACTCTGGGTTATGTGTTCTGTCCATGCCTTCATTTCTGAAGTTTTTAGAAAACTCATAAACACCATCAAAACCTCCAACGATTAGACGTTTTAAATATAATTCGTTAGCAATTCGCATATATAATGGAATATCCAAACTGTTGTGATGTGTTATAAACGGACGCGCAGCAGCACCACCAGGAATTGGTTGTAAAACCGGTGTTTCTACTTCAAAATAACCAGCATCATTAAAAAATTGACGCATAGCATTAAACAATTTAGTACGCTTAATAAACACTTCTTTTACATGTGGATTGACCACTAAATCTGCATAACGTTGTCTGTAACGTTGTTCAGGATCTGTAAACGCATCATAGGTTTTTCCATCTTTTTGTTTTGGAATAGGTAATGGTTTTAAAGCTTTGCTTAGCAATTTGAAATTCTTAACCATAACGGTTTTTTCACCAACTTGCGTTGTGAAAAGTTCTCCTTCAATACCTACAAAATCTCCTAAGTCTAATAATTTTTTAAAGACATCATTGTATAGCGATTTGTCCTCGCCTTCGCATATTTCGTCTCTGTTAAAATATACTTGAATACGACCTTCGCTATCTTGCAATTGTGCAAAAGACGCTTTTCCTTGAATGTTAATTGCCATTAGACGACCAGCTATAATTACCTGTTTACCGTCTTCAAAATCAGATTTTATTTGTTTTGAAGTATGGTTTACCGGAAATAAATCCGCTGGATAAGGGTTAATCCCTAAAGCTCTAAGCTTTTCTAACTTTTGGCGTCTTACCAATTCTTGTTCTGAAAGTTGCATTCTTATTAATTTTTATAAACTTACCAAGTGTTGGTAAGTGGCTGCAAAATTACACTTTTTACAAAAATTAACGAGTACCTTTTTAGTTAGATTTAATAACCTTTAAATTTTCTTTGAGATCTTTATTGTTGGGAAACAATTTTACAGCATTATCAAGTATTTTTATCGCTTCAGATTTTTTGTCAGAAACCCCTAGAGTATTAGCTAAACTCATGTAAGTTCTTGGCTCGTTTGGAAATAACTTTGTATTTAGGGTAAAAACTTCAATAGCTTCATCTTTTCGGTCTGTTCTGTACAATAGTGATCCATACGTATTAAGCTCATACATACTTGATACTTTATCTTTATGAGTTTTTAGTAATTTTTTACCTTTCTTTTTTAAGCCTTTGACTCCTTTTTTCTTTAGAATATTATCAATTGCAGTAACAATTTGATAGTTGGGTTTGTAATTGTTTACCGTGATGATATTCTGAATATCTTCTTCTAAAGTTGTAATGGGATGTTCAACTATTCGATTAATTTCTTTTCCGTTTTTGTTGAAAATAATGGTAGGTACACGATGGATATTTAAACCAGCTTCTTCGTGTTGTGGACTTTGTTTATACATATTAGGTTCTCTACTTACAGCAATAACGGTAAGTTGATCCATAGGAAAATTACAAGCTTCTAAAACTTTATATAATTTGGGAACTTCTTGTTTACTATCTCCACACCAAGTGCCCATAAAAAGGGTGATATCATAATTTTTTAACTCAGAAGAAATAGAAGAAGTTATGGAGGTGTTAACTTCATATTCGGCATAATTTTTAGAGAACCAAGAGCTGTAATTTTTACCTTCTAAACCAGTTTTGTCAATTTTTCCAAGTAAATAAGGGGTTTTTCCGTCCTTTATTATTTCTTGATTGCGTTGTTGTGCATTGCTGTGAAATACGGTTACTAATGTGATTATGATGGTTAAAATGGTCGTTTTCATTTTTGATAATTTTATGATTGATACTGTTTGTCTTCTTGAGCTCAGTTAAAAGGTATTGTATGAAATAGCTATTGACCAAGCTCAATTAGACCGATGAGATATTTAATATTATTTAGAGGCCACTATATTTCCTTTGATTTTTAAGATTTTGTTGCCGCCTTCTGCATTAGAAATAACAGTGACCGTTTTTGTAAAAGCCCCTAATCTTTTGGTGTCGTACTTAATTTCTAGTTCACCTTGATCGCCTGGTTGTATAGGTGCTTTTGAATAACTTGGCACTGTACAGCCACAGCTTGTTTTAACTTTTGTGATAAGCAAAGGAGCATCCCCAGTATTGGTAAATGTGAAAATCCGCTTACCTTCAGCATTTTGAGTTATGGTTCCGTAGTTAATAACTTCAGTTTTAAATTTTAAAATAGCAACTTTTACATCGTATTTGTCAAATTCGGTTGGTGCAGCGTTAAAAAAACTTAGTGCAAAGATTAAAAGAATGCTAATGTTTAATGTTCGTTTCATAATAAATATTTTAAATGATTAATATGAAAACAAACATCTCATATAAAGATGTGAATGTTGAAAAAACAAGGTTGGAAATTGGTACTAGTACCTAGGTTGAATTTTTTAACTATTTGGTAAATAGAGACTTTGCGTCGTTTCTAGATTGCACGTTTAACTTTTTGTAAATGTTATTAGTATGCGTTTTTACTGTGCTTACGCTTAAAAAAAGAGATTCAGCAATGTCTTTGTTGGTTTTGTCCATGAGCAAATGCTCTAAAACCACTTGTTCTTGTTTAGATAATTTAGCTTTTAAATCGTCAATTTTAGATTGGTTTCGTTTCCAAAAGTGATATAATAAAAATAGATTTAGAATAATTGATAATCCTAAAAAGGAGTAGAGTATAACATTCCAATTTGATGCTGTTTCTCCATTTGATGCAGCTAACATATAACGATCAGCTTCTAATTCATTAGTATACTGTTTTGTGTATGGTGCATTAGGATAAGTAGTTTCTAATCGTGCTTTTAAATTGTCGTAATATTGGTTTTGTTTCAGGTCTTCAACATAATAGCTATGCAAATCACTACTTCGGTCCGATAAATACGTGTAAATATAAAGTTCTGCTAAAGGCTCATCTAAAGCTTCTCCAAAGTATTGAAGGGTTTTAAACCATTTTTTGTTGTTTAGTTTACGGTTGGCCTCACTTCTAAACTCGCCATAGGCAAAACGCATGTCGTTTTTTAGAGAGTCTATTTTTACAAATGCATTTGCTTTAGGATTGTTAGATTCTACTCTGCAAAATACTTGATTTCCAAATGAAAAAGGCAGTTTTAATGTGTCTGTGTTTTTTGCGATAAATAACAGTGCTTCGCTATCGCTACAATGCCCATTAAAGTGATTAACACCTTGTTGAATATCGGAGCATTTATCTACGTGAATACGATAAATACGATTTTCAGTATCTAGCATATTGCCTTTAAACTCAAAAAAGCCTGAGGAATCAGCAGTGGTTTTAGCGATAATTTGTTCAGAATACACACCAGACATTTTTCGGTAATCTTCAACAATAGAAAGGTATACCGCTCTATCCCATTCTTCAGGATTTGTATAGCCCGAAAATGAATATTGCGCTTTACAAATAGAAGAGATACTTAAAAAAACGAAGAGAAGTTTTATTCGCATAAAACGAAACTACATAATTTTATTTTGATTTCAATATCGAGAATTGATAAAAAATGTAACATTTTAAATTAAAGTACGTCTTATAATTACATCAAATCATCAAAACGAATTATGAGTATCTGGCGTGTTATTCTTTCTATTATTTGTCCGCCTTTAGCTGTTTTAGACAAAGGTTGTGGCTCAATTCTTATTACTTTTTTATTGTGGCTCTGCGGTTGGGTACCCGGCGTTATTGCAGCTTTGGTTATTTTGAATAATCCAGAGCGATAAAATCATTACCTTTGCGCTTTAAAAAAAAGCAATAAAGTACTGATGAAAAAACTTATTATACTATTGGCTATTGCAGGCTTTCTAACGAGCTGTAGTGTGACCGAATCAATTGTGTTTAATAATGATATGAGCGGAGAATATATTTCGTCTTTTGATATTACTCCAATAATGAATTATGCCAACGAAAACAGGTCTAGGACAAATGAAGCACTGATAAAGGAAGAAAAAGTTGATACCACTGTGGTGTTTAATGATTTGTTTGAAAGCTATAAAGATAGTATTGCTACCCTTTCTGAAGCACAGCGTGCTAAATTAGAAAACCTTAGAGGGATGAAGATGAGAGTTCGTATGGATGTAGAAAATGATGTGTTTGATTTTAATATAAAAAAATCATTTAAGGCTGTTTCTGAATTAGAAAATATTAATGAAAAAGTAGACGATGCTATGGGAATAGCTAAGGCTATGGGGAGTAAGGATGCAAATGCTTCTGAAGGACAATTAGATAAACTTACTAAAGTGGATAAGGTGGTTTATACTTTTGAAGACAACACTTTTACCCGTTTTATGCCTAATGCGGTAGTAGAGCAAGAAAAATCTAATGAAGGAGAGACAACAGAAGCTGATGAAAATGATTTTTCAAAACAATTTGAAATGCAATTTGAAGAAATTTTCTCTACATCGTATTATAAACTGGTGTATACGTTTCCAAGAAAAGTAAAGTCTGTTTCTAATAAAAATGCATTGATTTCTGAAGATGGTAAAACAGTAACTTACAAAGTAGGTTGGAGCACGCTTAAAGAGGATGCGACTTCAATGAATTTAAACGTTGTTTTAGAAGATTAAGGTTTGAATAAAACGATACAACTTCAAGATTTAGGCACTAAAGATTTTAAAGCTACTTGGGATTACCAAGAAGAGTTGTTTAAATCTATTTTAGATACTAAGGTGAAAAATAGAAGGGAAGATGCAGGTTTAGAAACCGATAACCACTTTCTTTTTGTAGAGCATCCTCATGTTTATACATTGGGTAAGAGTGGCGATTTATCTAATTTGTTGCTTTCTGAAGCACAATTAGCTGAAAAAGGCGCTACATTTTATAAAATAAACAGAGGCGGAGATATTACTTACCATGGACCAGGTCAAATTGTAGGTTACCCTATTTTAGATTTAGATAATTTCTTTACAGACATCCATAAATACTTACGTCTTTTAGAAGAGGTGATTATACGCACGTTAGCAGAGTATGGTTTGTTAACTGAGCGTAGTCCTGGTGAAACAGGTGTGTGGTTAGATGTAGGCACTCCTTTTGCTAGAAAGATTTGTGCTATGGGTGTGAGAGCAAGCCGCTGGGTTACAATGCATGGATTTGCCTTAAATGTGAACGCCGATTTAGGTTATTTTGATAATATAATTCCTTGTGGTATTAGAGGAAAAGCAGTAACAACTTTAAATAATGAATTAGGTGTTGAAAGGGTAGACGAAGCTGAGGTTAAACGAAAGCTTTTAAAACATTTTAGGTTGCTTTTTGAGGCCGATTTTGTTTAGGTGTCTCATTGCTTGGTTCTAAGTACTATATTATAATATACTGCTATTATGCTTTCTCTGATTGTATTTTCTTTTAGTTCGGATTACACCATACCTGAAATCATCATAGAATAGACTTATTAATAAAATTATTGCGCCAAAGATTAGTGTGTTTAATTTTAAATTTATTCTTGAATAAAGAAATCCGCCAATTATTCCACCCAAAAAGAAGAAACAGATAATATAGATTCGTAGTTTGATAGTTGATTTTATCTTATCTCTATGTGGACGATATACGGAGAATAAAAGTTGAGACAACTCAATTCCTAAATCTGTAAACAGTCCTGTTAAATGGGTGGTTCGTACAATAGCGTTTGATATTTTTGTGACAAAAGAGTTTTGAAGTCCCATTGCAAAAAGAAGCGCACATATAATTAAATCTGGGTATTTTATTTCCGTGATATTGCTTACAATAGCAATTGAAATTAATATAAGACATTCAATAAGTGTTGGTATAACAAAAACATTTAGTTTTTTGTTTTCTTTAAATATCTCAATGAGAAAACTTGATGAAAAAGAGCCAAATAGAAAGGAAAATATATAAAGAAAATAGATTGTTCCTTTCCAGAATTCAAAATTAGCGACATCACTAATAAAAAGTGCAAAATGGCCAGTGACATTTGTTGTTAATTGATTGAAAGCTAAAAAACCAGTTACATTTACAATCCCAGCTACAAATGACAAAATGGTAGCAATTCGCAGATTATGTTTTAATGTTCTGCTTTTGCCTTGGTGTCTAAACATTTTGTTTTCAAATTATTTTGAATAGAATATTATGATAAGTAAAACTAAGACTACTTAAAAGTTTAACCAAGTAAAATTCAATTTTTAAAATTTGTTTTTCTCCTAAAACTCTTAACTAATAATTTCGTTTATCGTTTTAGGGTAAAATGGCCTTGTAAAACCCTGTGTTTGCCACTAAAGTTTTCTGTAAATTCTAAAGTGTACCAGTAGTCAGAAGTAGGTAATACATTTCCATTGTATAAGCCATCCCACCCCACTCCAAAAGGATCTAATTGTATTAATAATTTACCATAACGATTATAAATATGTAAAGTCGCATTATTCTGAAAATGTCTAGACATGCCGCCAGGAATCCAATATTCATTATCAGTGTCGTTATTTGGTGTAAAGAATTTTGGAATACTTATCACTGAAATAGTTTCACTCACAATACCACATTCATTTTTGTCTCTTACATAAACAGTGTGTAAGCCACCTTGTACATTGGTAAAAATATTACTGTCTTGGTAAATGCCATATTCGTCATCTAGAGCGTATTCATAATCACCTTCTCCATCAACATAAACTGTTATAGTGTTAATCTCGCTAGCATCAACAATATCAATACGTTCAATGGTTGCGCTATTAGATGGAACAACCGTAATACTTCGGCTTTTTGAACAACCATCTGTGTCTGTTACAGTAACAGCATAAACACCTATTTCATTTACTTGAATAGTAGATGTGTTTTCTCCTGTGCTCCAATCGTAATAGTAATTACTTGGCGAATCACCTATAATACCACCATAAAGCGTAATAGTACTAGGATAAGAATTTAGGCAATAAATAACGGTTTCATCACTTTTAAGATCAGGCAATGGATGAACAATAAGTGTAACGTCTTCAATTGAGAAACATCCAAAGTCATTTTCAACTCTCGAAAAAATAGTTTGAAAATAGGGTTCTGTATTTGTGTAGGTCAAATTTAGTGGGTTTTGTTGCAATTCAGCATCGTTATAAGTTTTATAGTAAATAACTTCAGTATCTGAAGGTAATCCAGAAATTATTGTTGCATTTGCTAATGATAAATCGAAAGTATTCAGGCCATCTTCAGAACCTAATTCGTCACAAAGCTCAAGCATTACTGTATTAGAATGAATAAAACTGGTTTCTAATGTCAGTTGCGCCACATTATAGCAATGTGTAGTATTATCTTCAATTTTTACGAATAGGGTTTGTGGATTTAAACTATTTATAAATGTTGAATTTTGAATATTTACATTGGTTTCTAAATCGGTTTGAGATAGGAAGAAATAAGTGGAGACATTAGTGTTGTTTCCAGTTAATTGATCGTCGTAATCATGAAGATTGAAGTACATAAAACCATCATTAGTGCCATAGTCATCACATAATAAAATATCTAAATCATAGGCTTCAGGAAGTGGTAATTCAGTAACTTCAATACTAAAAGTATCTGTACAACCATTGCTGTCTATTAGGGTTATGTTATAAATTCCTGCTGTGCTCACCTCAATACTTTGTGTGTTTTCAGACGTACTCCAGTTATAAGATACATAATCTGGACCAACATCTAAAATGACAGAAGTTCCGGCACAAAATGTAGCTTCGGTAAGTGCAGGAGGTGTAATGTGAATGGTTTCTATGTCAAACGATGTAATATTATCGCACTTACCAAGAACAGACACTCTAACAAAAATGGTTTGCGAATTCGGTGTTATATTTTGATGCGTTGTAGGGTTTAATATTTCGTTTTGCTCAAACATCGCATCCAATTGTGAATTGTAATACCTGTAAATAGCTCCAGTTTCAGTAGAAACGATGTTTTCAAAAGTTGTTAAATCAAAATTGGTGAATGTATCCAAATCATCATCACAGGCTTTTAAAACAGCGCTAACATTGTTAACAATGGCATCTGCTCTATGACTAACCAAAACGGAAGTAATGTAAGAACAACCTAAACTGTTTTCAACTCTAACAAAAACATCGTGATTGTTGTGTGGAATGGTATAATCTCCTGTTATTGGTGCGTTTTGAGTTTCAGCATTTGTTTGAGACGTATAATATTTAAAAGTTAAACCTGTAACATCAGCTACCACTAAATTGTTTAATTCTGAGAGGTTGAAGGTGTAATTACCATCAAAATCTGTGTCGCAGATAGCATATGTGTTTGGAGAAACAGCAATAAAACTACTATTTAGAGTTAGTTCTGTTGTATTAAAACACTGGGTTGTATTATCTATAACTTTTACAAATAGTGTTTGTGGATTAGTGGTATTGGTAAACGTTGAGTTTTGTTCGTTGATATCAGCATTTAAATCATTTTGAGATAAGTAGAAGTGCGTTGTTACGTTTGTATTGTTGTTTGTTAATTGATTGTCGTAGTCGTGAAGGTTAAATGCCATAAAACCATCTGAAATTCCTGTATAATCACATTCTGTAATTGTTGTAGTAATAACTTCTGGAAGTGGAAGTTCTGTAACTACAACATTAAAAGTATCTGTACAACCATTGCTGTCTATTAGAGTAACGCTATACGTTCCTGAGGTGTCAACTTCTATGCTTTGGGTGTTTTCTGAGGTGCTCCAATTATAAGAAACATAATCTGGACCAACATCTAAAATAACAGAAGTTCCTGCGCAAAATGTGGCTTCAGTGAGTGTAGGAGGTGTAATATGAATGGTTTCAATGTCAAACGAAGTAATGTTGTCACATTTGTTAGGTGCAGAAACTCTAACAAAAATGGTCTGTGAATTTGGGTTTATATTTTCATGAGTAGTTGGATTTAATATTTCATTCTGTTCTAAGTTGGCATCATTTTCAGTGTTGTAATATCTAAAAGTAGCGCCGGGTTCTGTTGTTAATTGGCTTTCAAAAGTGGTTAAATCAAAAAACGCATAGGTGTTTAAATCATTATCACAAGCTTCTAAAACGTCAGTAACAACGTCAACAGTTGCAGAGGTTTTTATAGAGATGTTAACTGTGGCAATAGACATACAGCCAAATGGATTAACAACACGAGTATAAATAGTGTGATTATCGTTTGGAATGGCGTAATTAGAGGTGTTAACTATCTCATTGTTTTCGGCTTCTGCATCAACTAGGTTGGTGTAATATGTAAACACTAAACCGGTTTGGTCTTGAATTATTAGAGGATTTAAGTCCTCTAAATCTAAGGTGTAAAGCCCATCAAAATCGGTGTCACAAATTGCGTAATGACTATCAACTAATTTAGGTGTTGCTAAAGCTTTTAATACAACTTTGCCAATAGAGAAACAGCCTGTTGCGGCATTGTCAAATCGCACAAAAACATTATCTGTTTCCGAAGCTGTATTGTGATTTTCTGGTGTTAAAATTAGAAACGACGGGTTGGCTGTTTGTGCTGCAACTTCATCAGAATAGTAGGTAATGTCAAGTCCAGTTGTATCGGCTAACATATTTGGTATTGCCATTGTTAAATCAAATTCTTCAGTAAGGTTAAAATCATCATCACATTCTGATAATTCTGTGTCTTGAACAGTAATTGGAAATGTAAAATCTAAATCTATTTCTGCAATAGAAAAGCAATCCGTTGCCAGGTTCCTAACTCTTGCATAGATAGTTTGCGGTACCGTTGTTATTAAATAATTTGAAGAAATAGGGTTGCTATTATTAATAGCATTAATTTCTGAGGTGAAATATCTAAAATTATGATTTAAAGGGTCAGAAATTATATCTGGATTGCTTAACGTTAAATTGTAGTATTCTTGACCATCTGTGAAATTATCACAGACCGTAACGCTAATGTTATTTACTATTGGTGCGGTTTGTAAATTGAAATTTATTTCTCCAGTAGTAATACAATTATCTGCAGCTTCAAGATTTACAAATAACGTTGTTGTGTCTGTAATAGTTGCTGTTGTAATTGGATTTGTAAAGCTATTTGCATTAGCTAAGGAATTGTAATAGGTTAAATTTACTCCTGTTTGACTTCCTAATATTTCAGAATTAAATTGGGATAAATCTACATTGTTTTCTAGAGTATCATTTTCAAAATCACAAACAATTATTGTATTTGAAATTATTTCAGGAACAGGAATAATTGATAAGTTTATTCGTGCAGTAGCATAGCATGTTGTTACAGCATCGTAGAGCCTAACATAAACCGCTGTATTTGAAGTTACAAAATAAGCTGATGGATTGGCAATTTCTGTAGTTGGGTTACCAACTTGTGCTTCTAATAATGTATGATAATAAGTGTTTGTATAGCTGGTGTGATTGGCGTTTACATTTGGTAAAGCATCATTTAGGTTAAATAATTCTTCATTGTTATTATCGGCGTCACAGGCTTCAATTGTTGCTGTTGCTGTGGTAATCGCTGGATGAAATGTAATAGTAATTGTTGTTTCTGTTGTACAACCATCTGGTGTTGTAACTAAAACATGGATTACTTGGGTTGGTCCAATGACGTTAAATGTTGTGGGATTATTTATAGCTGTACCATTTGTGTATTCATAAGAAAATGTAGCGCCTGTTGCTGGTGTAATTTGGGTTTCATATTGTGTTATATCATGAATTTCTTGGTTGTTGTAATATTCATCACAAATAATAGCCGTTACAGGTGTTAATAATATGGTGGGTTGAAAATCTAAAGTAACTTCTTCAACTGTGAAATCTATTTCAATACCTTCAAAAACTAGAGCAATTCTTGCGTAGATAGTTGTTAAAGTGGTAATATTAATTTCTGTAATTGGATTTGTATTGGTATCTGCTTCGGTTTGTAAGAGATGGTATGTTACTTCCATGTATTGGGCATTGTCATAACCTACAATTAAATCGCTGTCATAATTACCTAAAATAACCAGTTCCTCGATATCGTTGGCGCTATCACAAACTTGAAAAGAACCATTAGCGGTCCCATTAAAACTAACAGTTTCTAATTGTATATCTCCAATGGTAATACATCCTGATGAGGTATTTGTAAAAACAACAAAAACTTCTGTGTCAGGATTTGTAACTGCAAAATTTTCAGGATCAGAAATTAGACTTAGAGGATTTTGAGTTTGAGCACCAATTAAAGTGTCGTAAAATTGATAGGTTATTCCGGTTAAATCGGCGACCATATCTGTAACAGAATTTGTTAAATCGAAAATAGTACCAGAACTTACCTGTGTATCATTTTGTACCGTTACTCCTTCGATATAAATAAAATCAATATTAAAAACTTCAACACAACCAGAACTGGTATATGAACGTACCCAAATACGAGTAATCCCATTTAAAACATAGTATTCTGGATCTATTGGGTTTGTAGCGTGTAAAGGATCAAAAGGATTGGTATTGTTTAGCGCCCAACTTTGGTATAAGTGATAGGAGAAGTTTAAGATTTCGGTATTATTTGCTTGTACATCTGGTTCGTGTTGTGTTAAATCATAAATGGCGATATTAGAACATAAGGTAACCTCAATAGGGGCAACGATTGGTACAGGTAACAGGTTAATATTAATTTCTTCAACATTAGGACAATTAGATTCTGGCTGTAGTGTTAATCTAACAAAAAATGAATCTCCATTTGCAGCTGTAAAATTAGTGATAGGGTTTATGTTATTATCGGCATCATTTTGTGTGAGATGATAAGATATATTTACCCCAGTTTGCGTACCAATAATTTGATTTGTGTAATTTGAAAGTGTAATAGTTTCAGAATTATCATTTGCGGTATCACATAGCGTTATTTCTGAAAGCTCAGAAGTTGCTATTTCTTCTAAATTGATAAGAAGTGTTCCAACATCAAAACAACCAATACCGCGTTGTAATCTTACAAAAATGGTCTCCGTTGGATTAGTTAATACATATGCATTTGGGTTGGATATAGGTGCTGTTTCTGTTTGTGCATCTGCTAAAGAGTTGTGGTAAGATAGTATCAGTCCTGTTTGCGTGCCAATCATAATAGGCTCGTAAGTTGTTAGGTCTATAATTTCGGTTCCTATGCTATTTATGTCACAAACCACAATTTCATTATCTATAGCCACAGGGTATAGTAAATCTATTTCTATATCTATATTGTCTTGAAGTATAATATCTGGGCCAACACACATATCATAAATAACAGTTGCTGTGTAGTTTGTAGATTGTTCTGGGCAAATAGTGATTTGGTCACCTGTAGAAATTAGGTTGTTGTTTTCATCTCTCCATTGTACAGAAGTTACGGGAACTCCGTTTGGGGAAAATCGCCAAGCTTCATTGGTAGCTGCCCAAATACTCGTGTTTCTATCGGGTGGAGTTGTCGCAATGGTACCATCAATATTTTGAATGCCAATTAGTGCATTTTTTCTATATGATGCTGAAGGGCTTGTTTCACAGTTTATAGGTTTTTCTTTTACATAAACTTCAATGACATTTGAGCCTTCGTAAAGTACAATTTGTGATGTAGATCTACTTGTTTCGCAATTAAAATGATTTAAGTTTTCATAACTAATAACAAAAGCTCTTGTGGGCGCAGTGCCTGTGGTATAGGTTTTTATTTCGCCACATTCGTTTTGAGGCGTGTTTGGGTCGTCTGTACAGCCAAAAACATTATTATCGTTTGTTAAATCATGGTAAGTGCCAAAAATAGCATTTGTTGGCATTGAGGTATTAGGTATGGTGCCCGCAAAAAACGGACTATCAGCTAAAGCTGCATTTGAGTTGAAACTTATAATGCCGTTGTCTCCAATTAGTAATTCGTTGTAACCTTCAGTATAAAAACAAAAATCAAAAGGAATTGGTAAAACAGCACTCCATTTATCATCACCATGAATGTTTACTGTTGTTTCATTAGTTAAGCCGGTTAGAGTATTAAATGGTATAGAGGTTACTTCGTAAGATGTTGTTTCACTTATGATGGTGTAGTTGGCTTCTAAGCTAAAGCACCTATTAGCATCTACGGGATAATCACAATCTACTAAAATATCATCAATGCCTTGACTATCTGTTATCTCAATAAAAGGTGAGCTATTTTGGGCAATTAATGCATAGGGAAATAAAAACAAGAAGAATAAAAACAGCCTTGAATGCATCTAATTGGTTGATATTTAGTTAGGAAGAAGCAAGGTTACAAAAAAAAGTGCTTTTATTAGCACTTTTAATCTTCGAGTTATTAAATACAATTAACAATCTTAGTTGCTTTTTGTAGATAGAATATTCAATGTTTTTTCAGGACTACTTTAAACCCTTTAATACATTTAGCTGTCTTTTTATGGATATGATACAAACAAAATAAAGAGGGTTAAATTTAGTACTCATATCAATTTTTATGTTTCGTCGTTAAAAAACACCTTGTAAAAATGCATTTTCTTTTCTTCATCATAACCACGTTCTAAATACTCTGCAGAAGCATCTGGAGCATCAACATCAAGTTTTATTTGGATGTTAGTGTCTAGTTTTATTTCTGTTTTAATCTTTTGTTTTTGTTTTTTTAGCGCGATTTCAGAGACGTCAAACTGGTTTCTAATGAGAACTTTATTGTCAGATTCATAAGTTTTTTTATAATCTTCAAAGAGTTGAATCTTGTCTTCTTCATCAAATACCTCTTCTTTAAAAGTGTCAATATTTACAATTTCATTTTCTTTGAAAAAATCAACGGTTTTAGCTAAAAAATTAGTTTGTTCTTGTCCGCCAAAATTAGGTTGCAATACTTCTTTAGAAAACTCTCTACAAAGTTCTATGCAATTTTTAGTGTGCTGGTTGCTATCGTCTGGGTACTTGATATTTAGGAAGCTTTTGATCCAGTATTGTGTGTCATAAGTATTGTTGTCTACGCTAAACACAATTTTACCTTCCATGTCGGAAGTATTTAAGATTAAGCATCCTTTATCAACCTTTTTAGCTTGAATGCCTTTTTGAACTAAAATATCGTAGTTATTATCCTCTAAATAGGTCTGAAAAAATTCAGTTTTATTTTCAATTTTGAAGATGCCAATTGCATCTGTAAAATAGTCTTCATATTGTACATTTTCGAAATGACAAATAAGTACATCGCCTGTCTTAATTTGAGCAGAGTTACTTTGCTCATATAGATGACTGACAATATGTTTAGAGATGTCTACAAAATCGACATCGTCTTTAAATAGTTGTTCGCTGTAAGTGTTTATTTCATTGAGGCCAACATCACTATGGTGATGAAAACGATAGCTTTCTGCAACACTAACAAATGGTTTTAAAAGATAAGGCAACATTAAATTATAAGTGGCTTCATCAAAATGCACAATAGCATCTGAAAATGCATTTTTTGTACCATTAAATTTGTTTCCAACTTTGTGGATTATACAACTTTTTAGAGAGGCTTTATGTCTTTTTATCATGAGTAAATAGTTATCTTAATTTTAAATAATATAAGGCTTCAAAATAGAAGCGGTTTTTATATAAAAAAAGAGTGGATTTTAGTGTAATTTGTAAACTACAATTGTTTTGTCGTCACTTTGAGTAATGAGCTCTAAACCGCGTTCTCCATCCAATTTTTCTAAAGTAGCACTTGAGGTGCCAAAAACAGGGAAATTTGGAATTGATTTGGCTTGGCTATCAAAGAGGTAAACTTTTTTGGATTGTAAATCTGTTGTGGTAACGTAAATTTTGTCGTTTAGATAAAAAATTCTCGGCTCAGTATATTCGCCGTAATCTAAATCTAGTGTTCGTGATTTAATAATTAATCGATTTTCTCTTAGCGAAACCAAAGTTTTACTTGTAGTTGTAATTTTATGATTGTCTGTAAGGTTGAGGTTTTTTTTGGTTAATCTTCCTCTTGTGTCAACCTGTACGAGTTCTCCAAGCGTATTGGTTGTTGTAAATTTATTTTGATATAGATAGATTTCGTTATTTGAAAAACGAATTTTATCTTTCACGTTAATTCTAACTTTACCTTGTCGGTTTAAAACTTGAAGGTTTTCGCCAGCTCCAAAGACAATATAATCCTTAGTTCCTATTCTAAAATGTTTTGGTTGTGAGTTAATATTAGAATCATTGGTTTTGTAGTTAAAACCACTGATGGATTGTCCTTTGGCATTGTACATTAGTAAGTTTTTACCTTGGGTAACTAATAGCCTATAATCCTTCTTTTTGTCGTAATCAAACACCGAAAGTGGTTGTGTAATAGCGTCATTAAATTTTAACGGAAAAGGAGATACGTCTTTGCCATTTCTGTCTAAAACATATAATCGGTTTGGTGTTGCAAAAGCCAACTGTAGTCTGCCGTTTTTGTACATATCTATTTGCTCAACTTGCCCTAAAACTTTGCCCTGTAATTGTTTTTTCCAAAGAATATTGCCAGAACTAGAAATAAGGTAAAGAACATTATTAATGTCTTGTACTACAATGTCATGAGATTTGGATATGTGATTTTTAACGACTTGAGGCGGTGTTAAAATGGTGGCATCAAGTGAGGATGTAAATGTTTCTGTTACAGAGTTTGAAGCTGCTTTCTTTTTAAATTTTTGAATGACTCCGTTGATGTGCGTGTAGTTATCTTCACGAACAAACTGAACCGCATTGGCATTGTAACCTTTCATTGTTTTACCTAAAATTTCGGATAGGCCATCAGAATTTTTAAAGACAAATAATGAAGCTTCGTCACTTAAATCGTCATTAATACTTTGAAAAGCATCCGAATTTGCTAATGTGTTGTTGTTTAGCGCGTCAGTTAGAATTGATTTTAAGGTCTCTGTAGAATTGGTAAAAACTATAAAATTATCAAAGACTGAAAAGTAATTGGCATTTTCAAAACTGATAAAAGGCTTTAGATTAGATTGGAAGAAGTTAGGATTGGTAAATTCATATATGTCAATATCTCTAAACGATTCTATATTAGATTTATCTTCAATAGCTTCTAAAATTAAATTTGTATCAAGTGAATGAAGGATTAGAGCATCCTCTATTAAAGCAATCTCGTTGGTGAAATTTAAGAATGTTTCAGAAGCTACTGTTGCTGTGCTATCTTTTAATTGGTTGTTATTGTCGTTAAAAACTGAAAAATCATTATAGGAAACACTAATCAAAGAATTCGTACTGTGTGGCGCAATAGAAGGGGTGTTAATTTTTTGTGGAATGGTATTTTTAAAACCATCAAGATAGTTGGTACTAGAGTCTTTGGAGGTTAAAATGCCATTGTAATTTAAGCCTTTATCCGTATAGCCAATATCTAAAATTGTAAAGTTAGAATTGTCTTTATTCAAATCTTCTAAAAATAACAATTTAGAATAATTTGGTGTTTTTGATTTAAATAGGATAGAAGCTACCGATTTTTTGTCTGTAGTTTCAATTAATTTACTGAGCTTGGTGTTTTCGTTTTCAGAATTTAGGGTTTTTAAAAGTTCTAAACTATTTGAGCCAGCAAAAGTGTTACCTATAATCTTATGATAAATAACAGAGTCGTTTAATTGTGTCTTTTCAATTTTTAGGTCTGCTAAAGTTTCCGAAATATGATTAGAAATAGAATCTATAACAAATAAGGTACTGTCGTTTTCGGTAAGAATTAAATAGTTTGAGTCATTAAGGGAAATATATACCTGTTTTGTGGTATTTAGAGTTTTTAGAATTTGTGAAGCACTTTGTAATTCTGTTGTGTATATGTTAGAGAGGATCTCATTGTTGTCTATACTACTAATAAAATCACTAAGTTCATTAATTTGAATAATGACATTTGTTTCATTAGGAATGAATTTATAAGGTTGTTTGGTTTTGTCGTAGTTTTTTTGGCAAGCCAATACTAAGGTTAACAAAATCAATAAAAAACCAAGTCGCTTCATTAAGATAGAATATTTAGATTACAAATATAAAAAGTTATATGTTCAATTTGTATTGCTCTGGTAATAATCTAAATGATTTTCTATGGTATTTGGTAATACCGTATTTTTTAATAGCAACTCTATGCTCTTTTGTTGGGTAGCCTTTGTTTTGTTTCCAATTGTACATAGGAAATTCTTCGTGAATTTTTTCCATATACGCATCTCTATAGGTTTTGGCTAATACCGATGCGGCAGCAATACTTAAATATTTACTATCTCCTTTTACAATTGTTGAATGTGGAATGGATTCGTAAGGTTTAAATTTATTGCCATCTACAATAATATACTCTGGAGCAATTTTTAATTGAGAAATAGCACCATGCATTGCTTTTATGGATGCATTTAGTATGTTGATACTGTCAATTTCTGTTTCAAATATATGTTGAAATGCAAATGCTGTAGCTTCTGTTTCAATAATGGGTTTTAATAGTGTTCTATTTTTTTTAGAAAGTTGTTTAGAGTCATTGAGTAAAATGTTTTTAAAAGAAGAAGGTAAAATGACAGCGGCAGCAGTAACAGGTCCTGCTAAACAACCTCTTCCTGCTTCGTCTGTACCACACTCTAAGTTATATGTAGAAAACTGAATTTTTAAAGACAAAATGTTAAATTTTGAACAAAGTTAAAATTTTAACGCAACCCTTTTGCATTTTTTGCATCTAAGTGTTGAGTTAAATGTTTAAAACATTAGGAAAATGATTTATGCGATATGTTGACGAAATCGCAAAAGTATTAACATTTTTTTAGCAAAAACACTTGCTTATTTAATATTTAATTAGGATGTTTGCAACTAGACTAACTCAAATAATTGTTTTATGAAATTAAAGTTAACATGGTTATTAACGCTTTTTATGGCGTTCGTGATGCAATTTTCTTTTGCACAAGAGAAAACTGTCACAGGTACAGTTACAACAGCTTCGGATGGTTTACCTCTCCCTGGTGCAAGTGTAATTGTAAAAGGGACCTCTAGAGGTCAACAAACAGATTTTGATGGTAAATTTACTATTAAGGTCAATCAAGGAGATGTTTTAGTAATTTCTTACGTGGGTATGACACCTGGAGAAATTAGAATAGGTGCTGGTAGTACTTATGATGTTTCTTTAGAAGATGCTAGTACTCTTGATGAAGTAGTTGTTACAGGGTATAAAGGTGCTACAAATAGTGCTAAGATATCTTCATCTTTATCTACAGTAGATGCTGAATCTATAGAGCAAGTGCCAATTACATCTGTGGATCAGATGTTACAAGGTCAAGCTGCAGGTGTAAATGTAAGTACTGGTTCTGGTCAACCTGGACAAAGTGCTACAATTATTATTCGTGGTAGAAACTCACTTAACGGTGATACTGAGCCATTATTTATTATTGATGGTGTGCCAGTTGATCAAGATAACTTCCGTAGTATAAATCAGAATGATATTGCTACTATGTCTGTATTGAAAGATGCTGCAGCAACTGCTATTTATGGTAACAGAGGTGCTGGTGGTGTAATCCTTATTACAACTAAGACTGGTAAGAAAGGTTCTGGTGTTCAGGTGAAATACAGATCTTTATATGGTATTTCTGAATTACCAAGTCCAAAGTTTTCTGTAATGAATACAACTCAGTATTTAACTTATCAAAGAGATTTATTACCAGGAACACAGTTAGGTGATGGTTTATCAGATGAGCAAATTGCTGCTATGGCAAGACAAGCAGATACTAATTGGTCTGATATTTTATTACGTCAAGGTAAAACTGAATCTCATGAGGTTACAGTAACGACTGGTGGTGAAAATGCTACGTCTTTTACGTCTCTTCAATATTTCAAGCAAGAAGGTACAACGTTAGGTAGTGATTTACAACGTTTTTCTTTTAGAAATAACTTTAATGCAAATTCTGCAGATAATAAATTAAATTTCTCTACAAGTTTAACAGCTAACTACTCTGTAAGTAGTTTCGTTGTAGATGCACTTAGAGATTCAAATACTGGTGGTGATTTAGATAACCCATTCCTTGTGCCTTATGGAGCTTTACCTTATTTATCTCCATACAATCCAGATGGTTCAATTAATATTTGGGGTACAGGTCCTGCTGCTAATGGTGGGTCAGATGCTTATTTAGCAGATGGTTCAATAAATTATGCAGGAGTTGATGGTTTTAGAAACACACCTTTCATTGCGATGAATACAGCTGCTTTAGGTACAGATGAAGAATCTGAGATTAAGGTTGTTGGTAGAATTGCTGCTGATTACAACTTTGCTAAAAACTTAACAGTTGGTACTTCTTTTGGTCTTGACTACACGAATAGAGCACGTTTATTTATAAACCCTCCAGGAAGTATTAGAAGTTTTAGAACACCTTCAGATGCTTCTTTAGAAAAAGGAACGCAATTTGAAAGTTTTTATAGAGATGCTAATTTCATAACAAATGCATTTGTACGTTATGATAATAATATTACTGAAAAGTTAAACTTAAATGCGGCTGTTTTTGCTGAATATAACTACTCTAATACGCAAGTAGGTAGTTTCCAAGCTTATGGGTTAAATCCTGCTTTGCCTGGTTCTGGTTCTGGTTTTTCTGATGGTGCAACGACTGAAGGAGCAAATAATGATGAGTATAATTATATACCTGTTGTTGGTTCAAGTGAGTCAGAATTAGCTTTAGCTTCTGTATTCGCAACACTTGATTTAGATTATGATAATCGTTTTGGTTTTTCTGCTTCTATTAGAAATGATGCTACTTCTCGTTTTGTTGAAAACAGAGATGGTATTTTCTGGTCTGTTGCTGGTAGATGGAATATAGATAACGAAAGCTTTATGCAAGATGTTGATTGGTTGTCAGTTTTAAAACTGCGTGCTAGTTATGGTGTTGTAGGTAACCAAAATGTTGGTGGAAGATATATTGGTTTACAAACTGTAGGTGCCGGTAGTGGTTACCAGTTAACAAACTCTTATGCATTAGGTACTTTAATTGACCCAGCTATTAAATGGGAAACTTCAAACCAGTTTAATGTTGGTTTAAGTTTTGGATTCTGGCAAAAGAGATTATCGGGTGAATTAGATTACTATAGTAATTTAACTACAGATTTATTTGCAAATAAATTGTTATCTACTGCAGGTACAGGATCTGCTTCTGTTACAACAAACGTTGCAGATATGAGTAACAAAGGTGTTGATTTACAAATTTCTTATGATATATTAAGAAAATCATCAACTAATAACTGGTCTATTACTGTAAATGCTAATGCTAACTACAATAAAAACGTTGTAGAATCTTTACCAGGTGAATTTACTGGTAATACCTTAAGAATTGCAGAAGGTTATTCAGCTAATACTTGGTATATGGTAAGATGGGCTGGTGTTAACCCAGCTAATGGTGAGCCTTTATATTTAGATGCAAATGGTGATTTAACTAATGAGTATGATTTTGATAACAACGCGGTTTATTTAGATAAAAACTTCGATCCTACTTACACAGGTGGTTTCGGTGCAGATATTAGCTATAAAGGATTTGCGTTAAATACATTATTTGCTTTCCAAGCAGATCGTTGGAAAAATAATGGTTCTTTAGCTCTTATTGAAGATTCTAGTTTAGGTGGAAACTTAAACCAATCTACATCAATGCTAAACGCTTGGACTACACCAGGACAAATTACAGATGTGCCAGCTTTATCTTACGGTGGTGTACGTGCAATTAGAGGTGACAGAAACTTAGAAGATGCATCTTTCTTAAGATTAAGAAACATATCTTTATCTTACAATGTTGCTAGCGAAGTATTAGAGAAAACAAAAATGTTTACTGGTGTTCGTATTTTTGTTCAAGGTACTAACTTGTTTACTTGGACTAAATTCCAAGGATTCGATCCAGAAGGTACAACAGCTTCAACATTTTTCGAATATCCTGTAGCTAGAACTTATAGTTTAGGATTTGATATAACGTTTTAAAAAAAAAAAATATGAAAAAACATTTAGCAATATTAACTTTAGTTATCACAACAGCCTTTGTGAGTTGTAGTGATCAGTTAGACAGATATCCCGTTGATTCTTTAGTAGAAGAAACGGCTTACAATACAGTTACAGACCTTCAGTATGGACTTAATGCTGTTATTGGTAATTATAACTATAATTATATCATTGGATTCAATTCCCTTTTTACAGATAATACGCAATTAGGAGTTGATAATGGGGGGCAAGAGGTACCTTATCATAATCAAGTTTTGAATCCTGGTTCAGCTGCTATTAATGGTAATGCGGTGCTATGGTTTAGTCGTTATTCTAATATTAACGATATGAATAGACTTTTAGTTTCAGCAAGTACTATTACGCCAAGTGCTGATGAATTAGATACATATAATAATATATTAGCGCAAACGTATGCATTTAGAGCATTAGCGCATTATGAATTATTATTATACTATGGTTTAGATCTTACAGATGATTCAGCTTTAGGAGTACCTTACGTTGATTATGTATCTTCAGATGCTACACCTGGTAGGGATACTGTGGGAGATGTTGTAACTAGAATTAACGAAGATTTGGATCAAGCTTTAGCTTTATTCCCAGCTGGTACAAATGATATCAATTTTGCAACACCTGATTTTGTGACTTTTTTAAGAGCTAGAATGGCTTTAGAAACTGGTGATAATCTTGGTGCAATTAATTTATGTAATTCATTAATTGCAGATTATCCATTAGCAGACGTTAGTCAGTATTATGGAATGTTCAATGAAGATGCTGATAAAACAGAAGTTGTTTTTAACTATGATAATGTTCAAGGATTTGACTATGCGATTAATTTCCTTTGGAATTTCTCTGGTCAAGGGCCTAAATTCGAGATATCTAACGAGTTGTATAGTTTATATGACGATAATGATATTAGAAAAACAGTTATTTTAGATCCAGTTAGTGATATAGATGAGGAGGTATTAGTTATTGGTAAATATCCTATCAATGCAGATACGCAAGCAATCAATGATTTTAAAGCTATGAGAATCTCTGAAATCTATTTAATTAGAGCAGAGGCATATGCTAAAACAACTCAATTCGATCTTGCTGCTGATGATGTAAATGCTGTTCGTGCTGCTAGACATACTGTAGCGGTAGATGATGTGGAGTATGATTCTTTACTTGAGGCTATAGAAGGTATTATTACCGAAAGAAGATTAGAATTAGCTTTTGAAGGTCATAGATATACCGATATCAAGAGAGTTAGAGCGATAACTAGTAAAGGTATTGAGAGATCAGAAGATTTAGGTGATTGTGATGGTGCAGCTCCATGTAGCTTGCCAGCATCTTCTAAGGAGTTTATTTTACCAATACCTCAAGGTGAGCTTAATGGTAATCCTGTTATTAGAGAACAACAAGCACCAGGTTATTAATCAAAAAAAAACAAAATATTATTATGAAAAATTTATTCAAATTATTCCTCATTTGTTTGCTTATCGTTTCTTGTGAAGAAACAGAGCCAATCTTATTTGATGGAACTACAGCTGTAGGATTTTCAGAAGCTGTTGTTGATTTAAGTATACCAGAAGGTGGTATAACGTCAACAGTTTCTATTATTTCTACAACTACAAGTTCAGAATCGCGAACTTTTGATGTAACCGTGGTTGATACACAAGGTTTAGAAGCTAGTGACTATTCAATAGGAACTGCTACAATACCAGCTGATTCATATGAAGGTACTTTAGATGTAACTTTTAACTATGATGGTTTAGAGGACTTTACACCTTATGTATTAACTGTAGCTTTAGAAGTTACTGGAGGTGGTAGTGCATTTCCTCCAATATCTTTTAACCTTTTGAAAGAATATGATATTAGCACATTTGTTTGTGGAGAATTTAAACTTAGTATTGTAGCAGACAACTATGCGTCTGAAACAACTTGGGATATTAAAGATTCTACAGGAGAAGTAGTAGCTTCAGGTGGTCCATACGAAGATCAAACTGCAGGTACAGAGTATGTTTCTAACATCTCTTTATCAGGTGGTGATTATACGTTTACAATCTATGATGCTTACTCTGATGGTCTATTCGATGGTACTAATACAGGAACGTACAATTTATATTGTGCTGCACAATCGGTAGTGTCTTATGCATCTGGTAGTGGCAACTTTGGAGCTTCAGAATCAACTGATTTTACTGTAGTAGAATAATAATTTATAAAAAACGTATCTTATGAAAAAAATAATAAAATTATTACCAATATTACTTCTTGTTTTTGCATTCAGTTGTGGAGACGATGATTTTTCTGAAAATTTCACGACTGATGATCCTACAACAGGATGGGTAGAGTTTGCAACTCCTAATGCAGGAACGACTATCTCTGCTGCTACGGAAACATTATCATTACCTGTTAGCCTACGTGTTCCTGTGTATAAAGATGGCTTAAATGTGTCTTATACAATTCAGGCAGTAGAAGGTGATTATACTTCTATTTTAACAACTGACGATACTTTAACTTTTACACCTGATCCTTCTGGAGCTAATGGTAATACTAGAGTAAAGAGTATTGATTTACATTTTGAAAATGTAGCAGATTTAACTGATCTTGTTGTTTTTGATGTAGTTTTAACTGCAGTAGATGTAAATGGGGTAACTATAGGTGTTGATGATGAGAGTATCACAACTTATAGAGTTTCTACACCTTGTCCTATTGTTATTGCTGATAGCTATAATGTTGATGTATCAGCTCTTGGTGGTGCGGCTCCTTCTCATACGGTAGATTTTACTCTAGTTGGACCTAACCAATATTCATTAGCGTCTACTTGGGGACCAAACTTTGTTGGTTGGGCTACAGGAGATGATAGCTTAAATGGGCAATATCCTTATCCAGGATTTATCATTGTTAATGATGATTTAACTGTAGATCTTATCTCAGATGATCCTCTTTCTCCAGATGGTGGAACTGGTACTTATGATAGTTGTAATGATGTATTTATCATTAGTTTAACTCAAGGAGTATTTACAACAGATTTTACTGTAGATTTAGTAATGACAGCTGCTGAGTAAGTTGTATTATTAATTAAATATTAAAAAGCCCGCTTTTAGCGGGCTTTTTTTATGAGTATTTTTAAATATTACAATTAACTGTAATATTTAAAATTCTTTTAATTTGTTTACGTTGAGTGTAGTTTTTAGTTTGATTTAATCTTTAAGTCAGCTTTAATATAATTATTTTGTTGTTTAATTATGTTTAAAATATTATGGCGTTATTATAAATTTGTTAACAGCTTTATTTTTATATAATAAATAATTAAACATATATTTGTACGTTACTCTTTGTATTTCCTAGTTTAAAAGAGTATTCTTCAAAAAAAAAAAAAATGAAAAAAAATTATCTCTATGTAGCTGTTGCATTAATTTCAGCAATATGTACATCTCAAACTTCGCAAGAATTTGCAAAAATCACTTCTAAATATGATAAAGAAAAAACAAATGCTGTTATAGAATATCTAGGTTTAGAATATCAAAAACAAAAACGTCGCGTTAAGGCATATTTAGAATCACTTAGTTCAGAAGAGCGTGCTAAAATCGATGAAAATGCTTTGGTGGATGTAACTCCAGAAGGTGAGCTTTTGTATATTGTTCCTACTAATAATCATGCTGCAATAACTATGAAAGTAGATAGGTTATATCAAGGCGGTTCTTTGGGCTTAGATTTAGCTGGGCAGAACATGGTTGCAGGTGTATGGGAAGCACAAAATGGATATCCGCTTCCATTTCATCTTGATTTGGTTGGGAGATTAACTGTCATTGATGGTGGTGGTCCAAGTACTTTTCATGCTACGCACGTTACTGGAACAATAATCAGTTCTGGGGAGAACTTTATTGGAAACCTTGGTAGAGGTATCGCTTATGAAGCTAGTGCTTTGGTAGCTAATAGTGCTAATGATTCACAAGAAATGGCAACACAGGCCGCTGAAGGACTTTTAGTGTCTAATCATTCTTATGGTTTGTCTGCAGAGAACTTATCGGTATCTGCATTTGGTGCTTATATTAATAGTTCGTTTAATTTAGATTTAATAACAAGTAACAACCCTTATTACTTACCAGTGGTGTCAGCAGGTAATGATAGGGATGATTATGTGTTGTATAATCCTTCGCAAGGTGGATACGATTTGTTAACCGGTTTTTCTACTTCAAAGAATTCAATTACATCAGCAGCTGTTCAAGAAGTGCTTAATTACACACGTCCTAGTGATGTTATAATGTCTACATTTAGTAATTGGGGGCCAACAGATGATGGTAGAATTAAACCAGATATCTCTTCTCAAGGTGTAGATGTAAGATCTACTGTTGAAACAAGTAATACGGCCTATGGTCTTAGTTCAGGAACATCAATGTCTGCTCCTACAATTACAGGACTATTGTTATTATTGCAACAGCATTATAACGATGTAAATTCAGAGTTTATGTTAGCTGCGACAGCAAAAGGTTTATTGTTACACACAGCTGACGAAGCTGGATCTTCACCTGGACCAGATTATAGGTTTGGATGGGGCTTGGCTAATGGAGAGAAAGCAGTAGAAACTATAACTAATAACGGAGTTAATTCTCATATAGAGGAGTCAAGTATAAACAATACAGAAACTAAAACTTTCAATATATTGGCAACAGGTGATGAGCCGTTGAAGGTTTCAATTTCTTGGACAGAACCAGTTGGTACAGTTATAAATAATGATGAAAATAATAGAACCGCTCAGTTAGTTAACGATTTAGATGTAAAATTAACTATGGATGGTACAGATTACTTTCCTTGGAAGTTAAGTCCTATTAGTCCTTCTACTGGTGCAACAAGAAATTCTACAAATGATGTTGATAATTTTGAAAAAATAAAAGTAGATAATCCTATCAGTAATGACGTTTATACAGCAACCATTACTCATAAAGGTACTTTATCTGGTGGCTCACAAAATTACAGTCTTGTAATAACAGGAGGTATCTTAACAGATTTAAGTGTTGAAGAACAAGATGCACTTAAAACTGATATTGTGATTTACCCAAATCCTGCTAATGATATAGTTACAATTAAAAGTCGTACAACAAGTCAGTTTAAAAATTATAAAATTATTGATAATATTGGAAGAGTAGCTTTAGAAGGTAATTTTGAGTCTAATTCTAATACACCTCAGATTAATGTTTCTCAAATTTCTAAAGGAATATATCACCTTATGGTGTTTTCAGAAACAGGTGTGTTTACTCAAAAATTAATAAAAATGTAGAAAGAAAAAACTGTGCTAACTGTTGTTTACACAGTTTAAGGTTTCAATTATAAAAAACCAGAGAATTGATATTCTCTGGTTTTTTAATTTTTTAATAACGGAAATGTTGTTGTACCCAACCATAGTTTAGTTTTAAATTATAGATATGGTAAGTTTAATATCGGTATTGTTGAAACGATACTAATCATATTCTGTAATTAATTAAAGAAGATAAAGATTCTTATACTAAATATAAATTTGTACGACCTTTAAAAGCAAGTACGAAATTTAAAATATTATTCAAGGAGTTAAATTAATGTTTAAGATATTTGTGGCAGATTGGAATTTAGAAATAGTAACTGATTTGTTCTAAGATTTAGTGAAATAATTATCTTAAATAGTACATCAGTTTCATATATGTAAATCATATCTCTGAAGTTAATAATTGAACATTTTATACATTTCTTTTTAAAGAACAACCAATTTGTTTTAAAGGCAAATAATCAGTGCTGCCTTTTTTATGTTAAGTAAAGTATAATTTTATATTTGTAAACAATAAAATATGATTTACTTTGTTTGAAAATGATACAGTCTTAAATGCAAATTAAATATTATTACATACTTGTTTTTTTTCTTTTTGTAACTAGTCTTGGAGCACAGGTTAAGCTTAAAGAAAAGACGACTCAAAATACGCAGGGTAATTTTGGTAAGGATTCTACCGTAACAAACCGTTCTAAAGGTTTTAAGGAAGTAGCTACTGTAGATATGTATTTGCAATTTAATTATGAGCTAGATTCAATACCCATTGATACCACGTTAGCAATTAAAAAAGATTACAAATTTAATTACTTGCAGAAAGATAATTTTGGCTTAATGCCCTTTGCTAATATTGGTCAAACATATAATACACTTAGTTTCGATGCTTCAGAAAATAAAACCAAACCTAGTTTTGGAGCAAGAGCCAGGCATTTTAACTATCTAGAACATGAAGATATTAGATTTTTTGAAGTTCCAACACCTTGGACACGCCTAACCTATAAAACAGCTTTTGAACAAGGACAGCTCTTAGATGCTTTTTTTACAGTTAATCTATCTAAGCAGTTTAATTTTTCATTAGCATATAAAGGATTAAGATCGTTAGGAAAGTATCAAAATTCGTTAACCAGTTCAGGTAATTTTCGTTTTAATTCAAAGTACAACACAAAAGACAAAAGGTATACTGCCAAAGGATATATAGTAATGCAAGATTTACTAAATCAAGAAAATGGTGGAATTAAAACTGAGGACCTTGAGAATTTTGCCTCAGGTAATGAAGAGTTTTTGGACAGGTCTGTGTTTGATCCTAATTTTGAGAACGCAGAGAACGTGCTTGAAGGGAAGCGTTTTTATTTTGAGCACTCTTATAAAATTACAAAAGAGAAGGATTCTTTAAGTAACAATAGACTTTCGCTAATTAATAAAGTTTCTTTTGAAGACAAATTCTTTCAGTTTAGCCAAGATGTGGCAGTGACGGATTTCTTTGGAGATGTTTTTTCTAATAGTATTAATGACAGAGTAACATTAGAAGACTTTAGAACTTCACTTGGGCTAAGCTATTCTAATAATACATTAGGTCAAGTTGGATTTGCATTAAACTATACAGATATTAATTATGGTTATAATAGTGTTGTGTTATTTCCAAATCAGCAATCAATACCTAATAGAATTGTGTCCAATTTTATAGGAATAGAAGGAACATATTCAAAAGCTTACAAAGGGTTTAATCTTTCGGGGCGTGGAAATTTAAATTTATCAGACACATTTGTCGGTAGTTTTTTGGATGGAACAATTAGTTTGAAGTTAAATGAAGATATAGCACTGTCTGGAGGTATTACAATTAACTCTAGACTTGCCAATTATAACTATTTATTATATCAAAGTGACTATATCAATTATAACTGGTATAATTTTGATGACTTCAAAAATGTAAATACACAACAGATAAAGTTTAGTTTAGAATCACAAAAGTTGTTTAATGCTTATTTCGATATATCCAATATAGATAATTACACCTATTTTAATTTAGAGGAAACAATAGATCAAGTTAATGTTATTAGACCAAAGCAATATAATAAGCCACTTCAATATTTAAGGTTAAAACTTCAGAAGGAATTTAAAGTCGGCAATTTTGCATTAGATAATACAATAATGTATCAAAACGTAGTTAGTGATGATAATGTTTTAAATGTGCCAGATTTTATAACTCGAAACACCTTGTATTATACCAATCAGTTATTCAAAAAGTCAATGACGCTTCAGACAGGTATAACTCTAAATTACTTTACAGCTTATAATATGAATGGTTATGATCCTTTATTGGCAGAATTTTATACTCAAAATAATACTGAGTTAGGTGGTTTTCCAAGGCTAGACTTTTTTATTAATGCTAAAGTGAGACAAACCCGTATTTTCTTAAAAGCAGAACACTTTAATTCTTCATTTACTGGATACGATTATTTTTCGGCTCCGAATCAACCCTATAGAGATTTCATTATTCGTTTTGGATTAGTATGGGATTTCTTTCTGTAAAAGACTAAGACGTTTTTTTTAATTAATAGAAGTATGTTTAGTACCACTCTTACTTACTTACTTACTTACTTACTTACTTTTAATTATATAATATGAGAATTATTATGTATAAGTCCTACTTATATAGTCTAATCTAATAAGGTGCTTAATAAAGACAGCTGTTTATATGGTTACTTCATGTATGTGTTATAGTTATAAGAGTTGTTAATAGTAGAGTTTCTTTATAAGAGTTTAAAGGTTACTAGACTCCTTATTATATAAAACCAAAAAAAGAGAGATTCTAAAATAGTGGTTTCAAGGCAATTAAAAAAAGATTAAAATAAAAAGGAAAAAGGTGTTGTGGGAATGAAAAAGGGTTTTATATTTGCACCCCGAAACAAAGACAACAAGTCAAGTTTCAGACGTTCATTTCCAGATAAATTTAACTTTGAAAAAATAAATAATATTTTTTCAAATTAAGTTTGTGAGAATGAAAAAAGGGTTTTATATTTGCACCCGCTTAGCGAAACAATGTTAAGTAAAAGTAAAGAAAAGTTCATTAACATATTGAATTGACAGCGTAAGAATATAGTTGGAAACGGCTATTTTCAAACAAGAGAATAAATCATTTAGAGTACTAGAATAATTC